>JAACDM010000551.1 GCA_009936795.1 Verrucomicrobiaceae bacterium | reverse complement strand
TGGCCATGTTCGACGCCCTGTTTTTGACGGAGCTTCAATACGGTTTCTAAGATGGCTAAGCATTTCAGGAAGCGGTCGGGATCCGTTTGAAACGCCGCGCGTTCCATGGCGGTGTCGATTCTTACTTCTGGGGGCGGATGAACTTCGTCGTGCTCCTTTACCTCTGCCTGCTTGAAACGTCGGCGGGATTCGAGGAGATCGGCCGACGCATCCGGAATCTCAGAGAGGACGGGATCGTCAGGTTCCCAATCCGAGAGATCGAGAGAGTCGTCCTCAGAGGGGTGTGGTGGCAGAGAAGGTGAGGACGACATCCCGTGTGATGAAACGCACAAAAGCGGACCCGGAGGTCCGCTCTTGGCAAAAGTGAATGGAGCGGTCTACGCAGAAGCTAGCGACGGCGCCTGAAAATCAGGCCGAGTCCGAGCAATCCGAGTAGCGCAGCCGAGGGCTCTGGAATCGGCGTCGTATTGAACTGGATGTTGTATTGCCGACTGGCTCCGAGTGTGCCTGAGTTGAAGAAGGTGTAGGCATCATCGTTACCTGCCCCTCCAGAAACACTCGTTCCGAAAGGAAGCTGCCCACCAGTGGTATTACCAGGAATGGCCCCAGATCCAAGTCCAACCGATAAGACAGTGTTATCGGCGGTATCCGCTGCGGAAGGATCCCCAAAGATCCAAGCGTGATCCATGGGAATCGCAGTTCCCGGATTAGCGGAGGTCGAGAAAGCGACCACGTTGTCTTCTTGCGCAAATCCGAAATAGTAGTCTGTGCCCGCACTGAGGGTGACGCCCCAAGCGTGAGGAGCGGCATCACTTGTTTGCTCTGTCCCGACTGCAAAGGTTGTAAACTCTCCCTCTGTGGCAGTGTAGATCAGAGGTACCACGCCTGACCCACCATCGGGGACTGTTGGCAAGTCGGATCTGGTAAACTGCCACGTATCTACAGTCTCATCGAGCCCGACGTTGTAGGGAATCGTACTGAGGAAGATGAAGTGGTTATTTGCCCCCCCGTCTGTTGTGTAGCCGGTGTTGTTTCCGGCATCCAAGCCGATGGTCGCAGCGGCAGTTGTCGAGACCAAGTAACCCAATAGTAATGTAGTAGTCCTAAGCATCATTTGTCATTGAGGGAAATCTGGACGTTACTTTCAAGCGTGGACGGTCTCAGGGCCGATGGCAAGATGAATCAGGGCCCAGATTAGATTTCTGAAAGGGGCGTCAGGATGACCACAGACCGGTAGGAATTCAAGGTTTTCCCCGAGAAGCAGGGCTGATTTCGGGATGTGGTTGCTCAGAGATGCGCGATCTGCTCGGATGTGTGTCATGATTCTTCGAATTATTGTCTTTCTTGCCTGCTTGGGCCCCCTCTCTGGTTTCTCTCAGGAGGCCGTCTGGAAGAAGCACGTCGTCCATGAGGGTTTCCACACGAATACGGCGGTGGCTGCCGATTACACGGGTGATGGGAAGATTGATATCATTGCCAACAACGACAAGAAGACGCGGCTCTTTGTCGCACCGGATTGGAAAGAGACGGTGATCAGCGATTCGCCGAAGCACGGGCTCATTCATAGTGAGGCCTTTGACGTGGATGGTGATGGAGATCCCGACTTCATTGGCGCTCGGTATTCTCCGGGCTTAATCTTCTGGTTAGAGAATCCTGGGGGTGAACCAACTGGACTCTGGAAAGAGCACCTTGTGAGTGAGAAGTTGAATGGCATTCACGGTCTTCTTGCGGGCGACGTGGACATGGATGGCAAGGTGGATCTGCTGGCGAATAGTGCTCAGCCGGTTGGCACGGATTACCCGGTGTCACTTGCTTGGTTGCCGATCCCGAAGGATCCGAGGCACGCAATGTCGTGGGAGGTGAACATTTTTGCGAATAAAGATGCACCTGGGCTAACACACTACTTAGGTTTAGGTGATGTGAATGGCGATGGTCGTCCCGATGGTGCCACCGGTGCGAAGGGCAAGCCGGCGCTGGACGGCAACTACTTTGCATGGTGGGAAGCACCTGCGGATCCCAAGGCGTTGTGGAAGAAACACCTTATCGCCAAAGATCAAGTGGGAGCCACGAACATTCATCCAGCCGATGTGAATGCCGATGGGAAGTGTGACTTCATCGCATCTCTAGGCCATGGCAAGGGCGTGGTTTGGTTTGAGGCTCCGGAATGGAAAAGGCATGACATTCATGCCACGATTCAGGAGCCGCATTCTCTCATTGTTCTCGATTTCGATGGGGACGGGGATCAGGACGCCGCGACCTGTGCGTTTGGATCTAAAGAGGCCTACTGGTTCGAGAATGATGGGAAAGGATCGTTTACCAATCACCTTGTGGCAAAAGATCAAGAGGCCTACGACATTCGAGCCTCCGATCTTGACGGCGATGGCGATCTGGATCTTCTTATCGCGGGTCGGGGGAGTCGGAATGTGGCTTGGTACGAGAATCCTAAGCGCTAGGATCTGGCGTGTCTTCTGATAGCATCTCTTGAAAGGTGCTGGTGATCTCGCGAAATGTGGCGACCTCTTTCTCCGTGAGTCCCTGAGGATCAAAGCGAAGGCGGTAGTGAGCATTAACGATTCTGCTGAGAGAGTTTCGCCACTCTGGATGCATGATCATGAGCTGGCGACACCAGTCGCCGACACTCTGAGAAGGGGGGCGAGGCCATTCGTGTTCTGCCAGGGTTCGTTCGAGTTCAAACCAGGCGGAGTCCATTCCTATCATCGCGAGTTTCTCAGAGCGATCTCGTGAATGAGCCTCATTGTTCTGACTCTTGCGCAAGCCGCGGACAAGACGGAGAACGACGATGATGAGCAGGCCCCCTGCCAAGATCACTGGGAGAAATGTCCAGAGCCATCCTTTGTCGTCTGCTCGGCGCCAGAGATTCCAGGACAGCATCCAGTGATCCCAGCGATCTAAGAAATTTTGTAGTGATGATAGTGCCTTGTTCTCCACGGCGAACCAGTTGAACGGTGTGGTATCGACGTTGACCCAACACTCCTCATCTTCGAGCCAAGCGCGAACCCAAGCGTGGCGATGCGTTCCCCGAATGACCCACTCACCCCTCTCCTTGTCGAGTTCCTTCAGCGCATACCCGACAACATAGCGAGCATTTACGCCGAGAGCCCGCAGAAGGAGGACGGTCGACGTTGCGTAATATTCGCAGTGACCACTGCGTCCCGTAGGCTTAAGAAAATGGCTCAAATGGGATTCGCGCGTTCCCAAGTCATTCACGCCAATACCACGCAGGTACTGGGTGTAACGGAAGTTGTTGGCAGGGTCGCTGAAGAAGCGCTCCACAGCCCGGATGCGTTCGCGCGTGCTCGCATTCTCTCGAATGCGGAAGGCTTTGGCGCGTTGGCAAATATGATCGTGTTCACGGTCGGCGATCAGAAGGTCTTCTTTATCGGGTAGACTCTCGAGCTTTCCGGGACTGAGTTTCCCTGTATGAAGCGCGTATTTGATTGAGGTGTAGCTTGGTGAGAGTACCAGCGTTCCTAAACTGTTTTTTTCCAGGTTGGAGGCTTCAAGTTCAAGGATTAGGCCAGTATTTTCAAGTCGAGGTATCGTCTCTTCCTTGCTATGCACTCGACCCCGGATCTCCATGACACTGGTGCCCACATCGCCGATATTCTCGATCTCCCACTGATTGGTGTTCTCGATCTTATCGACCTCCTGTAGAGTGCTGTTTGGGCGCTTATTTCGCCACTCACGGTCTTCGTAAACTTGATAGATCGCATCGGGAAGAAGCGTAGATCGCTTCCCATCGATGTGCTTTGCTCGCCAGAAGACTTTTGGGCTCAGTTTGAGTGCACCAACTTTCCCAAACTGAGTGCGTGAACTGTTTGCATCCGGAGTTTGACGCCCAGACATCCATTCCATGGTCTTACTTTCGACCACACCATGGAGAAACCGCAGACCGTGGTGGAGGTGATGTCCGAAGAAGATTGAGACGAGGAATAGCGCGCCTGCTAGCGCCCATCCGCGTCGAGAAACGAACACTGATAATGCCCAAGCAAGAAGAATACTGACGATAACATAGACTGAGGACACCGCTCCGAAGCCAAGGCGGTGGTTCATGCTGGCAAAGAACTCTCCGATTCTTGGTGCCTCTCGTCCTGCGGCTCCGATCGATAGAAGAAGGATGGCGAAGTAAAAGTAGCCTAGATGGGCACGTCGCGGTTCTTTGATGCGTCGCCCGGCGCGCTCGTCGTATAGGCGCTTGCGGCGTGCAACTAAAGAGAATGTTAGCATCGGCACATCTTTCCCTTGCGTGAAGTATTGCGCCCAAATCATGGGAAAGAGCAGTAGAGGCATCCATATTTGAAAGACGCGCGTGAGTTGCCAGCGTCCGAAGTCTCGATCGACGACTTGACAGACGGCGACAACCAGGAAGAGTACAACACAGAGATTCCAAACCCGGATGTAATCTTGGTCCGAGAATTTCCATCTCCAGTTTAACCAACGGTGGCACTCTAACAGGAGACCAGCGGCCAAGCCCATCAGTGGATGCCCAGAAAGCAATCCCCAGAAGAGCAGGGTCGTCCCCAGGAGATAGGTTGGAGGCTTCAGAGCGGTCCAATCCAACCGGTCACCTGAATCTTGGTTTCTCATGCGGTGGCTGGAGCCGTTGAGGGGTGCAGTGACAGGGGGAGAGTAGCTAGCAAGCCCTCGATGTCGCCCACTGGCAAGAATGTTAGACCGGAAAGAGACTCTCGCCGATCTTCAGTCACGACGAGAACGATGGTGTGGACGCCACGTGTTCCGAGGGCTTTTACGAAATCGGCGCGCTTTCCACACCACTCGGTGAAGATAAGGATTGCCGCACTGAGACTGATGGCATGGCCTTGCATCGCTTCTCTCATAGCATCGAGGCTTCCGATATCGTGTGTTGGCTCAATGGTGGCGAGGATTTCGAGCATCTTCTCCGGGGTGCGATTCGCTCCACTTCCGGATTGAGCGTATCGATAAGCCTGGTCTCCGGCGAAGAGGCAATCGAGAGCCACCCGATTGGATTTTATCCCAGAAACGAAGGATGCAGCGACAGAGACGGCTTCTTCAAAGACTTCGGTGTCTTGGTCGGGGAGCAGCGTCGAGTCGAGGGCCAGGGCGAACCGAGGGACGTGTTCTTCCTCAAATTCTTTGACCACGGGGCGGTTGAGCCTTGCCCAGCTGCGCCAGTGGATGTGCCGCACCGGATCGCCAGGCCGGTAATCCCGTAGGCCGACGAAGTCGTCCGATTGACCTAGAGAGCTGGCCACGAGTCCAGCGCCGACATCATCCACTGGTTGTCGCCCCGGCATTTCAAGGTCGGGAATCGGGTAACGGCGGGGCAGAATAAGGAGGCTGCCCTGGTCCTCGCTGATTGAGAGGGCACGCTGGAAGAGGCCAAACGGGTCCTTTCTGAGGACGCGGAGATTTCGTAAGGTGAGCAGGCCTCTACGGTTGGGGCGCAGCCGAACCGTGACACGAATCGTCGCTTCCGGGGCGATATCGAACTCTTCGGAGGTCATTCCGGAGGCCAGGCGCTTGGTCTCTAGCAGCCAAAGCCATCGATAGTAGACGAACGTCCGATCAAAAAGATTTCGCTCTTTCTCTCTAGGCTCAGGCCGATTGACGAATTCTTCGCGACTGGGGAGAATCTCGGTCATCCATTCTCGAAAGCGAAGGCCTTGGTAGCCTCGCTGAGCGAGATTCGTTACCAAGACGGGGAACCGCAGGTCTTCGCCTGCTGTCGCATAGCGAGGGCATCGCCGCTGCACCGTTATTTTGGGGCGCCTGATAAAAAACAGCCCAAGAATCGCCAAGAGTATCACCATGAACAAGATAGCGAATATTTGGTGATGGAGGCTCCATTGAGTGTCGACCCCGCTCAAGCCGATGACAAAACAGGTCATGATCATGAACCAACCAGCTTCGGTGACCCTGCGTCTGAGGCCTTGTGAAATGCGCTCGCCCCTACGGTAGAGGGAGTAAAGGACGGGGGTAAGCCTGGGGCGCGGCATACTCTGAACTACCTAGATCTTAGAGATAGGGCCTTCTTCCGAATGTTCATTGATACGAATTATTAATATATTTTAAAATATTTTAATTTACAACGCCTCTCGGTAATGAACAGGTTATCTGGGTTCCCCGTCGAAATTTCATTGACTTCAAAAATCGGGTTCCTATCTATAACCGACCGTTCTAGGTAACTTAATCAAGGAATACATGAAACTAAACGCATTACGTAAAGTTGGGGCACTCGCTGCTGTGAGTGCTGTCTCCATCAGTTATGCAGTGGCGGGTCCGTCTGACCCTGCACCTGCACCTGCAC
>JAACDM010000550.1 GCA_009936795.1 Verrucomicrobiaceae bacterium | reverse complement strand
CTGACCGAGAAGAAACAAGTAGCGTAACTCTGGTCACTCAAACCTGAACGGCAAGCCCTATCATAGGGCCGTAGGTCAGACCGTTACAATAGATCGCCGCGGTGTCGTTCTTCCTAAGTCGGGTCAATACTCGAGCGAGATTATGATGAACCTACGAAATGTGGTTCGCTGACATCTTGAACACACGCCCTAACAACTATCGGCTTGAGGACGGAAAGAAGGTGGGCGCCTACCAACTCATCGGACCACGGACGCGGGAAAGTAGCTTCGATTGCCAATCGAAGCTACGACCTAATCTAGAATCTTCGTACCAACGTTCGTGCGCCAAGCAGCGAGTCTATTCTTTAACAAGGCAACGGTCTCTGGGTTCAGGGATGCGACGTTCTTTGATTCGGAAGGATCGTCTCCCAGATGGAAAAGTTCGTCCTCTCCAGACTCGAACTTCTCGATGAGGTTCCAATAGCCGGACCGGATCGCCCCTGCAGACACGCCGCCGAGGAAATGCGGTTTCTCGAGCGGATAGTGCCAGGCGAGGAATTCACGCTTAGGCGCGACACTTGGATCCTCCCAAGCCGATAGCACCGACACGCCATCAAGCGTTTGCTTAGAATTCAACTTGGCCCGAGCTGCGGCCAACAAGGTCGGATAGAAATCGGTGTTGATCGTGGGAATGTCAGAAACCTTGCCGCCCGCGATGCGCGCAGGCCACCGGACGATCAGCGGCACGCGGATGCCACCTTCGTAGAGCTGGCTCTTGCCACCACGCAAGGGTGCGTTCGATGTCACGTTGGTCTCGCCCCCGTTGTCGCTGGTGAAGATAAGAATGGTGTTCTCCGCCAATCCGAGTTCGTTCAATCTGGCGCTGATCATTCCTAGGCCGTTGTCAATGGATTCTAACATCGCTGCTAGATGCGGGTTGTCGTCACCCGCCCTGTGATGTCCAGGATCGCCTTTGCCCAAGCCAGCGTCCTCACAGAGATAGCATTTCTCACGCGTGGATTTCCCGGGAAGCTGTTTCTTGCGATACTTGGCAACGAGATCAGGACGGCCGTCTAGAATGGTGTGAGGAGCGTAATGACTCAGGTAGAGAAAGAAGGGGCGATCCTTGTTTCGTTCAATGAACTCAACGGCTTCCAGGTTGAGCCGATCCGTTAGGTATTCGGTCTCCCCAAGGCGGTTCTTTGGCAAATCAATCCAACGAACGGACTGCGTGCGAAAGACGTAGGGCCAGGTGTTCGCGCCGTTTCCAACTGATTTCACCTCGCTCCCGACGTTCCAATCGAACCCGTGATCTACCGGTCTCACTTCGACCTCCGCGCCGTGGTGTTTGTAACCGGTGAGATGCCATTTACCGACCATGCCGGTGGTGTAACCATGCTGCTTCAACAATTCCGGAAGGGTCACCTGTTTAGGCGACAGGCCATTGCCTGTGTCCGGGCGCAAGTAGTCGGTGATGCCGAGTCTCGCTGGAGCCTGTCCGGTCAGAAAGGCGGCGCGGTAGGGCGAGCACACGGGCGCGGCGGCGTAGCCGTGCGTGAAACGCATGCCCTCCTTGGCCAGACGGTCAAGGTTAGGCGTTTCGTTGAATTGGTTGCCGTAACACCCTAGCTCACTCCACCCGAGATCGTCGGCCAGGACAAAGACAATATTCGGCTGAGCTGAAGTTTCCGCAGCGGCGACATCGCCGAGACACGCAGCAAATGCAAACAACACTGGGAGAAGATGAGTTGAGAGATGTTTCATATCATCAAGATCTGGGAGCGCCGTTGCGCTTCGGCATCACACGGAGCGTGATGTCTATATTCGAGGCTTAGGCGAACTACGTGTCTGCCTCAAAGCTTCTTTACGTGAATGTCTTTGAACTGCACTGTCATCGGTTTGCCCGAACGGAGTTGCAGCCCTAGCATTCCCTTGAGATCAAAGTGCCCATCTTCTTTGTCGATCAGTTCGGAACAGGTCACGCCGTTAACCTTGAGGACGATGTGATGGCCTTTGGCAACGATGTGATAGTCGTTCCACTCGCCCTGCGGTTTCATCGTCGCCTCGACGTCGAGGCTTGAGGCGGTGCGTTTGCCAGAGGCATCAATGGTTGTCTTCTGTCCGTTTCGTGTGAGGAGTTCAGGGCCCTCGCGTTCATGCAGTTCGTCGCAGACACCACCTAGGTAGGCACCGCTGTTTAGGATGTCTGCTTGATAGCCGACTGCCAAACCGTCTTCTCGAAACTTGCTGCGAAACTGCACACCGGAGTTGCCGCCATTCCCTTGCACACGAAACTTCAGCTTCAACTCGAAGTCTGCCAGCTCGCCGCCCTGCCAAACCATGAACTGATTGGAAGTGCAGGGATTCTCAGCACTTGATTCCCCGGTGATGGCACCATCACGGACAGACCAGTAACTCGTCTCTAGCGCTTTCCAACCTTTGAGAGTCTTGCCGTCGAATAAGGGTTCGAACGGACTCCCTGACAAGGTTTCAGCGTCTTCGAAGACGGCCTGAACTTCAAGAATGCCGACGCAGGCTTCGTCCTGAGGTGTCATGAGAATACGAATAGCGTCGCATTGAAGTGGCGCAGCAGGATGGACCACGTTGTATTGATTGGCACGCATGTCGTATTGATCCGTTGTGTAGAGTTTGAAGGGTTCCCACTTGCCGTTCTTCTCGACTTCGAGCGACCACTCTTTGGGGAAACGGACGTCCTCTCGGTCTTGCATCCAATAGACGCCGACGCTGCGCAAGGGCTTGGTCTCATTAAACCGTGCTTCCACTTGCTGTTGCTTGCCCTTCTGTGGGCGGCTTGTCCAACGCGGGACTTTCTTGCCCGTCGACCACTGCGGTTCTTTGCCATCACCGATCGCTGATACGGTATCGAGTGGGGAAGTGTGTGAGGCTTTAATCTCTGTGAAGATGCTTTCTTTCGAAAGCGCGTGCGGGTCGAAGATGGCCTGAGCCGGATCACGTGGCAACCAGACGGTCATGGAACTCACGCCGCGATTGTTCCAGGCGTAGTAAGGCGTTAAGATAAGGTTAGACTTCTCTGTTTCGCCGTCTTGGGTCACTGCGGATGCGGAAATGCTCGCTTGAATGAAGGAGCCGGAATCGATGGTCTTGCTCGTGACTGCGACCTGTTCAGCATCTGGACTCTGGGGCAAGAAATACCGCTGTGTGATGCCGTTGTCGATGCCCTCGGCACAGAGTACAAAGGGACCACGTGTGAGAGCGACTCGGTTCTCGTTTGCTTTCCCCGAGGCATGGCATTCGTTCACGCGTAGCGGCATCGGCAAGTGCAACACAATACGATCATTAGCCCGCCATTCCCGCTGGATCGTGGCGAATCCTTTCTGGAGTTCCGCCTTCACAGGGTCTCCATTGACAGTGAGTGTGTAGGAGTTGGGTGCCGAATCGACGTAGCGATAGAGATCACCGGGGACGAAACGATCTTGTGCCCAAGTAGGAATACGAAGATGCACTTGAAACGTGGCAGGCTTCTCCGGCTTGAGCGCAATGCTGATCTCGCCGTCATTCGGATAGGCTGTCTTCTGTTCGATCCCCACGCTAACACCATCCATGTTCACGGTGGTGCCGCATTCGGAGTAGAACGTGACATAAAGATCGTCGTCGTCGTGAGCGAAGGTCATTCCTGGCACCTGCGGAATCACACGCGCGAGGTTGGAAGGACAACAAGCCGTGCCAAACCAGGGAGCGCGTTCGGCGACTCCATGATTGAAGGGGTACTTCCCATCGGCTTCTAACGGATTGACATAAAAGAAGCGATTGCCCTCCAAATTCACTGCAGCGAGAACGTTGTTCAGAAGTGCCACCTCTGCGACGTCGAGGTATTTGGCGTCTTTATGGAGAAGAAACATGCGGTAGTTGAAGAGGACATTGCCGACAGCAGCGCAGGTTTCATTGAAGGCGTGAGCATTAGGCAGTTCGTATTGCGGGCCAAAGCCTTCGATTCCGTGCACGGCACCCAGGCCGCCGGTGATGTGCATGCGCGTGTCCGTGATGTTTCCCCAAATGCGATCTAACGCTTTGGCATAGCCAGATTCTCCGGTGAGCGTGCCGACGTCTGCCATGGCGGAGTAGAGATAAGTGGCTCTCACCGCGTGCCCGACGGCTTCGCTCTGTTCCAAGACTGGCTTGTGTTGTTGCGCGTAAGTCGGTGACATGACGCCTTCTCCATCAGGAACATAGGTGATGCCGCGGATCTCGAGAAACTTGCGCGCCATGTCTAAGTAGAGTTTCTTACCAGTGACGCGGTAGAGTTTGACCAGGGCGAGCTCGAGTTCCTGGTGGCCAGGTGCTTGTTGGATGGGTTTCCCGTCGTTGTACTTCGGATCACCTTCAAAGAAGACTTTGTTAATGTGCGCCGCGCTTTTCTCTGCAACCTGTAGTAGCTTATCTTTTCCGGTAGCACGGTAGTAGGCCACGGCGGCTTCGTAAAGATGGCCCACGTTGTAGAGTTCGTGACTATGGACAACGAATGTGTAAGGCGTATCGCCCATCATGTTCTTGGCCTCGCCGACGCCCGTCGTGTGAGAAGGGTAGAGATAGCCGTTCTTATGTTGGGCTGCCGTGATGACGTCGGCGAGTTCGTCAAGCGTCGCTTCCAACTCCGGATCCTGCTCGAGTTGCAGCAGATAAGCCGCGCCTTCCATCACCTTGTAAAGATCCGAATCGATGAACCGATGTGGGCGGTGATCTTCCACCTTCTTCCCCGCCAGATAGTCTCGCGCTGCTTTAAGATGTTCGACTCCGGGCTGAGTTCTATCAAAAGCCCAAGGCACGAGCGTTTCTCGCTGTGTGATCAAGCGCGGTCGCCAGAAGTCGCTCTTCATTTCGACCTTGTTGAACGGAACGGGCTGCAAGGGGTATTTGGCACCCGGCGAGTCTTGCGCTCGGATGAGGTCCAAGCTAAGGACTAACAAGCATACGGATGTGACCCAGATGATGAGGCGTGAGTGTTTAGTTGTCATGTTCCTTGCGGGAATTCTACATTTCTTTTCAACACGAATGAACAGAAATAGCCACGAATGAGCACGAACGAATTTCGTCGCCTTTCAGTATCATCCTTCATTCAGTATCTCCCTTCACGCTTACCGGACGCGGTAGTAGCGCTGTGGCACGTCGGCGGGAATGTCCGCGTCGCTCACCGTTGTCTCTTCCCCAGCTGACTCGATGCCTTCTGCGAGAACGTTCCAATCGATGAGATTCTCGGACCATTCCACGTCGTAAGTGGTGTCGACAGCGGATGACCACGTGATCGTGCTCGTGCGTGCGGCGTCACCAGTAACATCGATGCTCGTGATCTGAATGGCTGGACCATCGCCGCCGCCCCCTTCGTCTAGCGGAAACGCACCCGGACGAATCTCGAAGCGATCGATCAACATCTTGGGCGTGTTGCCATTGCCTTCGCCGAACTTGAACATCACGAAGTCGACGGTGTTCGGGGTGAACTCCATCAAGCTTTCCGCCGTCGCGATCTCTATCATAGCGCCACGGTCGATCGATACGCCATAGGTGGCGTTGCCCGATTCTGCATCCCAGACGAAGCGGAAATGCAGCGGCGTGCTATCCGTGATACCAATGCCGTTGATCCGGTTTACATTCTCACCTTTCTCACCCGAGAAGACGCGGACATCGTCGAAGCTGTTGTAGACGAGTTCGATAAATTGCCCGCCAAAGAAACGGAATTTGAAATCGGTGTTCGATCCGTTGAAGTCTTCGAATTGCATTTCCAGGTCTGCCGTGAAACTGCCTCCATTGGTCATGATCGGACGACTGATGCCTGCATCGCCATTCTCTGACGTGGAAGGTTCGTTCACTTGATATTGTCCATTCTCCGTGAACCCAATTTGCGCTTCTGCCGTGTCGTCGCGCAGAGTCCAGATTTCCGCCAGGTCTGGCCCATCAAACGTTTCCACGAAACCTTCCGCTGGCGGTGCAGGAAGAGGAAAGACGCCGGGACGAATCTCAAAACGATCGATCAACATCTTGGGCGTGTTGCCATTGCCTTCACCGAATTTGAACATCACGAAATCGACCGAATTCGGCGTGAACTCCATCAAACCTTCCGCCGTCGCGATCTCTATCAGCGAACCATCCGCGATGGCCACGCCAAAGGTGGCATTGCCAGTGTCCGCATCCCAAATGAAACGGAAATGCAGCGGCGTGCTATCAGTGATACCAATGCCGTTGATCCGGTTCACATTCTCACCTTTCTCACCCGAGAAGACGCGGACATCGTCGAAGCTGTTATAGACGAGTTCAATAAACTTACCGCCGAAGAATCGGAATTTGAAATCGGTGTTCGATCCACTGAAGTCTTCAAATTGCATTTCAAGGTCGGCCGTGAAACTGCCACCACTGGTGAAGGCGCGTTGGACACCGGCATCGCCATTCTCTGAAGTGGAAGGCTCATTCACCTGATACTGTCCATTCTCCGTAAACCCTATTTGTGCTTCCGCCGAATCGTCGCGCACGTTCCATCCTTCCGCAAGATCGGGACCATCAAACGTATCCTCGTAACTTTCTACGGGAGGGAGGGGTGGCGTGATGGGAAACACGCCAGGAGCAATGTCAAATTGGTCTAACAACATCCCGGGAATACTGCCATTACCCTCACCGAATTTGAACATCACGAAATCGACCGTGTCTGGCGTAAACTCTTCCAAGCCATCGATGGAAGCAATCATCTCCATGGGATTGTCATTGATGGCCAAGCCAATGGTTGCGGTGCTCGCTGATTCGTCCCAAACCAGTCGAAGCCGCACGGCGTCCCCGTCACTGATGCCCACGCCTTGAATACTATTCACATTTTCACCACGCTCTTGTGAGAACACCCGAATGTCATCAAAGCTATTGTAGACGATCTCAATAAACTTCCCGCCAAAGAAGCGGTACTTGAAATCGGTATTTGAGCCAGCAAATCCGTCAAATGTTAGTGCGAGTTCTGCGGTGAAGCTTCCACCTTTGCCTTCGAGCCCGCGTCTGATGCCTGCATTTCCCTCAGAGGTCGACGGGTCGCGCAACTCGTAAACTCCATCTCCCAAGCCAACCTGTGCGGCGGCGCTGTCGTCTATGAAAGTCCACCCCTCGGCGAGTTCTTGTTCGTCGAACGACTCCACAAATAGCTGAATGGGAGGATCCGTGGGCATCTCGAACACACCGGGTCGGATCTCGAAACGATCGACCGACAGTTGCGGCACCTCGCCATCACCAAACTTGAAGAACACCATATCAACTTCATTTGGCATGAATTCTGTTAGACCAGCAACCGACCCGATGATCTTCCATGGCCCTTCACCGATCAGGACGCCGTACTGCGCCTGCCCTAATGATTCATTCCAAACAAAGCGAAACTGCACCGGTTCGCCATCGACAATGCCAATGCTGTTGACGCGGTCGATCGCCCCTTTCTCACCCGAGTGCATGCGAGCGTCGTCAAAGCTATTGTGGACCATCTCGATGAACTGACCGCCAAAGAATCGGAATTTGAAATCCGAGCCGGTGCCGCTGAACAAATCAAAGGTCACATGCGCATCCACCGTGAAGCTGCCTTCGCCAAGAAGAAATGTCTTGATGCCAGCAACGTCGGACGACCGTGAGGGATCGCTAAACTGATAGGAACCATCCGCAAAGCCCACTTGCGCTTCGTCGTGGAGAATGGTCCATCGATCAGACAAGGCCGGACCATCGAAGTCGTCGGCAAAGGGCTCGACGCGTTCCGCAGGGACTCGGGCAAACCCCTGACGAACGTTAAACTTGTCGAATAACATGCTAGGCGATTTGTCGCCACCATCGCCTGTCGAGAGCGCGATCTCCACCACGCGCGGGTCCAGATTCTCAAAGTCAAACTCGCCCACAATGAGCTCCAATCCTTCACCATTGACTCCCGCGCCGATTTCGAGCTCTTCGATCTCAGCGTCCCAAGCAAAGCGCAGGTCTAAAGTATCGCCATCTGCTAGAGAGAAGTCTCCGACGTTTGCTAGATCACCTTTGTCTGTAGATGTGACGCTCAAGGTGCCAGCACTGTTCACAATGATCTCGATGGCATCCGCGCCAGGAAAGCGCATGTGCAATTCCGATCCTGAATCTACAAAGTCCGTTAGCTTGACGCTCAGATCGGTCGTCATGCTTCCAGGCGTCGGCAAACGTAGCTTCAAGCCGGCATTCTCAGCGCCCTTGATTTCATACTGACCATCTTCATTGAATCCGATTTGATCCGCCTCCGATCCCAAAGGGGTCCACGCGGGCATCAACTCGGGGCCATCGAAGTCGTCAATGAATGGCTGCACGTCCGCTGGCAGAAAGCCGTCACTGATCTCGAAGTGATCGAGCTGCATCCGAGGCGCGTTGCCATTGCCTTCGCCAAACTTAAACATGAGCATGTCAACATTGTTAGGCGTAAATGCTAACAAGTCAGTCTCTTCAGCGAGGACGATCATCGAACCACCATTCTGGGCGAAACTGATCTGCACAGTGCCTGAAAGTGAATCAAAAGCGAGCTTCAAATCTAACACATCGCCATCCTGGAACCCTACTTTGTTGAAACGGGCAATGTTTCCCCCGATCTCCTGGGAGAAAACACGCATATCATCGAAGCTGTTATAAACCAGCTCAATGAACTTGCCGGTGCCAATGAACCTGAATTTAAAGTCCGTGTTCGATCCGGCAAAGTCGAGCATCGTGAGCCTGGCATTGGCCGTAAAGCTTCCGACCCCGCCTACCGGGCGACGCAATCCAGCATCGCCACCCTCGGTGTTGTCTCTGATCTCGTAGACGCCATCGGCAAATCCGATTTGCGTGGCACCGTCTTCGCTGTCGAGAGGCGCCCATCCTTCAGCAAGCTCGGGACCTGCAAAGTCATCCACAAATGGAGGAATGCCGATCGGAAGTGCCGTGTCTTGGATCTCGAATCGATCAACGAACAAACGCGGCGTGTGTTCGCCCTCACCAATCTTGAACAGCACGAGGTCGGCACGGTTCGGTTGGAAACCTTCCAAGCCATCGATCGTCGTGATCAACTGCATCGGCTCATCGCCCAGCCCGACACCAATGCGCATCGTCCCGTCCGCTTCGGTCCAGGAGAAACGAATGTGCATCAGCGAGCCCTCCTCATAACCGAAGCCTGAAACAGTCACCGTGTTGCCACCGCGTTCGCCGGAGAACACACGCATGAAATCGTTCTGATTGAAGACCAGCTCCATGAACTT
Organism: Verrucomicrobiaceae bacterium; assembly: GCA_009936795.1. GTDB lineage: Bacteria > Verrucomicrobiota > Verrucomicrobiia > Verrucomicrobiales > DEV007 > JAACDM01. Next base: position 2,821 of record JAACDM010000550.1, on the reverse strand, counting down.
TGGGGCAAGAAAGCGAAACTTGAAATCCACATTGCCATCGAAGAAATTCTCGAGCCTAACAGAGGCATCCGCAGTGAAATCGCCCGACCCTGACATAAATCGAGCCAGTCCCGCATCGGCCGTCGATTGCGAATCGACGATCTCGTACTCACCAGCGGCGTTGAATCCGATGTGCGTCTCGCCTTCGTTGTCGAGGATGGTCCAAGAACCTTCCAGTTCCGGTCCGTCAAACTCGTCCACGAAGGGATCTTCTGCAGATGCGATCTGAATTCCCGAGGACCAATGAAGCGCTGCAAGCAGGGTTGCCAACGGCAAGAAACTGAATCGATAGTTTTTGAATGAAGTCATGGCAGGAGGTACATTTATTTGTTGGAGGTCTAGATTTGTGACTGAGAGAGCCAATCGTTAAGAGATCGCTTTTCCAGGGTGTGTTTCAACGGGGAGAGGGTAGGAGTGCAATGGGCGCCTTCGGAGGCGGGAGTGACGAAGCAGTTCAGATCTCGATCGAAGACCTCGCGATAGCGCGACCGGAGGTGTTTGATAAAGGCAGAGGCTACGGATTCGTGAATGAGATGGATGGTCGCCCCGCCGAATCCGCCGCCAGTCATTCGGGAGCCGAAGTGTCCCGAGGGCGTGAAGTCGAAACCGGTATCGACAAGAAAGTCGAGTTCCGGACAAGTGACCTCATAGTCGTCCCGGAGGGAGTCGTGACCCGCACGCATCAACGCCGGCAGTTCCTCGGGGTGGCCAGTCTTGAGGGCAGTGCAAAAATCGGCGACACGTTGCCCTTCGGTCACGGCGTGCCTGGCTCTCCGAAAGAGGCGCTCGCCGAGTTGGTCGCGGTTTTGTTGAACCAGTTCAAGCGTGACCTCGCGCCAGGCGGTGGCGCCTAGTTCCTTGAGTGCCGCCTCGCAATCACGCCGCCGCTTACCATACTCGCTTTCGGCCAGGGCGTGCGTCACCCCGCTATCCGCCACCACCATATGAATGTCGGCGGGGAAAGGGATCGCTTCGACGTGGAGGGATAGGCAATCGATGCAGAGGACATGGCCCTTGATCCCGGCACCGACCGCCAGTTGGTCCATGATGCCGCAAGGCACGCCAACCCAGTCCTGTTCCGCCTTCTGGCAACGGAGTGCTCGCTCCCGGGCGGAGCAGGTTTCCCCGCTAAGCGCTTCGATGAGGAGGGCAGTGGCGGTTTCCAGGGCGGCGCTACTGCCCAATCCGGCTCCGGCCGGAACGGACGAAAAGATGGCGACTCGGCAGGCTGCAAGGGTCACCCCATGTTCAGCGTAGACGCCCAAGACTCCTATGGGATAGTTGAGCCAGGCTTCCTCAGGTTTCGACCTGGGAATATGATCACTGGTGGAAAGTTCAGCCCGAGCGCCGCCTTGTTCCGCCGACCACAGTTCGATTTCGCCGGATTCCGAGCCTGGAGCTGCGAGGAGAGTGATCCGCGGTTCGATCGCCGCTGGCATGACCCAGCCATCAAGATAGTCAATGTGCTCACCAATCAGATTGACCCGACCTGGTGCCTCGATCCGCAGGACCGGATCGCCACCAAACCGAGACCGAAACTGATCTTCGAGGCTAATCATTGGGCCGATGAAAACCCGAATGATACCGACTGGACAAGAGTGGGCGCTTGAGATTTCGGTCCAATGATTGTAGAAATCGAACCGGTGAAGCCCACAGCTCATAAACACAAACGCATCGCGCTTCTTGTCGAAACTTCGCTCGGGTCTGGGCGGGAGATATTGAGAGGGATCGCACAGTTTGCCCGACAGAAAACCGATTGGGAGATCTTTCACGCAGCTCGAGGTCTTGAAGATGAGGTGCCCGAGTGGATCGATTCGTGGGAAGGAGACGGAATCATTGCCCGAATTCAGGATGAGAGAATGGTGGATCGACTGAAGAAATTGGAAACGCCTGTCGTTGATGTACTCGGAGTGACCACAAACGAGTTTCCTTTGGTTCACGTGGATGATGAGATAATCTCCCAGCAAGTCGCTCGGCACTTCCTGGAGCGGGAATTCGCGCACTTTGCTTTTTACGGAATTGCGGGCGAAAACTGGTCTCAGCGAAGGGAGGTCGCCTTTCGTGAATCCACTACGAGCGGGGATACTTTTGCGTCCCTCAACGCCCAGCGCGGCAAATCGGAGGGGGACAGCATGCACTTCGCCGAGATGCAGGCTTGGCTCCTCGAGTTGCCCAAGCCGGTGGCGATCATGGTGTGCAGCGATCAGCGGGGCCTGATTCTGCTCGAGGCCTGTCGGGCGGCCGGCATCACTGTCCCGGAACAGGTGGCCGTGGTCGGCGTCGACAACGATCTCGCTCTTTGCGAGGTGGCCACACCCAATCTGTCCAGCGTTCGAGGGGGGCACAATCGGGTGGGCTTCGAGGCAGCGAACCTGTTGGATCGATTGATCGCTGGCGAAAGTTCCAACAAAAACTCGATCCTGGTTCCGCCCAACGAGATCGTCGTACGCGACTCCTCCGACAGTCGAGGGATCTCCGATCCGGCAGTGCGGAGCGCCATTCAGTTCATTCGCGAGCATCTGGCTGAGTCGATCACCAATGACGACATTGCCAGGGCCGCGGGCCTGTCCAAGACCCGATTGCAGATTCGCTTCCGCGAGGCTCTCGGGATGAGCCTTCGCGAGTTCCTTGCCAAGCGACGACTGCGGCGGGCCGAGAACTTGATTCGCTCCACCGATCTCACCTTTGCCGACATCGCCGAGCGGTGTGGCTTCAAGCACCACGAGTATCTCGGCTACGTAATGAGGCGTCAGAGAGGCGTTACGCCCCGGCAGCTGCGTCT
>JAACDM010000549.1 GCA_009936795.1 Verrucomicrobiaceae bacterium | reverse complement strand
GGAAGGCGTCGAGATAGCCTAGACCCTGGCCGAGGCCGACCTCGGCGTCGGGATGAAAGAGCACACAGGCGACGTCGACGCCTTGGTCGCGCATGAGAGCATTGCGGAGGTAGCGAAACTCCCAACGTGGGACGGAGTCCACAAGCAAGACTTGTAATCGCTCACGCTGGACGCGGACTTTCTCTTGGGAGGCGTTGTTGTCTTCGCGGGTCTCCGAAGGTAGGATGGGCGTGCTCAGTGATAAGGTGAGGTCATCTTCTTCCGTGGGTTTCCAAAGGAAGGCGTCGTTGAAGACTTCTCCGGGAGCGAGAGCGAAAGTTTTCATTTCGATCTCGCGATCATCGATGGTGAAACTGACAGCGATTTCGGCATCGCGTGCGAACCGATTCTCCACTTGGAAAGGAAGACGTGTCGGTTCATCGACAACCAGTGTCTTGGGCATGGGTTGCCACGAGAGGGCAATGTCCGGAAGGGGAAGTTCGCTTCCAACGGGCACGGCGATGAGTGGGACTCCCCGGGCGCGGAGTTGAAGGGCGGCTTCTTGTGGAGGCTGGCCGGCGTTCCCATCACCGTCGGAGAGTATGATGATTCCGGCGAGATCCGCGTTGCGTGCGCCCGCGCGAAGCAGGGCCGCATGGAGGTTGGTCACGCCGCTGTCGGCTGACTCGAAGGCCATGCGCTCTAGGGTGATCTCTTGTGAAACCTCTGGCTGCCAATGGGATTCGACCCATTCGCGGCGTGTTTGGCCATCCATATCCGGTGTGTACATGCTGGCGGAGGCGTCGGTGAGGACGAGGATGCGTGCTGGATCGTCTGGAAGGTGGCTTTGCCAGGATTCTGGCTTGGCCAGAAGAAGGCAGATCGCGAGGGCGAGGAGGAAACGAAGGGTCTCAAGGCCAACGTGGCGCCAAGCCCAGGCGTGGCGATGCGCATTCCAAAGGCAGATGGAGAACACGACAATGAGCAGTACGAGGGCACTCCAGAACCACCCATTCTCATAAGACCACCTGAGCTCTGAACTCATGCGGCAGAGGTGATTGAACGTTTCGGTGATGGCATGCGAGTGAGTAGTCCTTCTGCTAGTAGGAAGAGCAGTCCGAGGAAGAGAATGGGGCGCCACCATTCGTTGAGGGCGTCGTTTCCTTGTGGCTTGGCTTCCATGGCGAACTCTTGGAACGGGAGATTTCCCAAAGAACTGACCCGAGCCTCTTTCGGATCGTCCTCTGCTACTGGACGTACGGTGATGTCCCAGCCGTTGGCGTTGGGCCAGATGCCAGCTTTCCAAGGTGCTTGACCGGCTTCGCGAACATGGACTTGGGAGAAGCGTTTCTGTCCCTCTGTAAGGAGACGTTGCACGAGAGGAAGTAGAATGGGACCCTCACCTAAGGTAGACCAAGATGTTAGTGGAAGTGTGGCGAGAAAGTAGGTGCCATTCTCCTTACTGAGCCATGGAGCGGTGGCGAGAGAGGCCAAGGCATCTCCAGTGACGGTGGTGTGCCGGAAGGTACGGAGATTGTGAAGGGGGAGGGACTCTCCAGAGCGAGTGTCGCGTAGAGGGCCTTCATCTTGGGACCAGTGCATGATAGGAAGTCCAGGCTCCGAAGTTTTGGTGGCCGCTTGTTCGTCAGGAATGACGAGGAGTTGGCCGCCCTCGGCGAGATAGGCGTCCATCTCGTTGGTATCCGGGGTGCGGCCTTGCCAAATGATGAGGGCTTCGTCTTGCCACGTGGCCTCGCGCGTGATGTCGACTGCGCTTGTCGGGGAAACAGCTAGGGAGAGAAGGGCTTCGACATTTGTATTTTCACAAACGATGGCGACGGTGGGACGTGTTTCGTTGGCAAAGACGAAGTGGGTGGTGTTGTCGCGCGCATTGCCGTCCTCAGGCAGCGATATCTCTCCGATGACGACGCCTTCGCTCGGCATGTCCAAGGTGAGTGTGGTCGTCTTTCCTGAAAGCGTCACGTCTTTGTTGGTGGTCTGGTCACCTTGCTTGAGCGTGACGGGAATGGTCTGCGTCGCTGCCGTCTCTTGCTGAATGGTAACGATGAGTTGGCGTTGATCCATTTCGCAGCGGATGGATCGGTTCGGCTTACCGCCTTGAATGCTGAGCACGCGTAAGGTCGGTCCAGAATCCAGTTTGCTGTACGCGGCCTCGACATCTGCCCAGGCTGCGGCGTCTTCTGCGCGCCAACTGGTGGCTTGGAGGTCTGAGGCAATCCAGATTTCGCCGTTTGTCTGTTGGGTGCGTGTCCAATTCTGGAACGCCTTCATGAGCATGGCGGGGAGATCGGCTTTTGCGTCGGTGGGGCCGAATTGAGTCGCGAGATTGCTGTATTTGTGGAGCGGTTGATCGAGTAGCCAGACTTCTGAAGGGTTCACTTGGGACAGCGTTTCTGTCAGAGTATGCAGAGCGATTTCGCGCTTGGTCAGGCCGCCGGGCAGCTTGCGTTCCATGCTTGTCGAGCGATCCATGACGATGGTGATGGAGCGATCTCCACTGCCGGCCCATCCTGCAAGCCAACCGCCGATGAGTGGACGACTCATGGCGACGATGAGCATGGCGACGGCGAGCATGCGCATGGCGAGGACAATCCAGTGGCGAACCTTTCGGCGACCGCGCTTCTCTTCCAGCGCCTCTCGCAGAAAGCGCATGGCGCCCCATGATTTCTCTTGGAATCGTCTTCGGTGTAGCAGGTGAATGATCAGTGGGATCAGAACTGCTGGCAGGGCGTAGAGGAGAGCTGGTTGAAGGAATGCCATGAAGTTGCCTAACTATCTATCCTTGGATGCCGAGCCGTTGAGTGAGGAAGCGGACAAGAACTTGTTCGTAGTCTTCATCTGTGGAGACTTCGTGGAAGTCGATCTGACATTGCGCCACACCTGCTTGCAGGGCGGCGGAGTGACGCGCCACGGCGGCGCGATAGCGTTCTTGGATCAACTCTGGTTCGGCAACGATGGCGTCATCGCCTTCGAGGTCGATGAAGCGCATCGGCTGGTTGAGATCAAGGGAGCGTTCTTCAGGATCTGAGATTTGGAAGACGGCGAGGTCGTGTTTGCGAAAGCGGAGGTGTTGCCAGCAATCAATGATCTTGTCAGGGTCATCGAGTAGATCCGAAATGAGCACGACCAGGGCGCGCTGTGGGATTTCCTCAGCCAGTTGATGGAGATGATCGGTGAGGCCGGTTTCCGCGACAGGCTCCATTTCTTGAAGGGCGGTGTTCAGTGCCATGTAGTGTGTGGGACGGCGACTTGGCGGAATAGCGCAGTGTAATTTGGGGCCACCGGCATAAAGGCCTGCAGCGTCTCCCTGGCCGATTGCAAGATGAGCAAGCGTCGCGGCAAGCCGCTTGGCATAGTCCCATTTGGTAATCGAGCCAGAGCCAAAGGCCATGGAGCCACTCGTGTCCATCACGAGGCACAGACGGAGATTGGTGTCGGCTTCAAACTCCTTGATATAAAAGCGGTCAGAGCGGCCATAGACCCGCCAATCAACTCGACGTGTGTCATCGCCTGGAACGTACTTCCGATACTCGGCGAATTCGACACTGGAGCCTCGGTGAGGGCTTTGGTGCCTCCCTGACATATGTCCAAGCATCGCTTGGCGTGCAGCCAATGGGGTGTTGGCCAACCGCATAGCCACTTGGGGATAGACCAGCCTGTCCATCGAGCTCTAACAGTGAATCGCTTCGCTGACTTCCTCGTAGAGTCGTTTGATGATGGCGCGCGTGCTCAATCCTTCGCTTTGGGCCGTGAAGTTAGTGAGTATACGGTGATTGAGTACGGGAGCAGCCACCGCCTCGAGGTCTTCCTCGCGCACAAGGAAACTGCCGTTGAGGGCAGCGCGGGCCTTGGCTCCAAGAATGAGGTATTGCACGGCTCGTGGGCCAGCGCCCCAGGTGACGACGCGTTTCAACCAATCCGGTGTGCCTTCTTCATCGGGGCGCGTTCGCCTAACTAGGGTCACCGCTTGTTCATACAGATGATCTGGCACGGGCATGCGTCTCACCAATGACTGGAATCGAAGGACACCCCCGGCGTCGAGGACCGTTTCTAATGGATCGGCGCGACTGCCGGTGGTTGCTTTGGCGATGGCGAGTTCTTCTGCGTGCGAAGGGTAGTCGACATGAATGAGAAACATGAAGCGGTCGAGCTGCGCTTCTGGCAACGGATACGTGCCTTCTTGCTCCACTGGGTTTTGTGTGGCGAGAACGAAGAAAGGTTCGTCCAATGAGAAGGTCTTGCCCAGTGCCGTCACTTTGTGTTCCTGCATCGCTTCTAGCAACGCCGATTGGGTTTTGGCGGGGGCGCGATTGATCTCATCGGCGAGGACGATATTGGAGAAGATGGGCCCTCGAATGAACTCAAAGGAACGTCGTCCTGGTTGATCCGTTTCCTGAAGAATATCCGTCCCCGTGATGTCCGCTGGCATGAGGTCCGGCGTGAACTGAATACGACTGAAGCCCAAATGCAGCGTATCGGCGAGAGAGCTGATCAGGAGGGTCTTGGCGAGCCCGGGTACGCCCATGAGAAGGCCGTGCCCTCGTGCCAGAAGGCAGAGCATGAGTTGCTCGCTGACCACGTCTTGCCCGACGATGACCTTGCGCAGCTCGCCTCGGAGCTGCTCGAAGGTGGTGCGCAACGCATTGATCGCATCGACGTCGTCGGAGGGCAGGGAATCGGAGGAATCGGCCATAGAATCCCCGATCTTAGGCCCCTAGGGGCCCATGTCCATGCTGAGAGGTTGCCTAGATAGATAAAATTCATAATTATTATATTTATCGGATTTTAAGGCTAGGAGTCTGTCGGACTTCGTGAAAAGCGGCCCGCAATTATGGCCGTGTTAGAATTCGGCCATTTCGGGTCGATCTTCGGTCTCT
>JAACDM010000548.1 GCA_009936795.1 Verrucomicrobiaceae bacterium | reverse complement strand
TGCCCTGTGGGCTGAAATCAACTTCAGGGGACACCAAGCCTCCCGAAGTCGGTTGAAACCATCCAGCAAACTTGACGGAGAGCCAAAGTTCTGATGTTACATGGGATTGCTGTAATTTTTGATGACACAATTGTGGCCCAATTTACGCTTGACCCTTTGAGACTAATACTACCAGCGAACACAGGCTTATTCTCAGAAATGAAACCATACTCATTCTTAAATATGAAAAAATCACCTGCGATACTTCATCCACTTATTCTATCGTTACTCTTTGTTACTCCCACTTTGGCTTTCGCTGATCACCACAAAAGCACTAAAATCGCGCAAGCAGACTACATTCCTGGGTCGTGGAAGCGCACTTGGACTTCGACGACGACCGGGCTGCAGTCATCAATGACAAAGGTGATAAAAAAAGCCGATTTGGATAACCATTTTGTTGAGACAATTACAAATGCTTTTGAAAACGGTAAGATCAGAGGTAAGCGGCAAGTTCGCTTCTATGTTGAGCCAGTTGTCGGTAATATGCTAGAATTTAAAGGAACGGAAATACGTAACATGGATTTAAAGAAGTCTTCATGGGGCGATTGGAGAGAAGCCGATTTCAATTATCTATTTCAGGTAGATGAGGTTTTCTGGAATGAAGTGCATCAGAACCTGGAGGATAGCACAAAGGGAAGATTCACTCGTATTGATTCGGATAATCCAAAACATACCTACCAACAGCTTGCTCAAAGAAAACTTTCCGTTCTTGAGCCTTTCATAGGGGTTTGGGAAGGATCCGTCGAACAGATCGATGTAAAAGCCTATGGGATCAAGGCAGGCAGCCAAAAGATTAAACACACCATCCAATTTAATAAAGACAAAACTATCATGTTTTGGCATTGGGATGGTGATATGATCGACGGTTTTGGGGCTCAAAGCTATCACGCACCTACCGGATATATCAGGACAAATTATCACACTTCTACCGGCAACCAAATAAACGGGAAACTCATATCCTCAGGTGGTAAAAAGTTCGTTTGGGAGCGTTCCGGTGATACGATCAACGGGACGTTGTATGAAAAATGTCTAGTGGATGTATCTGAGCCAGGAGTCTTTAAGCATAAGATTTATGATCGTGTATTGAATGGTATAGCTCAGCCTGAAGAGCCTGTAGTCGTGCTCAAGAAAGTTGATTGACTTAGAAGAAGCTTCCGTAAATAAGCTCGAACCATGATATGAGCCTCTCGTCGTCCGATTTGCCTGATGGCTTGGCTTCACAGCTCACTTAATTTGCGATTGTTAGTCTGGCGGCATCATGCCGCCAGACTTTGCTGTGAACCATAGATCGGTGGCAAGGAGTTCGTCGGGCTTTTTGTTTTCGAGTTCACTGCTAGGAAATTGCTTTTCGTCCATGGGGTCAGGTGCGCCGCATTGCTAGGGATTGGAGGGGGTTCAATGGACGTGTCAGTGAAGTGAAAGGGGGAAGAGCGAATCGATCCCTTCGCGTTGCTCCTCCCTTGCCTTGAAAGCCGGCGCCACCTTGCTCCAATCCGCATGCTCGCCACATCCCGATCGAAAGGCTCCCTCTTTCCTTATCAGTAAATTACTGTTAGCGTTGTTTTTCTGGCAGAAAGAAACCTCGGGCCCAGCAAAACGCCTGCATAGACGAGCAAAAGGCTAATTACTGAAATGGTGATTCTTAGGGTCAAGCTTCAGGCCCCCTTACTTGCCCGCCTCCGATAGCCGCCCTTACTGTGCAATTGAGAGCTACCACTGACTGTGCAGGCAGCGCCTGGGGCCCTTTTCCGGTTCGGCCACCACACGCAGCGGAGGCGTGACCGTGCGAACAAACACACGGTGTTCTTTGATTCCCATCCAAAGATCCGTTGCGCTGGTGGTGTGACTCTGATGCGCAAGCCCCCCAATTTGGGGCTTGCCCCAAAGCCCTTCGAAAGGCTAAAACCGAACTTGTGAGGTGCTCGGTATGATCGCGCGAGCAAAATATATGTCTAAATCTAAATTCCATGGTCAAGTATACCCATACCCACCTGATGTTTGTGGCTTCTTTTCTGGCCCTCACGTCAGCGATTCATGCCGTGACCTGCGGAGTCGGTGCAGGACTCAATGACACGGAGACGACTACAAGAGGCGGCATCAATTGGATCGTCACCTACACCGATGATACGAGTTCGGTGCACTATACACCTCCCTCCGACGCCGATGATTTTGCCGACTTCATCGAAGACCTTTACGACCGGCAAGTCGGCGACTACGCCTTTAAGAAACCTTGGTCATCCACGCTACCCGACTTCAAAGTAGCGCTGTATGATTTCGTTGAGAATGGCGATGGAGATTACTCGGGAGTCTACGATGGAGGGGGCGACTGCTTTGCTTTGAACGTCGACAAGGCGGCTTCCCCCCCGAACACCACCGATCAAAAAGTGACCGCACATGAGATGTTTCACGGCATCCAAGAGCGCTATATTCGTGATGGGGGATCGAGCGGTATCATTGGCATTTGGGGAAGCATGATTGCAGAGGGCCACGCCCGCTGCATGGATGACCGTTGGTTTACCGAGTATGACACTGTTGACGACGGCAGTTCATTATTCCTTCAAGGCGCGGCTGGCATTTTCCTCAATGATTACACCGATTTTGATTTTTGGAAGATCGCCACAGACGAAGATAACGCCCGTTCGCCGGGCGACCCCTACCCATATGCCACTGGCATTTTCTGGTCCTATCTTTGCGAGCAATTAGGAAATCAGATCACACCGCTGGGCAATGGTTACGACTGGATCAAGGAATTCCTCGAAAAGACGGAAACCCTGCTGAGCAATGGCGACGATGTAGACGGGAAAATAGCCACCAACAAAACGATTCGGCAATTCTCACGAGGCTCTGGGGAAAACTTCGAGAGTCTTTATTTTGACTTCGCTATCTGTAATTACGCTAGAAAATTTGATCAGACCCAACTCCCGGATGAGACCCGCTATCGTCAAAGCAATCTAGTCCCGCGCTACGCCTACCGCGACGAAACCGAAACCGGTGACAGCGGATCCCTGGTGAATTACGGCTCCGTGCCGGTCAACTCCAGCAATGCTGCCGGCGGCGCCACGTTTAATAACGAATCCCTTATGGCGCACTCCGCCAAATACTACGAGTGGAATCTAACTGGTGGCCTAGACGTCAACGAGTGTGCGGTGATCGGCGTTAAGGCCACGGCCTCAGAAAGCATGAACTTCGGCATTCTTGGCATCACCCAATCGGGCAAAATACTCGACCTCGTAAAGTATTCGGGAACGGAGGCCGCTCGCTGTTACTTGGTAGCTTCCTCGACTTCAGGGGCCGACCGCATCGCCCGTATTGCGCTGGTCGCCACGGCGAAGGATAGATCCGTCAATGAACTGGATATCGAATTTGATGCAGGACCTGCTAATCTCCAAATTATCAGCCCAAGCAACACGAGTTTAGCCTATCCAGGGCCAGCAACTGATCCCGAGAACATACTGGTTCGAGTCAAGGTCCTCGGCCCACTCAGCCTCACGCCATGTGGGGCTGGCGATCTCTCGGTTAAGGGCTTGATCGAGGATGACTTTACCGTGGAAGTGAACTCCATCGACGCTCCTGTGAAAAGCGCAGCTTATGTTGGCGGCGAATATTGGTTAGTAGTCCAGGCGCCCATGCAGGCGGCCGACGGACTCTATGTGTTGGACGTCGCACTCTGTGAAAACAACTACACGGACACCAAGGCTCTTAGCGTTCTGTATGGTGACTACACCTTTCGCCACGCTGTCTGCATGGATCTCTCCGGAAGCATGGACTACCCCTCAACCAAGCTTGACGCCGCGAAACAAGCAGCCCTTTTTTACGTGGACACCGTAAAATCCAGCGACCGTTTCGGTCTTGTCTCCTTTACGGGAAATGGAGCCGAGCCCGGTCCTGTCGATGATGCCGTGGCCATTGGCTCAACGATGTTCGACGCCAATGATGTCACTCGCTTCCTTCTCAAGGCGGGAATCACCGTTTACACCGCCGGAGGAGGCACCTCGATTGGCGATGGGCTTTCCGTATCTCAGGATATCATCGATGCAGACCCGACTCCTGGTCCCTTGATCGACACCATCCTGCTTCTCTCAGACGGGGTTCAAAATGAAGATCTAACCTGGGGCAATGGCACCTCGATCCGGAACCGTTTTGTTGGAGGCGGAGGCGCACCCGGCAACGACACCATCATCAATACCATCGCCTTCGGCCCGGACGCCGACACCAATCTCATGAGCGATATCGCCACGAGCACCGGCGGCCAGCCTTCCTGCATTGAGGTCGATGTCCCCCCAGCGCCCATAAGCGGGGTGGCCGCCCTGACGGCCCCGAGCGCATCCATGTTTCTGAGGCTGGGGCGCTCCTACCTGGGAGGGTCAGAGAAAGCTCAGCGTAGCGAACGTCTCGTCTACCGAGAAGGCACCATTGCGCCGGGCGCGTCGGATAACGTCAAACTGGAACTCGCTGACGTCTCCGTAGAAGACGGCATGTTTTATATCTTTTGGGAAGGCGCCGCAGGCGATCTGGATGTTAGCCTATACGACCCGGACAGCAATCTTATCGAGCCTCCAGAAGCCGAAATTTACCCAGCGGATTACTCGAACAACGAACGGCATCGCACCTGGCAAATGCTCATCACACTTGATCCCGGTGTCTACACCCTTGATATCAAAAACCAAACAGACATCGGCACCCCCTTCTTTGCCGGCATTTCGGGGCGCCCCAAGAATGCCCTCAAATGCCACCTGGCTTTCTCGAGCTTCTTACGCCCCGAACTTTCCAGACCAGAGGACTCCTTACGTCATCGGTTTGGAATTGGTCAACCGGTGACCATCAAACTATTCCTCACCGATCGAGATGGTGCCGTTCGTGATGCCGAAGTGGAGGTCCTCGTGCAATTGCCCAATCGCCAGGAAGCCTGTGGACCCGTTAAACTTTTCGATGACGGTCAACACGACGATGGCCTAGCTGGCGATGGCGTCTATGGAAATGTGTTCCGGCAAACGCTGTGGGGCCAGAGCCGTGGTGGCGATAGGGATAAGGGTGAACCCGGAGCCCCTCCTGAAGCGTCAGGCGCTTACCAAGTTTTTATTTCTGCGGCAGGCAAAGCAAATGACGGCACCGCCTTCTCTCGTGAGAAAGACGGTGCGTTCACTGTTTACCGGGAGATCGAACCCAATGGTTTTGACGACGACGGCGATGGCCTGCCCAACTCATGGGAACGCTATCAGGGCACCAATCCAAAAGTCAATGACGCCGGTGAGGATCCAGACGAAGATGGCTTGACCAATGAAGCCGAATACAGAGAGGGAACGCTGGCTCTGGATCCGGACACGGATAATGGCGGAGAGTCTGACGGCTCAGAGGTGATGAATGGACGTTGTCCTCTCGACTCTCGCGATGATGGCCTTTCTTTCAGCGACTACCTCACCGTTCTAGGACCGGAAGCCGACGAAGTTGCCCAACTCCTGCCACCCAAACCCCGCACCAATCACGTGCACTTCACTCGCTCCAGGAGTTGGGACCTTCTGGAATTGCAGCGTGCCACCACACCCTCGGGGCCTTGGGCCAATGTGAAGATGATCAATATGAGTACGATAGATCTCCCAGTCTTGGAGGATGGCGGTTTGATACCTGGGACAGACTACTACTACCGGATGCGTGGTCAGCGCAATGACACCGGAGCTACCTCGGGATGGTCCACCTTGGCCAAAGGCAGACCGAAATCAGCAAACGAAGTCTTCAAGCCCTTTGGTAGCCTCTCTATCAACAACGGGGCCGTCACCACCGATCAGCTGAAAGTGATGTTGCATCTCAGTTTCAGCCCAGATGTCGTGGCCATGCGGGTGGCTCAGCGACCCGGTATCGGTTCCGCACCCCAGGAAGCCGCGCTGCGGAACCGTATTCTCTCACTCGTGGCCGGCACCCCACCGGGACCTGTAACCATTGACGTCGAGTTCATTGATGGAGATGGCTACGTTTCCGATATTATCTCCGATACCATCATCTTCGATCCATCCACCTCCGCGAACCCCGATGATGACGGGGACAAGATCTCGGATAGCGATGAAGTCTTTGTCTTTTTTACAGATCCCAATCAACCGGACACAGACGGTGATGGCTGCGATGACGGAGATGAAATTGATCGGGGGACTCTACCCCTCATCAAGGACACCGACGGAGATCAACTTAGCGACGGCGAGGAAAAGATCGCCATGACGGACCCCAATGACAGAGACTCTGACGATGACGGCTATTCAGACTACGGCGAAGTCACTTTACTCAAGACTGATCCCAACGATCAGACAGATCAGTTAGATGTTGAGGTAGAGAATCTTGGCGCAGCGAGTGACAGCCTAACATTTCTCAGCAAACCCGGTGTCACTTACCACTTCTGCGTGTCCGATGACGCCGTCAATTGGATTGAACTGCCGGATACCGTCACCGCCACCGACACGGAAACAACAGTTACCCTGACTATCCCTTCCCCATTGAACGAGTCAGAGACGCGCCGATTTTTCCTCGTCAAAGTAAAAAGCCCCTAACTGCAAACTGCTAGGAAATTGCTTTTCGTCTATGGGGTGAGATTCGCCGCATTACTGCTAGGAAATTGCTTTTCGTCTATGGGGTGAGATTCGCCGCATTGATAGGGCTTGGAGGGGGTTCAATAAAGGAAGGAAATTGTGCATCGTAATCAGTTAAGGGCAAAGCGAGAATATATTGCAGTGCAGTCCTGAGGATGGGGAGTGGAACGACAAGGAACCGAAACAGAGTGAGATTAACCACCGCGACATCGAGGGCACAGAGATTTTGTTGATTGAGATTGGGAGAGGAGGAATTTTCGGCTCTCCGTCAGGTTTGCTGGATGAAATCCTAACAGGATAGGTGACAAACCCGCCAAGATCAGCTTGAGATCTGGGTTGT
>JAACDM010000547.1 GCA_009936795.1 Verrucomicrobiaceae bacterium | reverse complement strand
TGACCGACGACACCGACCCAAGCCCAACCGTCACTCTAGTCTACCGACTCGACGGCGATTCGCCTTGGGAGACACAGCCCATGATGCGCGACGGCAATACTTATGAGACTATCATTGGACCTTATAAAGATCGCGACGTTATCGAGTACTATATCGAGGCTAAGGACACTCACGACCTGAAACATACCTGGCCTCGCCCCTCAAAGCAGCCAGGAGGAGGGATCAACCTCTCTGATGTCGATGTGTTTGAGCAGTTCAACAATGCCCTGATCCAGGTGGACGATACTTACGTGCCTCACCTCTGGAATCCTGGCAGTCCACCGCGTTATCGGATCATCATGACAGCAGCCGAGCAGCAAGTTCTAAAAAAGGCCCAAGATTTGAGCTCAGGCTTTCAGCCGATCAATGTGGCTTTTCATGCGACCTTTGTCAGCGAAGACGGCACTGGAGTGAAGGTCCGCCACAACGCCGCCGTGCGTGACCGCGGTTTCTCCAGTCGCTCGGGCACCCCCGTAAACTATCACGTTGCCTTTCCAAGTGGAGACCGCTGGAACGGACGCAAATCGATGCAGCTCAACTCGCGCTACCCTTTCAGCCAAGCACTCGGAGCCGCCATGTTTCAGCTTGCAGGTCTAAGCACAACCGAGGCTGTCCCCGTAGAGGTCTTCCTCAATGGACGCAATACCGCGGATGGCGACAGCATTGGCTATGGCCGCTATGTCAGGGCGGAGCCCATCAATGCCGACTGGATAGAACGGCTCTTCCCGAGTGACGCCGATGGCAATCTCTACCGCATTGATGACCACGCCGCACTAGGGACCGGGCAGTTCGACTACGCTGGCGAGAACGCCTCTCCCTACGACATCACTTATCTCAAGAAGACGAATGAAAAGCTGCATGACTACAGCGACATCATCGCGCTCACGAAAGCCCTCAACCAATCACCACCAGAATCCTTCCGCCAGGAAGTTGATAAGATCATCAATATGAGACAATGGCTCAGATACCTTGCCACCAACGCACTGATTGCCAATCAAGAAGGTGGCCTCGGGACTGGTCGTGCCGATGACTTTGCCATCTACCGTGGTATTGAGGACCCTCGCTTCATCCTTTTACCACATGACCTCGACACCGTCATGAGCATCGGGGAGAGAGACTTCAACTCAGCACGATTAGACATCTTCGTTTACCGGAGGTTAAACGGACTGAAAAAACTACTCTCCGATGATGCTCAAACGATCAGAGAGTTCTATCAGGTATACTTAGAAATGCTCGACGATTGGTTCAACTCCGAAACCATCGATCCAGTGATCGAACAGATCTTCGAAGGCTGGATACCAGACGATAAGATCACCAAAGCAAAGCGTTTCGTCGTCGAGCGGCGCAACTACGTACTCAGCCGCATACCTCAGGAGAATGTGACCATTCCTCGACCAGAGACACCGGAAAGGATCAATGGCCGCTTACTTAGCACTTCAGGTAGTGTCCGTTTCGATGGCAGATTTCATGTCGGTGATGTCGGTTCGATTCTGATCGGCGGCCATGAGGCCTCACTTTCGTACGGTGAAGTTTCCACGGGCCAGTGGACCTGGAACTCGGACACGTCGATCCTGTCCCCTGGGGTAAACGTCATCGACGTGGACTACTACGCGGAGACAGGCGGCCAAGGTGATATTGTGCATACAGATACATTCGAGGTCTTCTACCGACAGCCAGTAGTTCAGGTATCTCAGGAATCCTTCGGCGAGATCGATCCCCAAGGCGTTATTCGTTGGGCCAAGGATCGTAGCCCATTCCATCTCGTCAGCGATGTCACCATTCCGCCTGACACTCAGTTACAAATCGACTCAGGCGTGCAGGTTTACGTCCAACCAGGCGTTCGACTGACGATAGAAGGGACGCTGAAGATTCTCGGTCAGCTTAACGAACGTGTGCGCTTCGGCCCACATCCTCAAGCAGACCCCCAGGACGATCCCTTGCTCCCAGGCCGTCAATTGGGCCCACCGAAATGGGGCGGCATTCGAATCATCGATTCGCTATCCCCTGATAACAAGGTTCTCTACACGGATATCGTTCACGCTCAACCCACAGACAATACGGGGAGCATCGGCGTGATTCGTTCCGAGTGCTTCATCGATCATTGCACGTTCAGCGGGACGCACTATCGCATGGTCTATGGCCGCAACTGCTCACTAACAGTGCAGTATTGCAACTTCCCTGACATGTTTTCAAAAGACGAGAACCCCGTCGCGATCGGTCTCGATAACGTGGCCGAACAACTCAAGGTCGAATCGGCCAATTTCCCTGAAATTGCTAACGATCCACGCTTCGTTGGCGGCTTTCCCGTCGGTGGCCATTTCAGGGTCTATCACAATGACTTCTACGGCAACAAGGGTCACAACGATGTCTTGGATGCCGATAGTGGGCGCTGGGGCATCAGCCCCGTGCTCGATTGCCGCTACAATCACTTTCATGGCCCGGTGGGCGACGAACACATGGACCTCGGTGGTGACGCCTATGTCGCCTTTAACATCTTTGAAAACGTGAGCAAAGACGAGTTCACCTCAGATCGTGGCTATGCCAACGCCATCTCTACGGGAGATCGTGGTAGTGGGACCACCGTGGTCGTGGCAGGAAACGTCTTTCGTAAGGTCGAGCATGCCATCAATTGCAAGGTCAACACGGCGACCATCTTTGAGCACAACACTTGCCTAGATCTCTATAGCGACTACGACTACCGCTCCGGAAACATCCAGCAGGATGTTCTGTGCTCTGCCGTTAATTTGTTCGTTCCGGACGACATCGGCCCCACACCCGGAGATGGCGCTTACCTTGGATTCAATGTCTTCCATGGATCGCAAGACGCTCCAGGTCTCTTCACACCCGGCAAAGGCTTTCCCCGCCTGATCAGTTGGGCGGACCGTGATCTCAGCACGCGTCCTCCGAAGAAGAGTCGCATCCAATTCTATCAAAACCTTATTGACCCGGACCTTGAAGACCGCGCCATCGGCGAATATCATCCGGGCGGCGTTTTTGATCCACAGTGGGGTGAGGGCAATACGCATGGACTTCCTGAGACGCAGCTTGCTCCATACGATCTTCCTTTCGGCGCAGGAATCTCAGAATGGGCCTACATCAACGGAGTCGCTGAGAACTCAGGGCCTGACGTCGCCCTTACCATAGGCGGCCCTGGCATCTTCGCTTATCGCTGGCGACTCGATAACGGCCCTTGGAGCGACCCCATAGACATTGCACCAGGCGAGTTTCCTCGCGATCAACCCATCGTCCGCACGGCAGAGCTTAACTTTGAAGATCTGGGCACAGGAAGCCATCGCCTCGAGGTTCTGGGTCAAGACTTCGCTGGCAATTGGCAACCCGAGACCAACGCAACCACCCTTGAATGGGAAGTCGTCCAAAGCTCAGCAAACATCGTCTTCAATGAGATCCGCGCCATCGGTGAGGATGCGCTTGAGATCTTCAATCGAGGCCCTGCGGTCGACCTCACCGGTTGGAGTATCAGTGAGAACCCTGACAAACAAACACCTTACTTGTTCCGAGATGGAACCGAGATCACGGCAGGTGACTTTCTAGTCGTCGACAACGGCGTCACACTGGACCGTGACGGAGACGCTCTCTTCCTTCTCGATCCCGAGGGGACGATCCGTGACGAGATCCGCTTTGGTTACCAACCCACAGGCTACACCTTGGGACGTCTGGGAGACACCTGGCATCTTTGCGAGGACACCATTGGAGGCGCCAATCGAGCCGTTCTGCTCGGCTCAAGCGAGAATTTGCGCATCAATGAAGTCCTCGCCGCAGCAAACTGGAGCTTTCGAAGCGATTGGATCGAACTTCACAATGATTCCGAAGCGCCCATTACTCTTGCCGGCTATCGTCTCACCGATAATCCAGCAGGAGACCCATTCGCACATGTGTTCCCACCACACACTTACTTAGCACCAAACACCTATTGGAAACTGGATGCCGATGGCACGAAGAAAGACGGCAGTGTGAACTTCGCCCTCGATGCCGAAGGCGAAAGCCTATCATTGCTCGATAATCACGGCCACATTCTCGATCAGGTGTTATTCCAATCACAATCCCAAGATCGCACGATCAGCTGGACCGCCACCGGTGTCCCCAGCATACCGTTAGCGCCGACGGATGCGTTTGATGCGAGCCCCGAGGAACTGGCACGCATGCGCCTTCTGCTCGATCATCTTCGTATCACCGAGATTCACAACGAATCCTTACCCAGGAAAGGCGAGGAGTTTGTCGAACTCACCAACACCGGTGACACACCGCTCGATCTCTCCGGCGTTCGTTTTGTCGAGGGCATTGAATTCACTTTTCCTGAGATGGTGCTAGAACCCGGCGCCTACACCCTTGTCGTCAGAAGCGAATCCACCATCCGCACACGCTTTCCCGATGCCAACCTCCCCATCGCAGGCACGTTCAACGGCAAGCTGCACAACAAAGGAGAAACGCTGACGCTTT
Organism: Verrucomicrobiaceae bacterium; assembly: GCA_009936795.1. Taxonomy (GTDB): domain Bacteria; phylum Verrucomicrobiota; class Verrucomicrobiia; order Verrucomicrobiales; family DEV007; genus JAACDM01. The sequence continues at coordinate 83 of JAACDM010000547.1, read as the reverse complement.
CCTTACCCAAACCATTCGGCGCAGCGATTTTAGATTTCCGCTACGAGCATAACGTTCCCGGCACCTCCCTCGAACTCGTCGCC
>JAACDM010000074.1 GCA_009936795.1 Verrucomicrobiaceae bacterium | reverse complement strand
TATTGACTACTTTGGCAATGCTGTTAACTACACAGCCAAGATGCAGTCCGTCGCAGGCGCTGGTGAAATCGTTTTCTCAAAAGAATTTTACTCCTTACCCAACATTGCATTTCAGGCGCAAGAACGTGAATTGGAGATGGAGGAAAAGCCTCTGCGATCCCGCTTTTTACTTGGTAATAACAGCGTTTACCTAGCGAAGTTAAAACAGTGATCATTCTCAGAGCGTTTCGATTAAGCCACTGAACCATTACACCGCGTTGCCGGTTAACATTTCGAATCTTGTTTTCGTGCCTGAGCCTTTGGCGATGCTTTGCAGCGCGGTCACAGTCATGGGCGCCCCAGCGGTAAAAGGTTTAGCTCTTCAATTGCTGTCGCATGATCTTAATGACGCCAGCTTCGTGTCGGCTGGTCTTCAACTTGATTTCGTCAAAGTAAATTTTGTCTTCCCAAGCAATACGGACGATGCCATCAAGTTTTGAATGTATCATGAGCTAAATTAGGGCTGTGTTAGTCTTTGCTCATGCGCTCTGATGTTGGGTGGCCTCCGACCGCGCTCTATCTGTAGACGCGGCCGCTTGGTCTTGTTTCGACTAGCTCAAAAGTCTCCAAAGGTCACGTCGATATTGGTTACCGCGGTTGATGACAGCCAGTTGAGGGTTAATTGAACGTGTTTCAGCCGCTTTGTTCGATTGCCAATCCAGGCGATCGCCCCAGCAGCTTTGCTTCTACCGAATCCGGAACGCATGGTTCCTCAAAGTAGTGTGCATGACTCACCGGCTAGGCTACGTTGACCGTGAGCATTGCAGGACGAAGCACATTTACGCAGCACGCTGCTGCCAAACGAGAAAACGATATGGCTGTCGGAGACAAGAGCAGGTGCCTTTAAATCTCGGCCGATGGTTCAGATTCGTCATTTCGCCATGCAGCGATCTTGGACCGTGTCCGCAGGACTCGCTTCCTCCCGGCCGGACCTCAATGAATCTGAAGCACCTGCTGTTTCTCTGGCATGTAGACTTCCCGAGATGGCCGGCGATAGCTGACATCACTTAGTACAGGTGTGGTTGCTTTGGAGAGTGCCGAACAGGTGCCTTTGTGGGCCACGGAGCCGGATGTTAATCGTTGTTACGCATGCCCAGAGATTATTGAGGACTCTTTAATCAGGGCCTTAGCGTCAGCATCTCTGCCCGTTGGCCGTGAATTTTTCAGGACAGGGCAGTGTTGAACACTAAACGAGAATGATTGAACCAAGGATGGCCAGCAAATTTCCATTGAAACATCGGATACAATATTTCGGCCTCATTGACATTGATCCATGCCCCTTTTTGCCTGGCTGGAGCGTAATTCATCACGTCGTCCTCATCAATCTATGGCCGAAATCAGCAACAGTCTCCGAAGCTACTTTAACGAAATTGGGCCCATTCTGCAGCTTGATGCGAAGGAAGAAAGGCATTTGTGCTTGCTCGCGAAAAGCGGCGACGAGCAGGCTTGGGAACAGCTTGTGCGAAGAAATCTAAAGCTTGTCGTAACAATTGCTAGGGATTACGAGGGGTATGGCCTCTCTTTGGAGGATCTGATCGCGGAAGGCAATTCAGGACTGATGGAAGCCGCCCGCCGAGTAGACCCTGACAAGGGTGCTAAGTTTAGCACCTATGCCGCTCACTGGATTAAACAATTCATCAGACAAGGCCTGGCAAACCAGCGAAATACGATTCGCGTGCCCGTGCACATGGGTGATAAGATCCGTTCGCTGAGAAGGGTAGAGCTTTTGCTGGAAGAAGAGTTGCAACGGCCACCGACTTTGGAGGATCTAAGTAGAGCTCTTGGGATTGCCCAAGCTGATCTCGCGAGGTTAAAGCAAACTGGGCAGAGCCAAGTCTCCTTGGATGCTCCTGTGACTGAGAATGGCAGTGACTCATTTGGGACAACTATCGAGGATGAGTCGGCAGTACGCCCAGACGACGCGATTAGGACAGCGGATCTTATCGGTTTGGTCGATAAGTGTGTGTTGAGTGAGTTGGACGATCGTGAGCGAGACATCATCGAGTTGCGCTTTGGCTTGGGAAATGTCCAGCGACAGACTCTAGAAGAGATTGGGAGGAGCTACGGCGTCACGCGGGAGCGAATTCGTCAGGTGCAGAATATAGCCTTGAAAAAGCTTCGCGATGCGATGCGTCAGCGTGACAGCGGGGTCTCTAATCTCAAAGGTAAGCGGCGGAAGGTCATGATGATGCCAATCCTGAAAAGTCTGTCGTAGATGGATAAGGATTCGGGGAGCAATCGCTGGATGAAATGGGTGTTGCTGACGGCTGGTGCCTACAATTTTTTATGGGGGACGTGGGGTATGCTATAGCCGCCTTCAATCCCATGCGACAGTGGCCCATCGTTCTCATAGGCTTGATGGGTAAAGTTCTTGGGCCCTTGGGATTCGCGAAAGCACTCTATGATGGCTCCTTCCCGCCAATGGTTGGTTTTACGATCCTGACAAACGGCCTCATCTGGTGGGTTCCATTTGGGATCATTCTTGTAGCGGCGCTTCGCCAAATGGGAACGCGAAACTACCAACGTGTCGAGGCGTTGCCTCTGAACAAAGCTCTCCGCTCCTATCGTTTTGCCAATGGTGACTCCCTTTCAGAAACTTCGCGAAAGCAGACGGTCTTACTTTGTTTCCTTCGGCATTTCAGATGAATTTGTTGCCGTGAACAACTGGTTCAGTTAATAGAACAAAGACAGTGGATTGAAGGGCAAGGTTGGGGACACGTTCTTGGGCACATGAGCCATGACAATCAGTATGCGCCTTATCTCAAGGGTATCAACTACGGCTATGTCGACCACCTCAATGATCCAAGGTGCGAACTATACAGGAGCTTTGGCCTAGTGAAGGGAGCGGTCTGGCAACTGGTTGGGCCTAAAGTTTGGTGGCGTGGTTTACGGGCTTTTTTCTATGGGCATGATGTTTGCAAACTCGACCGAGATGGCACCCAAATGCCGGGCATGTTCTTGGTTTCTGATGGGAAGATTATCAAAGCACACAAGGCAGAGCATGCTGGAGATCATGCCGAGGTGAGGTCCTTTGCCCTTGCGCTCAACTCATAAGTATCCCGTCGGACGAACGACGAATCGCCTTTCAGCCCCTCCCCCCAAAGAAAAGGGGATTCATGCAGCAGCGCCGAGAGGATCTATGGCTCGATTGGGAGACAAATACAGTTGCCAGTCGTCAGAGAAATCTTCCCCTTCGAAAGAGTGTCTGAACCGCGGTGGGTATCGTAACATCCCCTGTGACGTCTCGAACTTATCTACTTGTCGGAGCCCATTCGGCTATTGCTAGGCATTCAATTCAGGAAATGCTGCAGGGTGGGCACCGCGTCATCGCTGTGAGTAGAAGTCCTCTAGATATTCCTGATTCGGAATTACTGAAAACCCATCTATATGAACCCGAAAGTTCCGGGATAGAGCTGGATCTTCCCGGTCGACTGGACGGCCTCGTCTACTTTCCTGGTACTATCACTCTCAAACCGATTGGCCGCCTTACGGAGGATGACTTTCTGCACGATTACCGAGTGAACGTGCTTGGAGCGGTTCGCGTCATTCAACAGGCCTTGCCCTCTTTAAAAAAGAGCAACGATGGATCGATCGTGCTCTTTAGCAGTGTTGCGGCAACCGTTGGTCTTGGGTTTCATGCAAGCATTTCTGCCGCGAAAGGGGGGGTCGAGGGGCTTGGTCGTTCATTGGCGGCGGAATTAGCGCCTGGCATTCGTGTCAACATGATTGCCCCCTCCCTAACTGACACACCACTGGCGAGCTCGTTGTTGTTGACTGAAGAAAGAAGGGGCGCAGCTGCTGGCCGTCATCCGTTGAAAAAGATTGGTGAAGCAAGTGATGTGGCTTTGTTAGTTTGTTTTTTGTTGAGTGAGAAGGCTCAATTCATGAGCGGCCAAGTGCTGCGGCCCGACGGAGGCCTCTCTTCAGTTCGAGTATTTTGATCGAGTTATTAAAACTGAACCGAAACCAAGGCCTATGATTGTCCAGACCTCATCAGCAAACTGTGACGGGAGCACGACTTGGTGTCAGTCGACGATCCGAGACTGCAAGGCTAGCTCCTGTTTGGGTATCTTCTAACGTAAGGCCTACTTAAAATGTTGAACGAATCTGAAGGTCATCAAAGTTCCGTCGATTGCTTGATCATCGGCGCGGGAATTGCGGGGCTCTTGGCTGCAACAGTAGTCCAGCAAGCCGGAGTCAACGTTCGCGTCGTTGATAAGGGTCGTGGT
>JAACDM010000546.1 GCA_009936795.1 Verrucomicrobiaceae bacterium | reverse complement strand
TCGGCGCCTGATTCTCGGAGGACGCCGATGATTTGTTCTTCGCTGAATCGCTTTCGTTTCATGAGGTCTGTGGGGTGGATATTACCAAACAGACTCCAGTTCAGGCCTGTCTACTTTTCGGGGAGCAGGTCATTGAGAGTGGGACCCCGCTAGAGCTCCAGGTGTCGAGATCTGAACTAGTCTTCACGTAGAAGGTCAGTTCGTGCCGAACCTCCTAAAACGTGGGATTCAAAACTTCCTGAAACACATTTACGATTTGGACATGTGTCGTTATTTAGGATGATAGTTTTAAGATTGTTAATGGAAAACTATTCCGACCTGGCTCTTCGAATTGCGATTACCTGCAAGGTTAGAACCTCATTGTCATGACTTGCACCTTCATTACGACCCCATTACTGCGGCTCGCCATCGCTTGTGCGCCGATCCTTCTCCTCGGAACTGCCAGTGCCGAGGCGGAAGATGCTCGCCCCAACATCATCTTTCTCTTCGCGGATGATCAACGTGCGGACACGATTTCCGCCCATGGAAATCCACACATTCACACACCTAATCTTGATCAGCTGGTCGCCGAGGGCACGAGTTTCCGGAGAAACTACTGTGCGGGTTCGTTCAGTGGCGCAGTTTGCGTGGCAAGCCGAGCCATGCTCATGACCGGACGGCACTGGATGAATCTTCCTTCGAAGAAACCAGCATCAAATTGGGTTGGCTCGACAGCGCTTCCGACTCTGCTTCGAGAGAAGGGAAAGTATCACTCGTTCATCATTGGCAAGTGGCACAACGGCAAGAAGACGCTCGACGCCTCGTTTTCTGAAGGACGCTCAGTGTACATGGGTGGCATGGCGAATCACGCGGACTTTCAAGTACAGGATCTCGATGACGGTGAACTCACCTCGAAACGAGAGGCTGGAGGATTCTCTAGCACTGTCTTTGCTGAGGAGGCGATTTCGTTTATCAAGAAAGCTGAAACAGAGAGGCCATTCTTCCTCTACGTTGCGTTCATGGCGCCGCACGACCCGCGCAATCCACTAGAGGCCTATCGGGAAAAATACTATAGGAATCGTCCGCCTCTTCCTCCGAACTACTTGCCGCAGCATCCTTTCAAGAATGCACCCCAAGTGACGATGGGCCGGGATGAAGGCCTAGCTCCTTGGCCGAGGAAAAAGGACGTGATCAGCGATCAGCTCTGCGAATACTATGGCCTGATCACGCATCTTGACGAACAAGTAGGCCGCATTCTTGCCGCCTTGAAGGATAGTCCTCACGCCAACAATACGTTGATTGTCTACACCGCTGACCACGGACTGGCCATGGGGAGCCATGGACTCCTCGGTAAACAGAATGTCTACGAGCAAAGCATGCGATGCCCATTGATCCTTAGCGGGCCAGGAATTTCGAAAGGTCATGCCAGCGATGGCTTCACCTACGTTCACGACCTCTACGCGACCCTTTGCGACGTGGCGAAGGTCGATGCGCCAGCGGGTATCGACTCACGAAGTCTGCTGCCCGTCATTCAGGGAAATACGGGCAAGGTCAGGGATTCCTGCTTCCTACCCTTTCAAAACAACCAGCGCGCCGTGAGCGATGGGCGATGGAAACTTCACGTTTACCCTCAGATCAACCATCGACTTCTGTTCGATCTCTCGACTGATCCTCACGAGATTTTTAACATTGCCACATATGCGGATCATCGGCCTGCGCTCACGAAGATGGAAGCACTCATGGAGACTTGGAGGGAACGACTCGGCGATCCTCATCCCTTGGTGGTGACCAAGCCCGAAGACAAGACCCCTTCTTACGACAACGAATCGCGCGTTTTGGATGTGTGGCAGCCGAAATGGATTCGCGAAAAGTATTTCGGTGGGCGGGAGAATTCCAACCATGGTCGAAGGTAACTTGGGATGGTCTGCTACTTCTACGTGCCAACTTAACGCAAAAAAGGCCATCTTCTCATTCGTTGAGAACTCCTCGCTGGTCTGGATTTACATCGTTGCCGCGGCGGGGTCTTTGCGTAATCAATCATTCGCTAGGTTGGTGTGAGTCTTTTTGTTGAGGGCCGGTTCGGTAACCGACTTAGCCCAGCCTATGGCGTCCTCAGGGGCCTTGTGAACCTGTCTGACGATGAGGGCGACGACTGGGCCTCGCGCGAACTCGACTCCGAAAGGCTTTCTAGGCAGGTGATGGCCTCCGGCATATTGAGGGGCGCCACGACCAGTTCCCGACTGCTCGCTGCGAGCATCCAAGAACCAATCCAACTCCTTGAAATACCGCTCGTCGCCCGTTGCCAGTTAGCGGGTCAATAATCGCTGTTCGTCTCTCCGTTCCATCTGTTTCGTCGTATTCAGCAATCTATCCTCGCGCCGACTCAAAAAACGGACAAGTAAGTAAAAGAAATGGGCAAAACCCACACAACCGATCTAGCGATTCTTTTTGAGAACGAGGTCTGGCAGCAACCTCTGTTCGACGTCCTCGAAAAGAGGGAGCTTTCCTATTCCAAGGTCGATCTTAAATTGGCTGCCTTTGGCTGTCATGAGCTTCCGACGGCTAAAGTCTACTTTAACCAAGCTAGCCCCAGCGCGTATGTGCGCGGTTGCCAACGGGTCCTTCCGTTCACCCTAGCACTGCTCAAGAACTTGCAGATTCAAGGGGCGCGTGTTCTCAATGGCGCCGATATCTTTGCCTTCGAACTTTCCAAGAGTGCTCAGGTTGCTCGGTTGAAGGAGCTGGGTATCGATCATCCGCGTTCGATTGTCTTCAATGACGTCGACGCTCTCGCAGGGCGGGATGATTTATGTTTGCCAGGGATGTTGAAACCGGAACAAGGAGGCAGCGGCGCTCGCATGCACAAGATCGAATCTCTCGATGATTTACGCGATTTGCTAGAGAAACAGCCAGAACTCTGGGAACCCGATCAACTCTTGCTTCTGCAGGAGTACCTTCCTCACGATCCGGAGTTTGGCATCGTGCGCATGGAATTCTTGGGTGACGAACTCCTCTACGCCATGCGCGTCGTGACTCACGGACGCTATAACCTGTGTCCGTCTGAAGCCTGCAATCCTGCTGATTTGGATGAGATTGGCACTTGTGCGATTCCTCAAGAAGAAGTGCTGCCCGTTGAATTCTATCCTTATCACGAATTACCAGACGAAGCCCGCGAAGCCGGACAGCACATCGTTCAGAGCGCCGAGATGGACGTGGCTGGCATCGAGTATCTCGAAACACCTGACGGCCGCCGCGTCTTCTACGACATCAACGCCAACTCCAACCTGCGGCGCCCGGTTGGCGAAGCTTTCGGTTTCGATCCCTTCGAGCGGGTCGCGGATTTCCTGGAACGCAGACTCGCCGAGGAATGAACAGATCCTCTGATCGCCTTGCTCGGGTCCTTTCGAGGCTGTGTCTGATCAGAACGCGGTATTGCTTGATGCTTACTCTGATGATTTCCAGACGAAGTCTCCATTCTCGACAGACCAGTCGTTGCCAAAAAAGCCACTGGCCGTCACGCCATCAAGCCCCTCTGCGAGTACCTTGTCATCAAAGATGAGCACATCGGGAAAAGAAGTGCCATTTACGAGATAATGGTTTGAATAGGCCGCTTTCATGCCCCGATCTCCCGTGGCGGTGACCACGCCAACACTTGCAAAGGCACTATCCTTTCGTGGATAGATGACGTAGGCCCCGTAGTGGTCTCCGGTCAATGTTCGATCTCCCAGCTGCAGGCTTCCATTGGCGACCTGCAAAGGCGCCCCTTGGAGAAGACTTTCCCAGGCGGCATTGTTGTCCTGATTCCCATACAAGATCACATTCCGGTCGACATGGTTAGCTGACACGAAATCTGTGTCCGGGACGATCTCCACGTTCCCATTGGCTCGGTAATAGAATGTCTCGGCGTCATGTTTTGCCCGATGATAGTACCAGGTGTTCTCGCTAGCCGAACCTCCCGTAGCATAGACGAGCATCAACCCATGCCGAAAAGCATCTTTGAATCCGCCGCTCCGATGCGGACCCTTCTCGGATTTCGGAATCTCTTCAACAAGCGTCCAGGAATCGCCGTCCAGTTTGAGAGAGATCGCTTCGCGCCTCTTCACGTCAAACTCCTGATCGGTCACCTTAATCTTGTCCGGTTGGCCCATTTTTTTCAGATCCACGGAGACAGCACTGACGTTTGCAAAAGTGAGTTTAGGAAGCTCGCCGCGCTCGAACTGAAAGGAGGAAATCTCAAAGGGATTCACCTGTTGAATGATCGTGACAAAGTGAGATGAGGCCGACACCCCTGGTGAGGCGGTGTGGAATTCCAGCTTCTCAATTTCCTCGGACGCCTTGATCTTCCTAAACTGAAAGAAATCGAACAGCGGCTGCCAATCCACACTGTGGTTGCCGTACCAATGCGTTCCGCCGGGATACTCATAGTAGCAGAAGTCGGGATGAAACTTGGCGAGCACCTCGCGCATTTCACGTGCCAGGTAAGTAGGCACCACCGTGTCTTTCTCGCCATGCAAGATATAGACGCCTTGCTGAAGGTAGTTCCGCTGTAGTTTCAAGGTGCGACTGGGATTTCCTGCCCGGCGAATCATGGCATCCATGTCAGGATGCTCGACTGTTTTCGACTCCATTTCTTTCACCATCTGATCGGCCCGTTTTCGGGTCATTCCAAATCTTTCCAGGTCTTCGTCCGAAGCCGTTTTCAACCGGTGTCGAAAGCTGTCTCGGTAGCTTAACAAGTCAGGATACCCTGCAGCCGGGCCAATGGCTGCAAACCGGTCTGGATACGTGGCGCCAAGGTACCAGGTTCCATGCCCTCCCATGGAATGCCCAGTCAAGTAGGTGCGTTGTTGATCCGTATCGAATAGCTGCTCGGCATGATTCAAGACCTCCAAAGCATCCAACCGCCCCCAATCTTCCCAAGCAAATCCGAACGGCCTCCGATTGGTTGGCGCCACCAGATGCCCCCAATCTTTCTGCTTGTAGGCTGCCGCTTGACCCGTGGCTTCTACCGAAGCGCCGTGCACTGAAAGGAACATCGCCGGTTTCGCCAGCTCATGATTCGTGCAAGGGGCCACGGCATAGTACTGAACGCTCTGATCGATCCTACTTAGAAAGGTGCGTTTGTGATGAGCGTGCTGTGATCGGACATTGAGAACGATACCCAAGCGAGAGAGCTCCGTTCCCGCCGCGGTTTTCAAGATCACTGATGCCGACTGTTTCTCGCCATCTGGATTGCTCGGCGACGGAATTTGAAAGGCTACTTTTCTTGTATTGAGAGGGCTAACTCTTGCGATCGCCGTTGTTCGACTATTTCCTCCCAGATCGCATTCAATCGTTCCTGCAAACCAATCGTTGCTTGCATTGACAATTCGAATCCCGCCCAAGAGAACAGCATCATCTTCGACCAAGATGTCAGGCAGCGTCTTGTCGCGCGGCGTCAACTGAACCGGGGCCTTGGGCACCAATAGCCGAGCGCGCATTCTTGAAAAGCGGCCTCCCGTCATGAGCAAGTTGTTGCTCCCCGCCTTGAGATGGATGGGAATCAATGACCACCCAAAGTCGTAGTGATCACCTTCGTGAGGCAGGCCATTCACAAACACCTTCGTACTCCCGGAAGCATCCAACAGCACCGTTTGCTCACCCGCAGAGTCATATTCCAGATAGAGATAGCCGGAGCGCAAACGTCGGTCCGAGAATTCTTGCTTCTCATCGGCCTCAATCGTTTCCCATTTCATGACGTCACCACCGCGAGAGCGTCTACCTTCGGTTCCCTCTTCGATTCGAAAGGTAGGGTCCAAGAGAAGAGACGCCACGATGGGTTCCTTTGGAGTTGATCCAGTGTTCCTCGAGGCACGGCTTCCTCCCATCACGAGTCCTTTCGTGAAGGTGTGGATGGCCGTTCCCTCGACTGTGTCCGTCACCTTCTCCTTTCCTAAATACTCCACGATGTTTCCCTGTTTCTCCTCTGCAGACGCAGGGAGTGCAGCAAGTAGGCAACCGAAGACGATGAGTGCTGGGGATGGCAGTTGTTTCATCCTGGGAGACTCTAGAGGAAAGCAAGGGAGTTGAAAGCAGAGACGTGTTGTTAGCTCTCAATCACGGTTTTCAAAACAGGGTCTCTGGGGTTATGCTGAACCAATGGTCCTTCATTCCGTCCGCAGCCTTCTTGCCAGCCTACTCGGGTTGTTGGCGTTGATTGCCGCGACCGGAGAGGAAACGCCTCCATTGGGCCTCGTTTCTGTCGAGCATCCGGCATCCAATCCTTTGACCGAAGCCAAGCGTTTGCTGGGAGAGAAGCTCTTCTTCGATAAGATGCTTTCGCGCGATGGTTCTATTTCCTGCGCCACTTGTCACAAGCCTGAGGAAGCCTTCGCCGAACAAGGTGCCGTTAGATCGAAGGGGGTGGACGGCAAGTTAGGGCGTCGCAATACGCCCTCGCTTTTCAATGTAGCCTTCGCGAAGAACCTGTTCTTCGATGGTCGATCGACGTCGTTGGAAGAACAAGCCTGGGAGCCTATCCTGGCAGAAGACGAAATGGGCAATGTGTCTGAAGAAAAGGTGTTAGAACGGCTGCGGGTGTCGGAAGCTTATCGTGGTCTCTTTAAACGAGCCTTCGGCAATGACGAGCCTAGCAAAGAAACGGTAGCGAAATCTCTAGCATGTTTCCAGCGAACGCTGCTATCGGGAAGCTCGGCCTATGATCGTTGGAATGCAGGGAAACCCGCTTTGAGCGAAGCGGCGCATGAAGGCTATCAGTTGTTCATTGGGCGCGCTCAGTGCTGGCAATGTCATCCCCTAAACAGTGAGGCGTCTGTTCTCATGACCGACCATTCTTTTCACATGACGGGCGTTCCTATCAGCGAGGTCACTGATGAACCAGCTACGGACCTTGGGCGATTCGAGGTAACCGAGGAGCCAATCGATCGTCTTCTGTTTAAGACACCCTCGTTGCGCAATGTGGCGTTGACGCCTCCGTACATGCACGACGGCTCGATTGCGACCTTGAAAGAGGTGGTCGAGTTTTACAATGTTGCGGAAGGGGCTGGGGAGGTGCTTCCACTTGGCTTGAGTGAAGTCGAAGTGGATGCTCTCGTGGCCTTTCTCGAATCGTTCACCGGTGAACGCGTTTCCGATTTCTCAAAGGACTGACATCACTAGACCACATGGCTTCGAAATCGACCACTCTCCTGGCAGGCATCGCCTCGCAGAACGCGACTCTCTATCACCGTGTGCGTTTCCTCGTGCCGGATTCGTCCGTTATCATCGACTTTGCTGGTGGCAACTCCGTGTTTCTTGTCAGGGACATTGAAATGGATCGCGCCCGGAAGGAAGCGCCAGCGGACCTAGTGAGTTGTGCGGCGGCTTTCACACCTGAGGGCGGTCTCTCTGGAGATCGAGATACGGCGCTTGCACAGGCTGCCGCCGAGTGTGTCCGACAGGCAGGGGAAACAGAGGTTATGGTAGATAGGTCGCTTCCATACCTTTATGCGCATCATCTGCTGGAGGCTGGGATTGGGGTCACCTATTCTGAAGACTTCGGGGTGACCGAGCGGCGAAGCAAGACCCCTGAGGAGATCGAGCATTTGCGCCACGCGCAGAAGATCACAGGGGAAGCAATGACCTATGCCTGCCGTACGATTGCTAAAGCGAAGCCGGCCGCCGAAGGCATCTTGCAATATGAAGGTGAGGTCCTAACATCCGAACGGATACGTGCCATGATTACTGCGTTTCTGATAGAGCGAAACTTCTCCAACTCACAAGACTCCATCGTCGTGACCGTTCCCCACGTGGCCGATTGTCATCACTTTGGAACTGGCCCTCTTAAAGCCAACATGCCGATCATCGTGGACATCTTCCCCATGGACAATGCCACCCGCTATCATGGCGACATGACCCGCACCGTCGTGTGCGGCGAGCCTTCGGATGAGTGTCGCAAGATGCACGCGGCCGTTCGCGCCGCCAAGGACGCAGGCTGCGAGGCGCTTAAAACGGGAACGACCGGAGAAGCAGTGCATCGAGTAGTTGCCAAAGAGATCGAGGCGCACGGCTTCTCCATGGTTCGAGGCGATGCCCGACACGATCAAGAGACCGCGACGATGCGTCACGGCACCGGGCATGGGATCGGACTAGAAGTGCATGAACCCATCCTGCTGGATGACGGCGGTGGCGAGATTTTGGAGAACGAAGTGTTCACCGTGGAGCCTGGTCTCTACTCGGGGACGTTTGGCGGCGTGCGAGTTGAGGACATGGTCGTTGCCACGCGAGACGGCCACGAGATTCTTTCGACGCTGCATGAAGGGCTGGATTGGAAGGAGAGTTAGTTCGTTCTCCGACGATCTCGTTCACGATGAGAGACGCTTGGTTGATGCCTGGGGTCTGGTAAGCTCCTCGCCATGATTCGGGTCGTCGCACCTTTGTTTGCCTTTGCCTCGCTGCTGAACGCCGCCCTTGGGGAAGATCGTCCTAACGTCGTCTTGATCCTTGCCGATGACGTGGGGCGTGAAGCGATCGGCTGTTATGGTGGTGAATCTTACCCCACGCCGAACATCGACCGGCTTGCCCGGGAGGGCATGAAGTTCGATCACTTCTATGCCGCGCCTGTTTGTCATCCGACTCGGGTGGCTCTGATTTCTGGGCGTTACCTGCACTCGGTGGGCAATCCGAAGTGGGGCTAGTACGCCAAGGGCGACTTTGAGAAACAGACCCTTGCCCACGCTATGAAGCGGACAGGCTACGCCACCGCTGCGGCTGGCAAATGGCACTTGGCGATGTTGAAAGACGATCCCCACCAGCCGTCGCGCCTCGGTTTCGACGAGCATTGCTTCTTCGGTTGGCACGAAGGACCACGTTTCTGGGAGCCGTTGCTCTGGCAGAACGGTAAAATACGCGAAGACGTGAAGGAGCGCTATGGTCCTGACGTTTATACCGAATTTCTGATCGACTTCATGGAGAAGCACCGTGAACAAACGTTCTTCGCTTACTACCCGATGGCACTGAGTCATGCCGTTTCCAACGACGTGGACCCGCATCCTCCGCTCGGACCGCAGGGACGATACATGACGTTTGCGGAGATGATGGCCGAGATGGACAAGCGCGTCGGGCAGATCGTCGATGCGGTTGATAAGCTCGGTCTCAAGAACAAGACACTGATCCTCTTCAACAGTGACAACGGCACCACGCCCATGAACTATATCCGGCACGAAGGACGTGAGCTGATTCTGGATGCGCCGGTTATCTCCACCATCAACGGCAATCAGCTCCTTGGGCAGAAAGGCAAGTTCAATGACTGGGGAACACGTGTGCCAACCATTGCTCGTTGGCCAGGCAGGATTGCTGAGGGAACGACCACCGACATTCTCGCTGATGGCACAGACTTGCTGCCTACCTTTGCCGAGCTTGGTGGGCAGCAAGAAATCGACCACCCTCTCGATGGCGCCAGTTTCGCCAAGCTGTTCACCGAGGGAACGAGTCCTTCCCGAGAATGGGTCTCGCTTCAGAAGAAAGATCAGATTGGCGTTCGCACCCGTGACTGGAAACTGTTAGATGATGGTAAACTGTTCGACATGCGCGGTGATCCGTTCGTGGAGACAGCGATTTTAGAATCGGGCGATACGTCGGAGTCGAAAGCAGCCAGAAACCGATTGAAGCAGGTCTTGGATCGCCTGAAGAAGTCTTAGTTCCTAACGCTTACTTGGATTCTTCGTAGACGCGCACGTAGTCGATCTCCAGGCGGATGGGGAAGATGGTGGTGTCGACCGGGCCGCCTGCGCGTCCCCACATGCCGCCGACGGCTAGATTGAGGACGAGGTGGAAGGGATGATCATAGGGCCAGGCTTCCCATCCGGTGCCTTCATTGACGTAGGTGAAGTAGGGGGAGCCATCCATGGAAACGATGATTTCATCGGGCGTCCATTCTACGGAATAGACGTGGAATTCTTTAGCCACTGTCTTGCCTTCGATGCTGCCTTTGCGTTGGTTCCAGTGAATCCAATAGGCGGCTTTGTTGTGTACGGTTCCGTGAACGTTGTTCATGTCGTAGCCGACATGTTCCATGATGTCGATTTCACCAGAGTTTGGCCAGGCATCGCAGGTTGGGCTTCCTTGCCACTCTTCATCCTCACCACAAGACGTGGAGTATTTGTAAGGATCGCTGGGCAACATCCAGATGGCAGGCCAGGATCCTTGTCCGGCGGGAAGCTTGGCTCTAACATCGACCTTGCCATAGAGAATGTCTCCCTTGCCCTGGGAATGAATGCGGCCTGAGGTGTAGGCAGCGTTGTCATAGTCTTCTTTGTGCGCTTCCAGAATGAGGTGACCGTCCTCAACGCGTACATTCTCGGGCCGGGCTGTATACGCTTGCTCCTCGTCGTTAACCTTGCGAGCCGGCCAGACATCGGTGCTCCAGCGGGTGTCATCTGGGGCGCCGTCTTGATCGAATTCATCACTCCAGACGAGCTTCCACAGCCGGGAATCCTTCATTTGCCGACGCACGACGAGGGCATTGAGAATGGGGGCGCCTGCTGAGGCCTTGAACGTAATATCCAACTGGCCATCGTTGACCACAATGCCTGTGACCACCCGGTCTAAGGCGGAGACATGTCTCCCGTCGCGAGCCAGACGCACGTCCAGACCCTCGATCACGGGCTCTCCTTGAGCCAGGACGTTGAAGACTCGGTCGCCCACGGGAATATCAAACGGTTCGGCGAATCGGAATTGAAGATCGTAGGTCCCATTTGGAATTGCATGGCTCACCTTCAGGTCACCCATACGGTAGCTCTGATAGAGCGTATTGTCCTGAGAGCCGACGACCGTTGCCATGTGAGCTATTTCGCCGCCGATGTCGAAGTCATCGGCCAGGTAGTGAGCCCCATCGCTGCTTTCATAGGCGTCGCCGCCGACGTTCACGGCCCATACGATCGAGTCGAGATGAGGCTTGTGGTTCGTATTGTTGTCTATCGGCATTTCTTTTGAGTCGCAACTGGTGATAAATCCTAGCAACACCGCTAGCAGTGGAGATCGTTTGAACGATCTGCAGAATAATGAAGTCATTGGTGTGATGAGGATGGGCGGCTAACGGATTCTCTAATTTTCAGTTCGCCTTGAAAGGACTGGGATTGGAAGGGGGCGCCGTCGATAAGCCCCAAGAGCGCTGAAGACGCGAGTGTGCCCATTCTTCGAGCAGGCTGTCGAATGGTAGTTAGGGGTGGGGCCATGAAGGCGGCTTCGGCCTGGTCATCAAAGCCCACGATGGAAACGTCTTCGGGAACTCGGAGGTTGCGCCGATACAAGGCCAAGCGCGCTCCGAAAGCCGTGGTGTCATTGGCAGCAAAGACGGCCGTGAACGACTGTTTGCGAGATTCTAATGTTTCAATGGCTTGGACGCCAGATTCCGAGGTGAAGTCGCCGTCTATCACGAGGGATTTATTCAATTCGATGTCAGCCTCGTGCAGGGCATTCTTATATCCTTGGAAACGATCGATGACGTCGGGGTGATGGGCGATCCCGCGAATGAAGGCGATTTCTCGGTGGCCGTGTTCTATCAGAAGCTTCGTCGCCAGGTAACCGCCATCGATGTTGTCGGTGTAAATGCAGTGCGTGTTGGCTACTTGCCGACCGACGATGATGGTGGGGAGGTCCCCGCAGAGTTCGTTAAGTTCATCAACCGGCATGGTTCCACCGATCAGAATCAGGCCATCCACACGCCGACCTAAAAGAGCTTTGATGGCACCAACCTCGATCTTCGGTTGCCATCGGCCATCGACAAAGATCGGGGAGTAGCCGGTGTCGCCTAGCCCGGTGATCACCCCCTGGGAGATGGCATCGTAGAAGGGGCTGCCGATGTTCTGTGTCAGTGCGCCGATCGTCATGGAACGCCCCTTGGACAGGCTGCGAGCGACGACATTTGGCTGAAAGCCGAGACGCTGGGTGACCTCGAGAATGGCGCGGCGCTTGTCCGGATGCACCGGAGAGGAGCTGTTGAGCACGCGAGAGACGGTGCTCTTGGAGACCTGGGCTTCGTTGGCGATGTCTTGGATGGTGACGTTCTTCATCTGCAAGGAGGCAGAAATAGTAGTTGCTTTGCAGGCAAGGTATCGCTTATGAAACCGGTTTCAAGCATTCTATGAAACCGGTTTCATAGAATCAAAACTCACCAAATCCTGCCCATGACGACCTCCGGCTCCTCCCAAACGGCACCCGAAGACCGTATCCCGCTCATTCAGAAGCTTGCCTACGCGTCTGGAATGCTAGCGAACAATCTGCAGGCGGCGGCGCTGCCTGCGATCATGGTCATTCTGAATCTCGGGCTGGGGATGGATCCGCGTTGGGTAGGCGTGATTGGTTTCGCTCCACGAATCCTCGATGCCCTCACCGATCCGATGATAGGTTATATCTCGGACAACACGCGTTCGAGGTGGGGACGGCGTCGACCGTATATCTTTATAGGGGCGATCCTGGCCGGGATCGTCTTTGCGGGCATGTGGCAAGTGCCAGCGGGTTTGTCGGACATGTTCTATGTCTATTTCTTCTTCGCTGCCTTCGTTCTGTTCTTCCTGACCTACACGGTCTACGCCACGCCATTCGTCGCGTTCGGTTATGAGATGACAGCGGATTACAATGAACGCACGCGTCTTCACGCTTTCGCAAACACAGCGGGCCAGTTTGCCTGGCTCGCCATTCCCTGGTTCTGGGCATTTATCGCGAGCGAGCAATTCGAAGGCCCGGCGGATGGTGCCAGCGTGCTCGCGATGGGGATTGGAATCACTGTCATTGTGCTAGGAGTTATTCCGGCGATCTTCTGTCGCGAAAGAGTTCTTCCGAAGCCTAGCGAGGCTCCCAAAGCCAAATCCGGACTTGCTGCGAACACGGGAGAGTTCTTCGAGGGCTTGGGTATCACCATGAAACGCAAGCCTTTCGTTAGGCTTTGTGTGGCTACCTTTCTGATCTTTGGAGGCTTCCAGCTGGCATCGATGTTCGATCTCTATGTGATTCGCTACTACGTCTTTGGTGGTGACGACGGTCCGGCCGGACAACTCTACGGAACTTACGGCACGGTGACAACGCTATGCACCATGGGGGTGATCGCGTTGACTGCCGTGCTCGCGAAGCGCTTGGGTAAACGCGAAGCTTTTCGTCTGACAATCGCTCTTTCAATCATCGGTTACGGGCTTAAGTGGATTGGATACAGTCGCGAGAACCCCTATCTACTCCTAATGACCGCTCCAATAGTCGCCTTTGGGGTTGGTTCATTATTCACGCTCATGGGGTCGATGATTTCTGACGTCTGCGACTACGACGAACTCGAAACTGGAGAGCGGCGAGAGGGTACCTTTGGAGCGATTTATTGGTGGATGGTCAAGGTGGGCATCGCACTCGCAGCACTCATCGGTGGGTGGTTGCTTAGTGCCTCTGGATTCGATGTCGATCTTGGCCCTAACCAAAGCGAAAGTGCGCTCCAATACATACGACTTTTCAACATCATCATTCCTATGGCCACTTCGGCACTCGCTGTTATCGTTATGTGGCGATACGAGATTTCGGAAACGAAGGCCAAAGAGATTCGCAGTGAACTTGAATCACGAAGGGGAAAGATAACTTCTTAACGACCATGTCAGGCATGCCACCCAAAGTAATCGGCGAGTACACCTCGCTAGACGGTGAGGAATACTATCAGATCGCCAACAGTCACCTGATGACGGACTTCTTCATGTCCCTGGTCGGGGCAGGAGATCATTGGATGTTTGTATCCAGCAATGGCGCTTTAACCGCCGGACGCCGCAACGCGGATCTAGCACTGTTTCCGTACGCCGCAGACGATCAGATCTCGACGGCTAGGACACAAACGGGGGCGATCACGATGATCCGATCCGCTGCGGGCCTGTGGGAGCCTTTTGCTGCCCATCCAGCCGGAACGGATCGGACACATCGCAATCTGTACAAGACGCCCCTTGGAAACAAACTCGTTTTT
Organism: Verrucomicrobiaceae bacterium; assembly: GCA_009936795.1. GTDB lineage: Bacteria > Verrucomicrobiota > Verrucomicrobiia > Verrucomicrobiales > DEV007 > JAACDM01. The sequence continues at coordinate 1,580 of JAACDM010000546.1, read as the reverse complement.
GAGGAGATCAATGAATCACAGCAATTGGCGTTTCGTTATCGTTGGACTTTTAGCCAGAAGTTTGGCTTTGTCCGGAGTTGTCGCCTTGAGAATCTAGGAGAGAAACCGTGTTCGTTGGAGCTTCTTGATGGTTTGAGAAACGTGCTTCCGCATGGCATCGGCAGTGAGTTTCTCATGCGCTATAGCAATTTGGCGAACGCTTACAAGAAGAGCGAATTGGTGCCTGACTCGCAGGTAGGCCTCTACTATCTCAGCTCTGTCCCGACAGACCGGGCAGAGCCTAGCGAAGGGCTCAAATCAACGACGATCTGGCAATCGGGTATTCGTTCGGGGGCGATTCTGCTGTCGACGGATCAGATCGCGGCCTTGCGGGACGGCGAGATGTTAAAAAATGAAGTTGATGTCCGCGGGAAGGCGGGTGCCTATTTGGTGAATCAGTCGGTAGAACTGGCACCGGGTGAATCGATTGAATGGCAGATCGTGGCCGAGTTGGCACAGGATCACAGTGATGTCATTGGTCTGGACGACTGGCTGCAGCGTACTGCCGATCCTGCGTCAGAGGTCGCCAACGACATTCATGCGAGCGAGCAAGAGTTCCTGAGCATCTTGTCCTCGTCCGATGCCATTCAATGCGGATCTAACAAACGTCGTTGCAATCGCCACCTCTCGAACACGGTCTTCAATGTCATGCGCGGCGGTATTCCGTTGGAAGATTATCGTGTTCAGTCGGATGATTTCCGGCAATACGTGGCCAACTTCAATCGAGGCACCCTGGTAAAGCATGATGTCTTCCTAACGAATCTGCCAGAGGTTGTCGGTATCGAGGAACTGCGTGCCCGGATTGCGGAGTTCAACGATCCCGATCTGACGCGCCTCGGTTCCGAGTATCTTCCACTGGCCTTTAGCCGACGCCACGGTGATCCGACGCGTCCGTGGAATCACTTCTCCATTGAGTTGGAATCGGAAACGGGTCGCACCAATCTCAACTATCAAGGCAACTGGCGCGATATCTTTCAGAACTGGGAAGCGCTTGCCGTGTCGTTTCCAGAGTTCTCCACCGCGATGATCTCTCGTTTCGTCAACGCCACGACGGCTGACGGCTACAATCCTTATCGCCTCACCCGTGATGGCTTTGAGTGGGAAGAGCCCTCGCCAGAAGATCCCTGGGCGAATATCGGCTATTGGGGAGATCATCAAATCATCTACTTGCTCAAACTCCTTGAGTGGAGTCGCGATTTTCATCCGCAGGGACTCGATGATTTGTTAGGTGCAGCGGCGTTCACGCACGCGAATGTCCCTTATCGCATCAAAGGCTACGATGAGATCCGAAAGGATCCGCAAGATACGATTACCTTTGATGCTGATCTTTCGAAAGAAATCAGCAAGCGCGTGGAAAGCCTTGGTGCGGACGGGAAACTGTTGCCCAATGAACAAGGGGACATTCACTATGTCACGCTCGTTGAGAAGCTGCTGACACTGTCGCTGGCCAAGTTGTCCAACTTCATCCCAGATGGCGGCATCTGGCTCAATACCCAACGACCTGAGTGGAACGATGCGAATAATGCACTGGTCGGCAGTGG
>JAACDM010000545.1 GCA_009936795.1 Verrucomicrobiaceae bacterium | reverse complement strand
TGGCGATCTCTACAATAAGACACGCCTCACTCCATTCGTCGCCTCGATGATGAGTAAATGGCTTGCCTGGGCACGTCGCTAGTCACTCCGAAGACAATCACGGACGCTCGAACTAAGGACGACTCACTCCGAATGCAGCCTCGTCGTCCACAAACAACTGCGCGGGAAGATTGGCATCTTTAACAAGCTGCCCGTGAAGTCACGCGACGATCTCTCCATTGCCTACACTCCTGGCGTTGCCCGCCCCTATGAAGCCATTGCTCAGGACAAGAAAGCAGCCTTGCGCCTCACGATCATTGGGAAAGGCCGTCGGCATTGGCAGCGATTGGTCTGCCGTACTTGGACTCGGAAACATTGGTCCTTCGGCCGCTATTCCAGTGATGGAAGGCAATGCCATGCTGTTTAAAGAATTTGCTGGCATTCATGCGTGGCCCATCTGCATTGACACCCAAGACGCTGCCGAAATCATTGAAACGGTACGACGCATCGCTCCTGTCTTTGGTGGTATCAATCTCGAAGACTTCGGCGCGCCCAAGTGCTTTCAAATTGAAGACGCTCTGCAAGACTTGGGCATTCCCGTCTTTCACGATGATCAGCACGGCACTCCCATTGTCCTACTAACCGCATTGATCAACGCTTCACGGGTCGTGGATAGACCTTTGGAAACGCTAAGCGTCGTAATCAACGGAGCAGGTGCAGCCGGCATGGCGATTGCCAAGCTCTCACGCTGCGTGGGCCAAGATTCTGACGTTTGTATTCCAGTGAAACACATCGCCGTCTGTGACTCCAAGGGAGCCATTCACGCAGGACGAACGGACCTTAATCCACAGAAGGAGGCACTCCTAGCATTCACCAATCTAGAAAAACGTGAAGGCATTCTCACCGATGTGCTCCAAAGAGCGGATGTCCTCATTAACGTAAGTAAGGGAAACTTAATCGGTGCCCCCGAGGTCCAAAGCATGGCCGATAGACCTATCATTCTAGCGATGGTTAATCCGACACCTGAAATCATGCAAGATGTTGCAAGAAAAGCCGGGACCGCTGTGGTGGGTATAGGCAGGAGCGACTTTCCGAACCAAGTAAACAACATGCTTGCCTTCCCTGGCATCTTTCGTGGAGCCCTCGATGCAGGAGCCACAGGCAGCGCCGAATCGATGAAAATCGCAGCCGCGATGGCGCTCACGGATGCCGATGAAACCCCATCGGCCGAGCAGATCCTGCCAGACCCGCTAGATCTCAGTGTGGCACCGCGCATCGCAGCTGCCGTTTCAACCGCATGGGAAGCTGAAATCGGACTATGAAAACTCACGAATACACGTTTCCAAACGCGGACGGGCATGCGCTCGCAGCAAAACTAGATCTCCCCGTCTTAGGAAATCCACGTGCCTACGCGTTACTCTCACATTGTTTCACTTGCAGCAAAGATCTTCATGCAGTCCGCCATATTTCCAAAGCGCTGACCGATCTTGGAATCGGCGTCTTTCGTTTCGACTTTCCCAGCTTGGGTCAGAGTGGCGGTCAATTCTCTGAAACAACCTTCTCCACGAACGTGGATGATCTCTATCGCGCGTCACCATTTCTCTAAGATATTGCCGAGGCCCTAAAAATCCTCATCGGCCATTCGTTAGGCGGTGCTGCAGCCATCCGCGCCACGTCGCTAATTGACTCTATTCGCGCCGTCGCGACCATCGGGGCTCCCGCAGATCCTGCGCATGTCACCCATCTGCTTGACGCCAAACGCGATGAAACCGATACCCTAGGCGAAGCAACCGTTGCCATCGCCGAGCGTGACTTCCTTATCAAGAAAGCCTTCATTGAAGATCTAGACACCGTCCCCATGGAGGAGGCTACCCATCGGTTAGGCAAAGCACTCCTTATTCTACACTCTCCCATTGATGAAACCGTCGGAATCGAGAATGCAGCGAAGATTTATGGTCGAGCGCTTTATCCAAAGAGCTTCATTTCGCTAGACCACGCAGATTACTTGCTGACTAATCCCAAAGATTCGCTCTACGCAGGCCGCACCATCGCCTCATGGGCAGAACGTTATCTTACCCCCACCGAAGAAACGTCATCAGAAGATGAAGTGATCGCACACATCGGCCAGACCTGTCTGCAGACCGATCTTCTTATCAATGGAAAAACCCTCATTGCCGATAAACCTGTTTCCGTTGGCGACACTAATCTTGGGCCAACGCCCTATGACTTTCTAACAGCAGGTCTAGGTGCCTGCACCGCGATGACTTTGCGACTCTATGCCAATCACAAAAAATGGCCACTAGACTCTGTCAAGGTGAAGCTTCGCCACGAAAAGATTCACGCGAAAGATTGCAAAACCTGTGAAACCTAGACCGGCAAAGTCGATATAACCGAGCGCACATTAAGTCTCGATGGGGACCTTGACGATGAACAGCGGGCAAGATTGACAGAAATCGCAAATCGATGCCCCGTCCACCGAACCTTGGAATCTGAACTTAAGATTGCCACCGCTCTAGCGAACAGACCATAATACTATTATAGTAGTTAACTCTAGCATTTCTTTGCCAAATGCCGGAGACATTTCTGCACAAGTCGTCTCCTGAACAGAACGTAGCTAAGCTACTTTGCCCCTTGTGCCACCTCCGATAACTAGGCGTCCGCCGGCACCACATCAGCCACCAAACAACCAAGCCCACCCAATACCATGAGCACCATCGCAATTGCAGCATTCACCGCTCTCCTCTTTGCCCTTCCCACCTATGCTCAAAACGGCTCTGACACATAGACTAGAAAATCACACGCCATGAAAGGCAGTTGGAAGATCGAGAATAAGCAAGTCATCCTTTCTAGCTTCTCTACAAAGAAAGCTCCTGATCTCAAGATCTTCCTGTCGCCCCTGCCCGCCAGCGAACTGACCAATAAGAACGCCACGAAAGGAGCCGGATAGAACAATGACAGGGAGATCTTCGTCAAAACCTTGGCCGTGTGCTGAGCAATGCGTCGCGAAGATTCAAAGTGTCCACCATTGAAAGGAGGTTGACCGCAACAGGTCTGATCTTCTGGCACATGCACCCGGCAACCAGCAACCTTCAAGACGTGCACGGTAGCCTCTACCACGCCCGTATAGAAGGCATCACAGAGGCACCGTCATCATAAGCTAAACCTCAATGTTCTCTGCTCGCTTTGTCATTTGAATGACCACTCAACTCAGAATTAGCCACTAACCCGCGGAATGGCAAGACTTGCCAACAAGACAACCGTCTCCAAGCGTGTGATCATGACGAGCTCAACACCCCCTTTTCGCATCCTCTTCGTCTGCCTTGGCAACATTTGCCGTTCGCCAGCAGGCGAGAATATCATGAATGCAGTCGTCCGGAAGGCCGGCCTGGCGGATATTATCCTCTGTGATTCCGCTGGCACCATGGATTGGCATACAGGAAAGCTGCCAGATGCACGAATGCGTCAAGCAGCCAAGGAGCATGGTTACGACTTTAAAGGTGCCGCCAGGCAAGTGCTGACAACCGACTTGGAGGAATTTGACCTCATCTTGGCCATGGACCGAAGCAATCTTGCAGACCTTCGACTACTCGATACTGAAGAGGCATATGACGAGAAGATTCGCCTCTTCGGACGCTATTGCTCCGGCAACAAATTTCCCGAAGAAGTGCCCGATCCCTATTATGGCGGCGAGGAAGGCTTCCACATGGTCATCCAAATGGTGGAAAATGGATGCGAAGGAATACTCGCTGAATATCAGAATAACGACTAGTCGATCTTCAGAGCACTTTGCCAGTCTTCTTTGGTGTGGTGATATAGGGAGGCGCCAAATAGGTTGGCTCTACGGGCCGCGCGTTCGCTGACATTGATTGACTAACTCGCCCCAATCGTTCCGCCGTCGGAATATCGATCTCCACTCCCACAAGCGGCGACTTAGGATCAAAGGTGCGCACAGGCACGTTCGCTGCGAGCACTTCGCCCACCGCCGACTCCCAGAGTTCACGTGACTCGGTGATCAACTCGCCAACCAAAGCACCCGACCGCACTTCGGCACGATACCATG
>JAACDM010000544.1 GCA_009936795.1 Verrucomicrobiaceae bacterium | reverse complement strand
TGCTTGTGGCACTCCCTCGGTGAAGACTTCCATGACTTCTTCCGGAGTGAGTTGACGTTCCCACATGGCGACCTCGTCGATCACCCCTGTCCATTGGTGTGTGGCTGCCGCGCGGCGGATGCCACCAATGGTGGTGGTGTTCATGACATACGTCTGTTCGGGAGCAACGAGCGGGGCCACGCCTTCTTCGGGCAATTCGATGTCATCTTTGACCCCATCAATGTAGAGGGCAATAACATTGTCAGACTCCGTCCAGGTGATCATGTGCCCCTCGTCGTCGAAGGCCAGCCCCAGAGAGCGCACGTGGTTGATCGTGCCAGGATTTCCGCGAATGAATACATCGACCGAGCCGTCTGTTCCTTGGCTATGCGTCCCGAGATTGAAGAGCGGGTTGCTGTTCTGGGTGGAGCCTTCAGAGAAGACGCGGAGGTGATTCTGGCCTATACCTTTGCCTTTGACCCATGGAGAGACGGACCAGCTGGAGTGAAGTTGGTTTGCAGGCAATTTCTCGCCTTCTTGGGTGATGCGCTCAAGTAGGGAGTCTTAGCTGGCGTCGAAGCTCATGGCTTTGCCTTGCTGCCCGTCTACGAGATCATCCGCGGTGAGGTTGACGAGCGTCATGTCATAGCCATTGACGAGTTCGGGGGTACGTTCGCCATTAATGATGTCGAGTGGCCAATAGGCGATCATGCCGTCGGCGAGCTCCGCGGTGGCCTGAGGAGCCGAGGCTCCCGCGAGAGCAGCAACGGCGACAAGTAAGCTTTTGTGATGGAGTTTAGATAGAGATTTCATGGTTGAAGCTGTTGATCTGCTTTCAATGTTTTCGTTGTCTGGATTGACGCGGCAAGACATTCTTTAATTTTGCTGGCGAGAAGTTGCCAAGCTCCTTGGAACGACGAAGATTCCCTATGTCTAAGTGCCTTCTGCAAACGTTTGCATTCCTCGCGTTGAGTGTTGCCCCGCTCTGTGCCGCTGATTCTCCAAATATTCTTTTCATCATGTCCGATGATCACACCGCTCAAGCGGTTGGTGCTTACGCGACGCTGCTGAAGGATCTAAATCCCACACCGACCATCGATACGCTGGCCAGGGATGGGGTCGTCTTTGAGAACGCGTTCTGTACAAATGCGATCTGCACGCCATCACGAGCTTGCATTCTCACAGGCCAGTACAACCATGTGAACGGTGTCGTTGATCTCGGTGGACGAGTTGAGCCGAAGGACCAGACGCTACCGGTGCTTATGCGAGAGGCCGGATACCAGACGGCGATGATCGGGAAATGGCATCTCAAGGTCGAACCTAACTTTGATTACTACAAGGTGCTGCCCGGACAAGGTAAGTATTATAACACTGAGTTCAGAGTGCAGGGGGACAAGCCGTGGCCCAAGAATGTGGTGACGCACAAGGGCGAGCATTCCTCGGATGCGATCACGGATTCGACTTTGAATTGGTTCAAGACGAAGCGTGACAAGACCAAGCCGTTCTTTGTCTGCCACCAGTTCAAAGCGCCGCACGACTATTTTGAGAATGCGCCGCGTTATCAATCTTATCTTGCCAAAACGAAGATTCCCGAGCCCGCGACTTTATACGACACGCCGAAGACCTGGGGGTCGATAGCTACCCGTGGACATGAAGACGAGCTGCTTCCTCACATTGGTACTTCGATTGGCAAGCGCAATCTACGCCGGTCCTATGCCGTGGATCTCTACAACAGATTTCCTGAAGAACTGCCCGCGGATTACGATGTGGATGCGCTTACGGAAGAAGAAACCACACGCTATGCGTATCAAGCTTACTTGAAGAAATACCTCCGTTGTGTGAAGGGCGTTGATGATAATCTGAGTCGACTCTTTCATTATCTTAAGGCCAATGACCTCTACGATAACACGCTGATCATTTATACCGGTGATCAGGGATTCTGGCTGGGTGAGAAAGACTTTCAGGACAAGCGTTGGGCCTATGATGAATCGCAGCGCATGCCCTTCATCGTTCGCTATCCAGAAGCGATTCCGGCGGGTCAGCGGAGTGACGTCTTGATTGAGAATGTTGACTATCCCGCGCTGATGCTAGACTATGCCGGTATTTCCATTCCTGACAGCATGCAAGGGCGATCGTTTCGGAGTGTTTGTGAGACAGGACAAGCGCCTGCCGATTGGAAGGAAGGGGTCTACTATCGTTATTGGATGCACATGGCGCATCATGACAATCCGGGCGAGATGGCGTATCGGACGAAGACGCATAAGCTTATCTACTTCTACGGTTGTGATTATGAAGGACAGAACCAGACTCCGCCGGGCTGGGAGCTTTATGATCTTGTGAAAGATCCCGATGAACTCGTCAACGTTTACGATGATCCCGCCTATAATGATGTGCGTGATGAGCTAAAAATAGCTTTCGGCAAGATGCGTAAAGATATTGGTGATGATGGTTCCCATTTTCCCAAGTGTGAAGCGGTGGTGCAAGAGTTCTGGGATTACGATGACGCGGATCGAGCCCAGGCGATCAAGCTCTCCCGCGAGTACCGTCTGCAACGTGAAGCGTTTTTGAATCGGAGGAAGCCTAAGCGGTCCTAACCACCTAAGACTGACGCGGTATTCTGCCCAGGAACTTGGGCTGAATGCCTAAGCTACACTCTCTATTGCCAAGTGAGACATGTCCTCACGTTTGTTCAGGTTCTTGTTAGCCTGGTTTGCCTGGCATGGCTGTGGGCGAAGCCTGAGATTCATGAAGGGCTCATTTCGGCCGTCCAACAGGCGGAGCTGAAGTGGGTCTGGCTAGGTCTTGCTTTAGCCGTCGGAGTCGTTGCCTTCGGAATTGTTCGGTGGCAACTCTTCCTGCGTCTGCAAGGCATCTCGTTAACTTGGAGTGAGGTCACGAAGCTTTCTCTCATCGGTGGCTTCTTCAATCTGATCTTGATTGGGACAGTGGGAGGTGATGCGGTAAAGCTCCTCTATCTCATTCGTAAGTTTCCAGGTAAACGCAGTCAAGCGGTCGCCAGTATTCTCATGGACCATCTCTGTGGTCTGCCTGCAGTGGTGAGTTTGTTTGGGGCGTTCTGTATAGCAAGGTGGGACTGGCTTGCCGGTTCTGGATTGTCGTCGCAGCTAACGTTGTTTGCTGGCGTCTACCTTGCGGGCGCTGTTGTGGGGATTGGTGTGCTGATTCTTGTTGCGTTCTTCGACCTCACGGCACGAACACCGGAGGGATTGCCGTTTCGAGCTCAGGCCATCAAATTCTCTCAAGCTCTCATGCTCTTTATCAGGAACTGGCGTACCACGCTTGCCGGAGTAAGTCTATCGTTTGTCATTCATGGTTTTTACTTCGGGACCTTCTATGCTGGTGCTTTGTCCATGCGAGCTGGTGTGAGCCTGATAGATATGTTTACCATTATGCCGGTCGTGGATGTGATCACCACGCTGCCAGTTTCGATCTCGGGTCTGGGGCTTCGGGAAACCTTGTTCGAATCGTTTCTTCAGCGGCTTTGCCAGGTGCCGTCTGAGGTCGGCGTACTCGTGTCGTTGCTAGGCTTTGGCTTCAGTGTTTTCTGGAGTCTTCTCGGCGGGCTCGTCTTTCCTTTCTACCGTCCTGAGACTGCGGGTAGTCTTCGTCGTGTCGTGAAGCAGGCCAAGGAGATCGAGGTACGCGATTCCGATGCATGACTCTGGTAGGCGAGTACAGGTTGCATTCGATCGTTGGTTGCGGAAAGATCCGATATGTGTTCCTTCCAAGCTCCGATACTAGGCCTAATGGCTGTGCTGAGCTTTGGCGTGCCATCTCTGGGGCAGGAAGAAGTTCCATTCAGGGAACCAGGCGAGCCTGAGCCTATCGTGGTGCCTCCTCCCGCCCCAGTTGAGAGACTGGAGCAGCGTGGGACCTGGCAGTGGCATGTGCTGCGAGACAACGAGCGCGAGTATGTTCGTTTCTCTGACATTCATAAGTTTTACAGGTTCGAGCAGATGGATGTGATCGGTGATGAAGTCGTTCTCGAGTCGCCGAGTTCCAAGATTATCTTGCGTTTTCTTGCGGGGCTGCGTCAGGCTCAGATCAAGACCTATAAAGGGTATCTGAGTTTCGCGCCCGTTCGGTTTAAGAATCGTCTCTATCTCTCTCGAGTGGATCTTTCCCTGCTGATCGATCCTATCATTCGGCCATCGATATACAACTATCCTAGTGGCGTTACTCCAACGATCCTTCTTTATGTTTCTGCAGATGATAGCCTGGCGGCAAAGGTGGCTAGTCATTTGAAATACGGTTTAGAGGCCTTCGGAATGCAGACGATCACCGAGCTGCCGAAGGCATCGGACGCGGAGGCCCCTCCAGTGCCCAAACTACTGGCAAGGCTGCATCTTACTCAGCATCCAGAGTCTGATGATCTCTGGACTCAAACCCTTGCTCCCTACGGATCTCCCATTCATGAGGAAACCGCGCTGCCAGAGCTCGATGCAAGGGCTCAAGGAAATGCTCAAGATCGCCTCAACGTGGTTCTTGGGATGTCTCTTCATTCGATCCTGATGGAGACGGTCGAGGGTGTGCTCGATGGTGGTCTGCGCCGTACTCGCAGCAACTTCCTTGAGAAGGCAGCAGAACCCGCCGCCTCTATTTCGATCCCCGCCGAGACCGCGGCCGAAGCGGAAGTGCTTGGAGCGGCCATTGTTCGCGGCATTCGAAATTTCAGAGATAAAGTGGTTCCAAAATCTTGATAGCGGCTGTCTCTCCGCGTGAACAGGCTTTCTCAGAATGGCTCACGGAGTGACGCTTGCGCTCGTGCCTCCATCCGTGGTCACGTGGACGGGAACGTCGTCACCTCCGGGAACTTCCGTTTGGATCCGCGCATTGCGAATGGACCAGTTAAAGACATCGATTCCGTCGTTTGTTTCAGGGCCTCTGTCGGTCACACTGGCACTACCAAAGCGGACGGTCGTATCGCCCTCTCAATAGCCACTACCGATAATCGTCACTTTATTGCCTGCCGCAACTGTGCCGCTGATCGCCCTGCTTGTAGAGACGATTTGAAGCCGGTCGGCTGCGCCGCCACTGAGCAGGGCCATGTTTCCTGTGACAATGCCAGCTAGGATATCTGCTGTGAGTGATCGGCTATCACCCGCGACTGAGGTAGGATTTGTCTTGAAGACCTAAGGCACGCCATCGATCCAGTTTGCCTCGAAGGTGAGCTTTGTGGTGTCTGGCGAGAAGCCGCCGCCGTTCAGCGTGATGGTTTGTTCTACATTTGCTGAAGCGCTGGTGCTCACCGCAGCCGATCCACACGTTGCCGTTGCGGTAAACGAGGCAATGTCATCATCGTTACCCGAAATGCCTCCTTCCGTGATGACCCGATAGGGAAGCTGCGCGTTGTTCGGAACAACGACCTCTAGGCGCTGATTGGCGAAACTCCAGTCAAAGGCGTCGATGCCATCATCGGGTGCGGGACCGCCATCGGTGACTGTGGGTGAGGCACTGTCAGGTCCAAACTGTAGAGAAATCTTTCTCTCCGTGAATCCGCTGCCCCAAATCTGAGTGAGTTGCCCGCGCCCTCCGTCGATGGCCGTAACCGTGGGAACGATTTGCAAGAGCTGGCCTGACCCGCCGCTCAATAGTGTTGCAATGACAGTGCTAGATTCTGATGGGATCAGGAGCGTGAGGCTACTGCCATCATGAGCAATGGTGTCTGGTGTGATCGTTGTGATGTAAGGCACACCACTCCGGTTCATGGATTCTAGCACTACCTTCGTTGAGCTTTCGGTAAATCCGGCGCCTTGGAACGTCACGGACTGGATGGTGTTTGCCGAAGCTGGATCCTGGTTGTGCGGTGTCCCTGATAGAGCGCTGGCGGCATCGACACCGTTGAGCGCATCGCCGTCGATTGTGACTAGCACGCGTGCGCTTGGTGGCAAGTCTTACGTATAGAGGAGTGTCGGTGTGAGCCGATCGGCGGAAAGTTGTTTGTGTGTCTTAAGCGTTTCTCCCGCGAAGATTGCCGTGTCCACGGAAGCGTTGTCTGGCAACGGTTTGTCGAATCGTAGAATGGACTCTCGCGTGATGGCGACGCCGTCTTCAC
>JAACDM010000073.1 GCA_009936795.1 Verrucomicrobiaceae bacterium | reverse complement strand
GGACACTAGTAATGGAACTTAAGAACAAGCTCGAAATCCTAGCCGATGCTGCCAAATACGATGCGTCATGCGCGAGTAGCGGAACAACCAAGCGAGACTCCTCTGGTAGCGCAACAGCATTGGGTTCCTCCGGAGGAGCAGGTATCTGTCACAGCTACGCGCCGGATGGCCGTTGCATTTCTTTGCTCAAAGTCCTGCTGACGAATGCCTGTATTTACGACTGTCACTACTGCATCAATCGCCGATCGAGCGATGTGCAACGGGCGCGATTTTCAGTGGCGGAAGTGGTGCAACTGACGCTCGACTTCTATAAGCGCAACTACATCGAGGGGCTCTTTCTTAGCTCTGGCATTGTTCGGAATCCTGACTACACGATGGAGCGCGTGGTGGAAGTCGCTCGCCAGCTTCGCGTTGATCATGACTTTCGAGGCTATATCCATTTGAAAACAATTCCTGAGGCTTCCCAAGATCTTATTGATCAGGCTGGTGAGTATGCTGATCGCATTAGCATCAACATTGAATTGGCCTCTCAGCAGAGCCTGGACCGCTTGGCTCCCGAGAAAGACATGAGCCGCACCCAGAAAGCTATGGGAGGCATTCGCTCACGAATCGATGCCGATTCTGAACGAAAGCAAGCGGATCGGCAAACCGGGAAACGGCGCTCCAAGAAAGAGCGTCACTTTGCCCCTGCCGGCCAGAGCACGCAGATGATTGTCGGTGCAGACGCTTCTCCTGATCGTCAATTGTTAGAACGCGCGGATGTGTTGTATGGAGCTTATCGTTTGAAGCGCGTCTACTACTCGGCCTTTAGCCCCATTCCGAGTGCCTCGCCAATCCTACCATTGAAATCACCACCACTTGTGAGGGAACACCGACTCTATCAATCCGATTGGTTGATGCGATTCTATGGCTACAGCGTAGAAGAAATCGTTCCAGACAATGCTCCCAATCTCGATTTGGAACTCGATCCGAAGCTGTCTTGGGCTTTGCGCTCTCGCGACATCTTCCCCGTGGATGTAAATCGAGCACCTCGTGAACTTCTAGTGCGCATTCCAGGTATTGGCGTCCGCTCAGTGAATCGTATCGTCCAAATTCGAAGGTGGTCGTCTTTACGATTGGAAGACCTTCAGAAGTTAGGTATTTCTATGAAAAAGTGTCTGCCTTTCGTCATAACAACAGACCACCACCCTGCCCGTTTAGGGCTTGATAGTGATCGCTTGAGAAGCCGGTTTCTACCAGGTCCTCGACAAACGGAGTTCACCTTTGGAGACCCCGAAGCCAAATCAAGTGCTATCACCGGTGAAGTTTAGTGAAGACGATCCGGATTGAGCCTAACTTCGATTCATGGAGATCTAAGGCCCGCGAGCTTCTGTCCGAAGCGGTTAGACCAGAAGCGATCCTTTGGGAAGATGGCACCTCGACAGCTGACAGCCTCTTTGACGATCTTGATAGCAATGCCTCTCAGAATACTACTCCGCCTAAAGGTCTGCGTATCCCGCGTGAGTTCATGAATCTCGCAGAATTGGTGGCATGCCACCGGGCCTCGGACCGATGGGGCGTGCTCTACAAGGTGGCTTGGAGACTCACACACGGAAAAGAAAGGCAACTATTAGCCCTGCACATCGATTCCGATCTCAAGCGACTTGAGGTCTGGGCTTCTGCCGTGCGTCGTGATCGGCACAAGATGAAAGCCTTTGTGAGGTTTCGAAAGGTTAGTACGACGGAGTCGGGGTGCGAACAGTTCGTTGCTTGGTTCGAGCCCGAGCATTCCATCGTCGAACTCACGGCCCCGTTCTTTGCCAAACGCTTCGCAAGTATGGAATGGTCTATTCTAACACCCTGGCGTTGTGCTCATTGGAACGGCAAGGCGCTTCAGTTCTCTCCTGGGGTTTCTAGTCGCGAAGCCCCTAAGGAGGATGAATTAGAAGACTTCTGGCGAAGTTACTACGCCCATATCTTCAATCCCGCTCGGCTCAAACTTGACGCCATGCAATCGGAGATGCCAAAGAAGTACTGGAAGAACCTTCCCGAAGCACCGCTTATTGTAGAACTCACCCGCAAAGCCGCCAAACGTATGAGCGAGATGGTTGAAGCCCCTGTGAGCGCGAAGGCGCATGTATCAGAGCGATTTCCTTCAGGTGTGCCGAATCCCGAGCCACAACAAACAGTCATCAAGCCCGAGGACGTGCTAGCGCGGGCGGATGCGATAAAACTAGCAGAACTGCGACAGTTAGGGCTGCAATGTCGCGACTGCCCGCTTTATGATCGCGCCACTCAAGTCGTCTTTGGCGAAGGGCCTGAAGATGCCGAAATTATGATTGTAGGCGAACAACCGGGCGACTCGGAGGATCTTGCTGGACGACCATTCGTAGGCCCTTCAGGTGATTTGTTAGACAAGGTACTCTCAGGAATCGGCATCGATCGCCAAGCCGTCTATGTGACGAATACAGTGAAGCACTTCAAGTGGAAGCGTGAAGGCAAGCGACGTCTTCATCAGACTCCGAAGGCGGACGAAGTTCATGCCTGTAGGCCTTGGGTCTTGGCAGAGATACTAAAAGTAAAGCCGAAGACCTTGATCTGCCTGGGAGCCACTGCCGCCAAAGCACTTGTTCGCCCTGACTTTGCCATCTTACGTGAGCGAGGGCGTGTGCCAGACTCCGAACTCGCTTATCAAGTCATCGTCACCGTGCACCCTTCGTACCTCTTGCGTATGCCTCGCGGTGAAGAGCGAGAACTGGAGTTAGCACGTTGGATATCAGACTTAACTCTTGCCTTGAAGGCGCCATGAAAAAGACGGTGCTGCGCGAAGCCATCCTAAATCTGCTGGGGGAGCGCCGTTCAGGAGCAACCATCTGTCCTAGTGAAGCAGCGCGTGTGGCTCACCCTCAAAACTGGCGTGAACATATGGAAGCGACTAGACAAGCTGCCATTGAACTCGTCAGAGAGGGGCTAATCGATATCTGCCAAACGGGCAAACCAATCGGCACTGACAAAATCAAAGGACCGATTCGACTACGATTGAGGCACATTGATCATCATGACAAACCCTGACTTTCCCACGACCCGCAAAGAAGCACTGGCTCAATGGCAAGCGTTCCTACCCCGTGTAGCCGACTATGCTAAACGTCGAAATATGATGACTATCGATAATAGAGGTGTTTCTCGATTATCACCGGCATTCAGACTGAGGCTGTTGTCCCGGGACGAGATCGCACGCGAAACTCTTGAGGCTTACCCGTATAAGCTCGCAGAGAAATGGCTTCAAGAAGTCTATTGGCGCACTTACTGGAAAGGGTGGTTGGAACAACGGCCTCAAGTTTGGACACATTGGCGACATCGTGTTGGTGAACTAAGCGCGTGCTTGCCAAGAGACGTGCTGGATCGAGCAGAATCGGTAGCTCAAGGTGAGAGCGGCGTTGCCATCATGGACTACTTTGCTAGGACACTACGGGCAACGGGCTATTTGCATAACCATGCCCGCATGTGGTGGGCTAGTTTCTGGATTCATGTAGAGCGCTTACCTTGGGAGCTAGGCGCAAATTTTTTCTTCAGTCACTTGTTAGATGCAGATCCCGCCAGCAACACACTTTCCTGGCGTTGGGTAGCTGGCTTGCAGACCAAAGGTAAAGCTTACCTTGTTCGGCGATCAAATCTTGAACGCTGTTGCAACGCCAAACTACTTAGCAATCATCTCGAGGGCATCGAACGGATTGATGACAATGGTGTTCAGGTCCACGTTTCAGACGACTGCGTTGATAGCACCCGACATGAACTGTCAGAGCTTCCACAAAGCGTTGGCATCCTAAAAGGCCGAGTTGGCCTTTGGATTCATCCCGATGATGCTTGCCCCGAAATTAGTCCATTATCAGAAGCGTCTATCGTTGCGGCAACTGCTATCTCTAGCAGGAGCGACTATCATCATTACAATACCAGTGAACTTGGGCAATGCTACTTGAAGACCGTCTTGAGTAATGCGTGCCGGAGAAGCAAACGTCACTTCAAGTGTCCAACCACGCTTAAGGAAACGTCGAGCCCAGCAGAGGAACTTGCGACCTGGGCACATGAGAACCGACTAGACAACATCGTAGCACTGGCGCCTGACATTGGACCGGTTGATGATACGGTTTCTGACATTCGCCGATCTCTAGAGAATCAAGGTGTTTCACTACAGTTTGTTAGACGTCCTGAGGATACGATCGACTATGGTCGTTCACGAGCTGGGTTCTTCGGATTCTGGAAACATGTTAGTAAGCGAGTTCAAGCACTAGCGACATGAGGTGTCGTCCGTAGAGATTAAGTACCACCGATTGAGTTGACGAGGTCCGACGCATAGGCGGCAGCAGCGGCTTCACTTCCTTAAGAGAGATGACTGAACAAGAACTCAGCGAGTTCCGAGATGAGGAAATCATGGTTGGTTCCGTTTCGAAATGGACGCAGCATGATTTCAATGGTGTGGGCGCTTAGCTCAGCAATCAGCAGGATCAGCCTTATTACGATGATGCTGTGGTCGAGTTCGTGAAACACGCAGTCCCTGCCGACCCGCGATCAGTTATCAATTGGACCACCACCATTTCCGACGAGGCACTTCGACACCAAGTTCTCAGCGAGGCGATCGAAGAATCGCCTGAGGCCAGCGCCTATTTGAAGACGCCAGGGATTGAGTTCACCCCCTCAAAGCAACCCAAAGAAACGCTCTGGCAAGAGGTGCCCCCTCACCTTGATGATGGCCTTCGATCCATCTCAGGACGCGAATAGCATTCCCTAATCTTCAGGGGTAAGACTAATCACAATGTCCCACCGAGCGGTCAGCTCTCCAGTGGCCACACCTCTCATCTTCTTGAAAGGAACTGTCACGAGTTTCTGCCCGTCCGCACCGATGCGTTTGTAGAGACCATCTTTCGCGTTCCGTTCTTTCTCAGCCTTGACATAACACTGCGTCGTTAGCATTCGCTTGCCTTTCTGACTAGCCGCCACATGGATGTGTGGTGTGCGTCCTGGATACGGGAAAGGCTTTACCGTGCGAAAGTAGTAGCGCCCTTTGGAATCCGTCAGGAAGCGTCCATATCCTTGAAAACTTTGATCACGCATTTCATGTCGCTTGTCGCCTGTATGCAAATAGGCCCCCTTGGCACCGACTTGCCAAATCTCCACAAGGGCATTGCGCACAGGCTCACTTTTGACATTGCGAACGATGCCAGAGAGATGAGTGACTTCGCCCGCTGCCGGTGTCGTCGAGTCGGTAATAATCAACAGGTCGTTATCCGTGTCAAGAGGCATCTTGTTAGGATAGAACGGCCCCTCGGTCTGGCGCGGAGTTTGGCTCAGCTGCTCCGCGTATGCGCCAGCGGTCAGAAAGGCGCTCGCCCCAAGGCCCAAACCCGTGATGAATTTGCGGCGGTCCCAGGTCTCAATCAGGAAATCATTCGGATCGTTGCTCAT
>JAACDM010000543.1 GCA_009936795.1 Verrucomicrobiaceae bacterium | reverse complement strand
CTGAGTGTCATCGATTACCAACGATGATTGCGTTAATAAGCGGCATGATAGTCATGAAAGCTTAAAGACCAAGTGCCTTGTTTGAGAATGAGTTGTCTCGCTAAGCGGACGACCGTTGATGCTGGTTCGAGACCTGACAAAAGGCGTAAAGTGCTTTTTGAATTCACTAAAGATTGTGTTTCCTGTCAAAGATACTATTCGCAAAGTGGCAAGACGCCGTGGGTATGAAGTGCGACAGATCGCAGAAGGCTCGGGGCCTATTCGCGGGACGTTGGGCGAATGCTATTCCCATTTGAACGAGCTGGCCAACGTTGCGTTCCAATCGCTGCTCCTACTTCTCTTTGAGGGCCAGGTCCGATTTCGCGTGATTCTCACCTGTAAAGATCTCTGGCACGCGGCCTTCCAATTCCTTCTTCCACTGGCTTACCTGTGTCGGGGCTAGCTCGTTAGCCTGAGCGATCTCGTTGATTGTCTTGACACCCTGAAGGGCTCCGATGGCAATGCGCGCTTTGAACTCAGGCGTCAGGTGTCTTCTCTTTCGTTTCACTTCGTCTGATTTATTTGGGTGGCAAACGACAGACGAGCCTTCGAATTCTCAATAGCTACCTAGCGCCGTTTGGGGCTACCACTTTAAATCGCCCTGGCAGCAGAGAACTCGCAGGACCACGTAGCCCTGGGAAAGGGCGTTTACTCACGGTTTGCGGACTGGGCACAAGTCGTTGTCGTTGGGTGTCCAGACCGCTGGGACTCACTTTACGCATCGAGCAATCTGCTAAATTGGATTTGGTGGCGTCGGACAATCTTGGTGAGGAGGGCGAGGCCTCGTTAGTCGATCGTCAAGCATCCTCTGGATTCGTTCGATACTATCGTTGCCCATATAAGGAAGATAAGGAAGACGAATGGCTTCTTTTGTCAGTAGCGCTGCAGGCCGATTTTCCCATCTTTGAGAGGGATCTTCCCCTCGTCGTCGTTTGAGGAGCGGATGACTCCGACGAGCCAGCGAGCTAAGTCTATCCTTGATTCAACGACGTCTTCCTCGCTGAGATTACGTTAGACGAAGAATCCTTACCGGAAGCTTGCCGCGGAGATGGAGAAGATCATGAACGAGTCGGAAGGCCTTCTGAAATAGGTGGAGTTTACACCAGACCTTTGGAGTCGCTGAACGAGCTGATCAAGTCCGTGGCTTGAGCGAAGATGAGCTAGACGCGGTGGCCTTGGCGTTTAGTTTGTCGCCGATGCATCAAGGAGACGTCTACGCGATTCTGTCAGGAGTTTTCTGGTCAATGAGCGTGATTTTAATGCGGGTGTCGGGATTGCATATTCCACCGCTGCCCTTGACGATCTTCAAGAGCGCGGTGGCGGTGGGTTTCTTTGTCCTGGCGTCGCAGGCGCTAGGCGAGGCGTTTGTTCCTGAGCTGTCAGGAGAAGCCTACGGTAGACTGGTGGTGAGCGCGGTCTTGGGAATCTCGATGGCGGACACCATGTTCGTTTCGGCTTTAAATCGCTTGGGCGCAAGTTTGCAGGCGCTGGCGGACTGTGTGTATGCGCCTGCAATTGCAGGGGTGGGCTTTATGATGTTTGGTGAAAGGCTCGGTTTCTGGGAACTGTTGGGTGGTTTACTTGTGGTTTCGGGTGTGGTGGTTGGCATGCGGGTGACGCCTGATGTGAAGAGCCGACGCGATTTGGTGATTGGAGTGTTTCTCACGGCGGGTGCCCATATAATCATGGCGGTAGGGATACTCCTCGTCCGAGACGTCTATCGGGAAGTGTCGGTAGTGTGGGTGTCAGGATTTCGGTTCCTTGTTGCGACGATTGTTTTAGTTGTCTTCGCGTCTTGTCAGGCAGATCGCGGACAAATGTTCCTAGCCTTTCGCCGCCGCGATTTATGGAAGGCGATGCTGCCAATGACCTTCTTGGGTCCCTTTCTGGCAACGATCTGTTGGGTTGCTGGATTCAAGTATAGCTTTGCGGGTCGGGCTGCGATCTACAATCAGCTGTCGACGGTATTCATTATCGTGCTTGCCGTGATCTTTCTGAAGGAGCGGCTGACTGGTCGCAAGGCGCTGGGTGTGACTCTGGCTATAGTGGGGGCACTTCTTGTGGCATCGAATTGACCTAGAGTTGGTAAAACAACGTTTTAACCTCGACACTTTTTTGAGGAAACTTTAAGTAATTGGGGCTAGGAGCGACCTTGATAATTGCACACCCTTTACGCGTTACCTTATGAGCGAAGAGTCATCATCATCCACGCCGCCTAAGAAGAAGGTCGGCGTCGAGCCCCGCAATTTGCCAGAGCGCTTCGACGAAGAAGTCGGAGATCCATTTGAGCAGCTGAATTCAGGGGCGCGTCCCAACGATAGTGTGGAGAATGAGCGGGGAATGATCCAGCCACGTAGCCTGCCAAAGAGTGAGGAGGCGACGATCTTAGAAGCGGCTCGGATGATCAGAGAGGGCAAATCGTACGATGAAGTGGCGAAGCATCTCCGGATCGAGCCGCTGAAATTACGTCGTTGGGAAACGGCATATTCGACTGAGTTTCAGAAGGATCTGAACGCAGGCGACTATCACGACACCGATGCCCAATTGCGGGATTTAGCGGATGATGAGAAGGAGAGGTTTCAGGGAAACTGGGAACAGGTTACCGAAAAGGAGACGGCACGAAGGGTCAAGGTGGGGCCGATAAGGGCGAAACTCATGGGTCATACGGCTACCAAATGGTTGTTCCGCGGGGAGCATGGAGATGTGGATTATGGGACGATCACCGGGATTCTGGTGGCTGTGGTTGGCCTTGGTATGGCCTTGCGCTACATGAACGACGCTCGTGCGAATCCCGAGTCTGAAGTGGATCAAGGGGGCGTTTTTGTTGGGTTGGAGGATCTGAGTAAGGTGGATCATGAGCCGGAAGAGGCGCGTGATGTGGTGATCGCTTTTCATAAGACAGAGACTTGGGAAGAGAAGCTGGCGCTCGTAAGCAATCCCGATAAGGTGAAGCCGTTGATGGAGGCTTGGTATAGGAAGCATCCAGAAGCCGTTTCCTATGATCGTCTTACATTCGTGATGGACCAGCCGATCGAGTTCGGGGATCGGAATTTCTATCAGATTGGGCTCATCGTCGTTAATGATGAGGACAATGCGGCGGACAACCAGAACTCGGTCGTGGCGGTGGAGCGAATGCCAAATGGGGAATACAAGGTAGAATGGGAAACTTCATCGGGTTACCAGCCGATGAGTATTGACGAGCTGAAGGCGAAGACGCCGACGGCGCCAGTAGAACTCCGTTTCACTATCGAGGCGTCAAACTACTATAATTTCGGGTTCCAAGAAGATAAGTACACTGCGTTTGTCGGCACCTTCCTGGGTAATCCGGATCCCGTCTATCTCTATGGAAATCGCGAAGATCCGGAGGCGCGCAAGATCGCCTCGGCGTTGGAGCTGACGGACTCTATGGGCGTGATCGTGAAAGTTCGTTACCCAGAGAATCCACAAGCCAACGACCAGCTAGAGGTTGTGGAGTTTGTGAATGACAGCTGGTTCCGGGATTATTCAGACGACAAGTAAGGCGCAGGAAATAAAGCGCTCCCTTTTTAACACTTTGTATTGACAGAGTAGTATGGATTGCGTTGTTCATGTTACCATGAGGAAGTCAATTCTTCTTGGATGTAATTTGGTATTCTTCGGTGGTATTGCTTTTGGAGTAGAGACTGAGAAATCAATGATCGCGCCTGTAGGCTTTCCTGAGATTCAGGCTGAGAAACGAGGGCGCATGACCGTAAAGCTTGAGGATAACTCTGCTGGCTTTTGGACCTTGCAGAGTAGTGAGGACATGCAGGTGTGGAAGTCTGTTAGTACCTTACAAGCACGAGGCGGAGCGCTTTCCTATCTAGATCCCGCGAAGAACAAGTCGCGGACCTACTTCTATCGGCTGGTCAATAGCAACACACTGGGCAACGTTTTGATAGAAGAGGAGCCATTTACGTTCCAGTCCTCGGTCCCTTCTTCATTTATTCAACGTGAGAGTGTCGTCTTTCGTACGCCTGCTAGTGCGGGCGGTGGAGGCTGGGCTGGGAGTAACGGCACGATCAATGAATCGTTTACGGTAACAACGGAAGTGCTCGCTCCTGAGGCGCCGATTCGTCCCGACTCTGTGCGCGATCACAAAGCGTTCTTGGGTCGCGTGCTATTCTACGACAAGCGTCTTTCGGCAGACAACAGTAAGAGTTGTGCCTCCTGTCACAAACAAGAGAAGGCCTTTGCTGATGATAAGCCGTTGAGTGATGGCATTCACGGACAGAAGACCGCTCGCAATAGCATGCCCCTGGCCAACATGGCCTTTGCTGCTGACGGGAAATTCTTCTGGGACATGCGTGAGAGTACGCTCCGCGATACGGTCCTACGTCCAATTGAGAATCCGTTAGAAATGGGCATGGATTTGAAGCAACTGCCTGAAAAGCTTAGCCAGCAACCTTACTACGCAGAGCTCTTTGAGACGGCATTCGGCTCTCCTGAGATCACTGAGGAAACGATTTCTGAAGGGCTTTCGACCTTCCTGAACTCCATGGTATCTGGGACGACGAAGTTCGATCGCGCGCAATTCATCGGACGGCGGCACTTCTCGGCTCTCGAGCGCCTCGGTGAGACCCTCTTCATGGGGAAAGCGGGCTGTGCACAGTGCCACAGCGCACCGTTCTTCGATAACACCATCGCGACCAACAATGGCCTCGACATCTACTCCGAGGATGAGGGGATGGCTTCTCACACCAAGAAAGAGTCTGATCGAGGCTTCTTCAAAACGCCCACCATACGCAATGTGGCCCTGACGGCTCCCTACATGCATGATGGACGATTCAAGACGCTGGACGACGTGGTTGATCACTACAACAAGAAGATCCAGCCGCACGATGAGCTAGACGAAACCCTTCGCCTCTCTGACTCGGTGACGACACCGTGGGAGTCCACTAAAGTGGAACAGCGCCAGACGGTTCAGTTAGACCTATCGGAGCAAGAACGTGACGCGCTGGTCGCTTTCATGGAGACGCTGACGGATCACAAATTGATTCAGGACAAACGTTTCTCGGATCCGTTTAAGCGTTAGAGAGCTTGGCAACGCTTCCTGGGAGAATGTCTCTTGGGTTGGTGTAGAGGGGCGTTCGCTTGATTGTTCAGTTGACGCCGTGGCGGCGGGCTTTTAGAGTCATTAATGAAGAGCGAAGGCCTCCTGTCCTACTTCCGTCGGAAGCGTTTCCGGCAGGTGCTTCTCTTTTTGAGTGGGGTTCTTGTTGGGGCGGTGCTCACGCGTGGACTTTCGGATTCGGAGCGAGAGGGTTGGCGGCGAGGATCTGCTGCTGGTAGTCAGGAACTTGTGGTTGAGTCTGAGCTATTGCTAGGAAATGAGCCTGTTTCGTCCAGTATCTCATCTGTAGCTCCCGTTAGCGTAGGGACTGCAGGGTTGCCAGAGGGTGCTGGTTTGCCAGAGCCGCTTGATGGGGCGCTGCGCTTTGCTAGGGCGGCGGCCTTCGTGGATCCGGCTGAGCGTCAGGCTGCGTTGCGGGAGGTTTTGAAAACGTGGGTGACGAATGACCACGATGCGGCCTTGGCGGCTATCGAGGGGCTCGAGAACGTGGCGCTCCGACGAGACCTTACACAGTACTCACTGACGACGTTGGCTGACGAATCGCCGGCCAGTGCCGTGGCGTTGCTCCAGTCGAAGCCTTCTGTGCACCACGATCACTTGTGGGAGCGGGCGTTTCTGAGTTGGGCTGATGATTCTCCCGAAGAGGCGGTGGCGGCCTGGGAAGCACAGGGACATCCGGAAGAGCGCCGGGAAGGGCTGAAGGGATTGGCGAACGCCTTTGCTCGGAAAGATGTAGGCTCTGCGATTGAGTGGGCAAGCAATCTGGAGTCGATGGAAGAGAGCCGTCGAGCGATGCATCAGATTGTCGGCATTACCATCGGGCGGGATCCTGCTCTCGCGGCGGCGCATATTGGCCCCCTAACGGAAATCGATCGCGAGGCGGCGTTGAGCTACGTGGATCAGATTGCCCAGCGATGGGGCGATCAGGATCGAGAGGCTGCGATCGAATGGGCGGAGGCATTGATTCCGGAGCAGCGGGACCAGGCTTTGCGGGAGATTGCTCATCGGCAGATACATCAGGATCCCGAATTGGCGGAAGAATTGGCGAACCGAATTGATGATCCCCAACTTCGTTTGGGTGTGGTCTCCGAGTTGGGCAAACTATGGATGAGTGCGGGTGCCGATGAGGCGGCGGCGTGGATCAACGACTTACCCGAGGCACAGCGGCAGGCTGCTTGGGCTGGGGCGGCTCCCGAATGGGCTCGATCCAATCCGGAGGATGCGGCGGCGTTTGCTCTGAGTGGAGATGTCGACGATTCGGTACAACGGCAATTGATTCAGTCTGCGGTTCCGCAATGGTCGCGAGTGAATCCAGAGGAGGCGGCGAGTTGGGCGCTTCAACTTCCGGACGGGACGCGCGAGGAAGCGCTGAAGCAGGTGGTTCAGGAGTGGAGTGTGCAGGATCCGGAAGCAACGATCGATTTCCTCGCCGAGACAGTGGATGATTCTCATCTCCAAGCCATGACTCAACAAGCTGTGCGGGCCTGGTCCCATACAGACCCAGCCGAGGCGGCGATGTTTGTGACCAATCTCGAGGAAGGTGTGGTGAAAGAGTCGACGGCGCGAGATGTCACGAAGACCTGGATGCAGCGGAATTCCCTGGAGGCGAGTAGGTGGGTGGCTTCGTTAGAGCCAAGTCTGGCAAGAGACAACGCCGTTGAGGTGCTCATCAACCACATTGCTAGAGTGGAGCCGGATAGTGCGGCTTCCTGGGCCGAAATGATCAGCGATCCGCAGAAGCGCGACGGTGTCCTTCAGCGTCTTGGGGGTGAGTGACAAGCTCAGTGTGAGGCGCGACGGCGGACGATTCGGATATAGCCGGTGTCGTTGGTCGTGATGATAAGATCCTTGTTAGGTGCTTGAACAATGGCGCGAGGTTCGCTGAGCTTCTTGCCACCTTTCGTAAGGGGGGGCGCCGTCGCCTTCACACAGATTGCCACTGCCCTTTCCTTTAAGGAATCGATAAGCGCGGCCTTTCCTATCCACATACCAGATATCGCCGCCGGCGTGGGTGGCGAGGAGGAGGGCGCCGTTGTCTAGCACGACGATGCCTCGGCATCCTGGCATAGCTGTTTCCAAGGCGGGTTGCCCATCGCCTCCGCCGGAACCCTTGCCACTGCCTGTGATGGCGATCGCTTTGCCATTTGCTGTGATCTTGTAAGCACGGCCTGCACCCCGGTCTGTTGCGTAGAGCTGCCCGGACGCATCGACGGTGATATTCCCCAAGCTGATAAACCCGCGAGCAATCGTGCGGATGCCTTCTTTCGGACGCCAAGAGCGCAGCTCGGAATTGCTACAATAGTAGATGAGTTCTTCTTGAGGATGGACCCAGAGGCCCCGACCGATGACGATTCCCTTGGGATCGTGCAGAACCGTCGTCAGTTGGTCTTTGAGGTCGAGCTTACGGATCCTATCATTTTCCAAGTCGAGTATGTAGACGACGCCGTTGGGCAATGCATAGAGCCCGTTTGGTAAGGTGAGGGTGCAGTTTTTGGCATCACCGTCGCCGTTGAATCCTGGCCTTCCTGTGCCGGCGATAGGGTGAATCGTACCATCGGTGGTCACCTTGCGAACCGGG
>JAACDM010000542.1 GCA_009936795.1 Verrucomicrobiaceae bacterium | reverse complement strand
GGCCTGCGGAATCACTAACATGGATTACGCATGGTTGAAATTTCGGCAGCTCTCCATCCAGCAAACTTGACGGAGCGCCATTTTTTTATCTAATTTGTATCCGATTTTTAGCTAGGATTAAGACGCAATGCCGTGAAACGGCTAGAAATGAAGGGTTAGTGTTAGTGTTACGCAAGCTCTGTGTATATAGCGATATGCTTGGGATTAGGTGTGGAATCGAGGGAGGCCCAAAGCTGCACCCAACGGCTACTAGAGCCGCAGGGATTCCATCAACATCTTCCAGGGTGTTCAGACGCCTTTAGCGGGCGAACCAGAGCTTTTTCCGAAGAATTGCCGCGCGATCATTGATTTGAGCAAAGGAGCGAATACGGGCCTGAGCTTGCTCTGGGGTCATGGCGCGTGTCTTCGAGAGGGCACGAGTCAGCTTCATGCGGCTAGCGCTCTCGTTGAAGATGGCCTCCACGTGTTGAAGCTCTTCTTTCCTAGCATAACCCTCGGACGCTTTCTTTTCCATGAGGTAGAGCTCGCGATCCCATTGCGCCGTCGTCGGGTCGGAAACCTGACCCGAGCCATTGCGATATCTGCTACGCTCATGCGGGGCTGTTAGAGTTGCTCCGGGACGTTCCGAAACTCCCTGCATCTCTGATCGAAGCAAGGTTGGTGTGATGAACATCATAAGATTCTTTCGGGAGTGCTTCTTACTGCGATTACGGAAGAGTTCGCCCAATACAGGAAGTTTGCCTAACATAGGCACGCTTGACTCGCCGTTCGTATTGAGGGCTTCGTCAAGACCGGCGATGGCCACTGTGTATCCAGAGCGGACACGGAGAGGGGCGCTGAAAACTCGTGAACTAGCAATAGGATATGGGTTGCCTTCGATCAGTCGTTCACCAATAATACTAGATAACGTGAGTCGAACGTCCAGAGCGACTGTTTGATCTGCCATTTCACGAGGCAAGAGGTTGATCACCGTTCCAATAGGTAAATATTGCACTGCGGAAGTGGTCGTCGCGCCCGAGCCGGGGGTTGTTGATGATGATGCGGCGAGCACGGGCTCGTTAATCACACTGCGAATCACCACTTCACGATTACTCAGCGTGAGCACGCGAGGGTAGGATACCTGTGTCGTCTCCTGATCGGAAAGGAGGGCACGCAGAGTGGCGTTCACGTCTGTAGAGCTCAACACTGCACTTTGCGGTGCCACTGTATCTTTGAGAAAATTGAAGTCCAAATTGGTGCTGAGACCAGTCAGATCGAACCCCATTCCATTGTCACCTAAGGTGCCGCTCCAGTCGATTCCAAGCTGACGCTTCGGATCTTTAGTGGTTTCAAAGAACTTCACTTCAACGGCGATCATTGGACGAGGCTTGTCCGCATCGCGCAGATACTCAGTCACCATTTCGTGTTGTTTGAGAGTGGCTACCACAAAGAGCGAATTGGAATCCCCATTCCAGATGACCTTAGCACTGTCCTCATGAGACTCTCCCTGAACGAGGTCGGTAGCTTGGGGAGACAATGTTCCTGCGCCGATGCCAGCACTGCCTGGAGCTTGAAGAAACTGCTCGTTTGAGAGGATGCTAGAAAATCCCGCAGATTTGATGCCCAGAATCAGTTCTACATCTTCGATCAGCTGGCTGGGTTCCACGGTGAAAGCTGGACCGGAGTTAGCCTGGAGATCGATTCCCGTCGAAAGGCCACTACCGTTTGCGCCACCACTACTGCCACGTGAAGAGTTTCCCCCGCCGCCACCTGAAGAACTAACCTCGATCTTCTCCTTTGTATTGTATTGAATATTGTAGCTCTTCGCGACCAGCTCACTGCTGTTGGATGGCTTCAGGGACCACAAAGACCGGTCGCCGCGCTGATTGTAGACGAGTGCGATACCGTGGTCGTCCGCCAATGTCTCAAGGGCTCCAAATGGGCTCATCTCGAAGGTGAATGTGACTAGACGGGAGGCGTCCTCAAGATCGCCAGGGAGCGAGATAAAATTGATCCCAGCCTCTGCCGCTAGCATCCTGAGGATATCGGAGAGCCTTGCCTGAGAGAAAACGAATTTCTCGGCGGGGGCATTCCTTAGCGGGCGGGCAGCAGTCTCGTATTCCGAAGAGTTTCGGATGTGGGATTGAGCGGAAGCTGATGGGAGCGCTGGCGCGACGAGCAGAGCCAAGCCCAGGAGAGTGGATAGGGTACGAGATCGGAGCAGAGACATTAGTCAGTGGAAGGGCTGAATGTTGATAAATCATAATTATTATAAATTATTGGAAATTCAAGGCGAAACGGAGAAGTTATTGAAATCCTGGTAATTTGAAAAATGGCTTGAATTTTATGCTTTTTATGTAAATATCATACTTAACTTAAGAGGTTGTAGCCCGCTTCCATTCCAGTAAATCACTCACACACGAGATTAATGCCACAACACGACTTTCGCGAAGATACCCCGGTAGGGCAGCGTATCATGCAGCTCGCGCAGTCGGGTAGCATTAGTGACTTCTACATCACTCCTTGGGAGACTCTGTGCTACAAGCTGAATGGCGAGCTTCACAGAGATGAGTCGTTCATCTACACCCCAACGCAGCAGTTGGATGTCGTGCCTGGCTGCTTTGACTACGCCATCGTGCTTGGCCCTCACCGCTTTCGTGTGAACCAGTTGGTCACTCGTGGAAAGCTTCGCTGGGTAATGCGTTTGCTACCTGTGCAGATTCCCACCGCAGAGCAGGTCAGTGTGCCCGCTCCCGCTATTAAAGCATTCCTAGAATCTAAGAACGGACTCTTCTTGGTTTGTGGAGCAACTGGTAGTGGTAAGTCCACCACGATTGCTTCCATGGTCCTTCACCGGGCACAACGCCGACGTGAGCACGTCGTCACGTTTGAGGATCCGATCGAGTATGTGTATCCCGACAACACTGCCTCCCTTATCTCCCAGCGAGAAATGGGCACGGATGAACTAGATTTTGGGGCTTCACTCCGAGCTGCTCTTCGTCAGGCACCTGATGTCATCAATATTGGTGAGATTCGTGATGGTCAAACCGCCGAGATTGCGCTGCAGGCGGCAGAAACGGGACACGTTGTGGTTGCCACGCTCCACACCTCAACCGCAGCTCAGACAGTTGCTCGTTTTCTGAAGCTAATCCCATCTGAGCGACTCGAGAGTGCCCAGTCTACCTTCGCAGACGTCATGGGCATGATCCTCTGTCAGCGCTTGATGCTCGATGAGGAAAAAGGCAAGCGCTTCGCGGTTCACGAACTCCTCCTTCAGTATGACTCAGTGTCCAACCTCATCCGGCGTGGTGAGTTCAAGAAACTCGATCAAGAACTCGAAGTCGGTTGGAAGCGGGGAATGTCTAACTTTGAACAGAGCATGGCGGTTCGCGCTCAAGAAGGTTGGCGCGGGTCACAGAAGAATCAGAAATCTGGCTATAGCGAAGGCGAGGTCCGCGAATATCTCGAAACTCAAGAGGTTCTTACATAACCACTCAGGAACCCAAACATGCAGCTCATACATCTAAAGAATTTACTGACATTTGCGTCATTTCGCCCTGAACCGGCTGATCCAGCCGCAGCTTGGAGCACTCGCTTTCCCAATAAGCGGACGCTCTTGCTCAACGTGAACCGCAATACCGTCAACTGGCAGGTCATGCTCAAAGGTGGCAACTTGGGAGAAGGTGGAACGGTGGAAGGGTCCCTCCAAGAGGTCACTGAAATGTATGGTGATGAGTGGAATGGAATGACCGACGATGGCTGGGTCTCCGTGTCTATCAACAATCGATTCATCCTATCACTTGAGAGTAACCTATCCCGAAAGAAGGGATACGAAGATATGCTTCGGACGAATCCTAAAACTGTACTCGGAAGTAAGTTTGAAAGGGGAAAAGTTTAGGCAGTACGTCATCACCCCGAGACAAACTCCAGTCTACTGCTCGCCTGTGAGGAAGTTTTGGTGAAAGAAACCCAGATCGCTCTAAAGAACGCTGACCTTCAGGTTGGCCGTTTGAGTTGCGGCCTCTTTGCGATCCTCACCGATGTGCTCTATCGGTTGCACGACTCTGCGGATAAGGAAGGTGAAAATGAGGTGCCTTCCAACTATCTTGTCATCGCAGTCTGTCAGGGCTCAGTCTGTGTGCTTAAGCAGTCCGAAGGTCAGTGGACTGAACTCCGCTCTCGTTCAGCCTACTACGAACCTGGAGACCTTTCGTCCCTCCGCCGAATTCTTCAACCTATGTTGACCGATTGGTATCCTCAATACCCAGCACTCTTTGTTAGTGATGATAATGATCCAAACAGTCTCGAACAAATCCGTCAGATGCTTCCTGGTTATGCGATCAGCGACGTGTCCTCTGGAGATCAACTCTGGTCTATTATTGGAAAGAACTAGTCTATTAATGTTATGTTAGTTTGTCACGATCTCAAATTCGAAATCGCTCCTGTCGCGCCTCCGCTGTCAAATGGTCTGCGTGTGATCCCGGTCCTCTTCTACGTAGCTGTTGCAGGCTGCGCATTCTTCACTGCGTACTTCATGATTCAGAAGAACGCTTCAGAACGTGCAAGACTTGCACAAGAGCGAGTCACCGCAGAGGAGAAAAAGAAGATTGCTCAGATTCAGATGAAGTACAACGAGCTTGAAGGCGACGTAAAAAAGGCCAGCTCAATGATTGATTGGGTAAAAGGCTCATCGCCGATTCAACGCCTCGCAATGACTATTAATAATAGCATTGTGAAAACAGGTGAAAGCAGTATACGGTCGCTGAAGCTTAGCCGGACGCCAGAGAGTCCTTGGCAGATTAAGATGGCTCTTACGCTGAATGGGAGCGATGCCGAGTATTTAAATGATACTTTGGATGCACTCGCAACCGGGCCTGAGAAATACAAGCGTTTTAACCCGCAGCGGTCATTGGGTGAAAATAGTGTGAACTACACAGCGACGCTTATTCGCCATACTGAGCAAGGTCTCTAACTACTTAGCAAACGAACGAGATATGAAAGAAAAGCAACTTGCCTGTATCGTCTTAGGAATGGCTATCTTTGCCTGCTTCTTTGGCATTATGAAAATGCAGACTAAGCTGCAGGATGCCCGCAAGAGGGCTGATAGCGCTAAAACGACATCAGAAAATACGAATCGTCAGCGAGTTGTCTCGAGCGCAAACTTCGCTGATCTTCAGAGAAAGAGTGAGGCTGAGATTGCCTATTACGAACTTTGGAAGCCTGAGTTTGGTCAGTTTCCTACGGGTGAGCGAGTCACTGACTTTGTGTTAAAACATATGAAGGAAAAGAAAGTTGATCCGTTTTCTCAAGGAATGAACCCCGTGGCCTATAAGGACAAGCATGGGATCATCAGCAAGTTGCAAAGAGTCAATCTTACTTGTGTGGGTGACTATGATACGGTCTTCAACTGGCTCGGCGATCTTGAAGTTAAGATTGCCACCAGCCGAGTTACCTCATGCGAAGTGACCAAGGCCCAGGGCGAAGCAGATATTCGGATGGTTCTGACCATTGATGTCCCGGTGATGAACGAAGATGAAAGTGAAGCAACTTCCTAGTAATGCTAACAAAACCTTATAAGCTGTGAAAGCTATCCTAACTATTGCGTTGGCGGCTACGGCAACAGTTGTATTTGCCCAAGAGAATTCTCCAGAAGCTTCTGCTAACCCAAGCTCCGTTGGTGATCTTCCTAATAGACGTGCAGGAATCACTGTGCCCCCTGGTCAACAAAGCCCTTATGGCTTACCCCAGCAGAAGAAGAAGGTTCAATCGACCAAGCGACAGTATAGCCAGGAAGACCAGATCCGAGAGATCTTTTCGAAATTGTCTGTAACTGGTATCATTGGGAATGGAAAGAAAGTCTTGCTCCATAACATCACTCTAGAAGAGGGCGAGATTGTAGCCAACGTGCTCAGAAATCAGACAGAGGTTCTCCTTGTAAAGGAAATTACTCCCGAGAGGGTTTATATTGAGTGGAT
>JAACDM010000541.1 GCA_009936795.1 Verrucomicrobiaceae bacterium | reverse complement strand
GCCGTGCGAATGACAAAGACGGAATCGAGTTTGGCGAAGTCCACTTTAGGCTCAATCACAGCGCTATTGGAGGTGTCGCCTTTGATCTGCCTGAGAACTCGGCCAATGAACAAGTTTGGTGGAAAGACCCGGCCTTCGCCTGCATCCGTGAAGAGCATCGCTCCCGCGGGAATAGGGGGAATATAAGGGTCTAGAAAGTTGAGACGTATTTCAGGGGTAAGATTGCCGAGCCCACGATGGCCATTGACGATGCCCCGCATGGAGACGTTTTGCCCAACGCGTGCGGCTACTTTGCATTGTTCATCGGTGAGGAGCAGGACCTCGGCTGTCGTCTTGGTTAAGCCATTGGGAATAACCTTCCCAACGACGGCATGATTGCGATTGATTACGGGGAGGTCTTTTGTCACCTGATGCTGAGTGCCGCGATTGATGGTCACGGTACTCCACCAGCTGGTGCGATTGCGTTTGATGACCTGTGCTGGAATCGTGAGATTGTAATGTTTGCTTCTCTTGAACTCGAGGTCGGCACGCAGCCGGGTGTTCTCTTTCTCCAGATCCAGGTAGTTGCGTTGAGTGAAGCTAAGGTTGATCACGGCTTCCTCGAGTTTCTCGACTTCTGCGAGGAGTTCTTCGCGTGAGCGTGAATCGGCCGGATCAGCTTCGCCTTGGACAGCTCCGGCGGCTTTGACTACGGGGCTGAACCAGCTAAGGAAGTTGGAGCGTAAGCCTGCTGTGCTTTCGGGCGCAAGGAAGAAGATCCAAGCGAGAGCGCCAAGGAAAACCAGAAGTGCAATGATATTATACTGCTTCATCTGGATACGGGGACTCTGGAAGGAACGTAATCAGCTTCAACGTTGCTCAGATGAGGAACCGCCACTCGTCACCTTTTTCAAGAATTCGAGCTCGCTCAACACTTTGCCGGCACCTTCTGCCACGGCGCTTAGGGGATCCTCGGCAACGTGAACGGGAAGGCCTGTTTCTTCGGAGAGCAATTTGTCGAGACCGCGAAGCAATGCTCCACCTCCCGCCAACACAAGGCCCCGATCCACGAGGTCTGCAGAAAGTTCTGGTGGGCAGCGTTCCAGGGTCACACGAACGGAGTCCACGATTGTATTCAGAGGCTCGAGCATCGCTTCACGCACCTCCTGAGAACTGATCGTGATCGTCTTGGGGAGGCCAGCGACGAGGTCGCGCCCTTTTACTTCCATAGAGGTCTCTTTGCCAATGGGGTAGGCCGAGCCGAGGCGGATCTTGATCTCTTCCGCCGTGCGCTCCCCAATCATGAGGTTGTAGGCCCGCTTCATGTACTGGACGATTGCTTCGTCAAGCTCGTCGCCAGCGACGCGGACACTGCGGCTGTAGACGATGCCAGACAGGGAAATGAGGGCCACTTCTGTTGTCCCGCCACCGATATCGACAATCATGTTACCGGAGGCATCTTGCACGGGGAGACCTACACCGATGGCAGCTGCCATGGGCTCTTCGATCAAATAGACTTCGCGGGCACCTGCCTGCTCCGCCGATTCCTTCACGGCGCGTTTTTCCACCTCGGTGATGCCTGAGGGCACCGCGATGACGACCCGAGGGCGGGCCATTGTCCGGCGATTATGGGCCTTGCGGATGAAGTGGCGAAGCATGGCCTCGGTCACTTCAAAATCGGCAATGACCCCGTCCTTGAGCGGGCGAATGGCGACAATATTACCAGGCGTACGGCCTAGCATCCGCTTGGCATCATCACCCACCGCTAGAACTTCGCTGGTGCCAGCTTTCACCGCCACGACCGACGGTTCACGCAGCACAATCCCATGGTCCTTCACATTGACCAAGGTATTCGCTGTGCCGAGGTCGATCCCGATGTCATTCGAGAAGAACCCAAATAGTTTACCAATCATGCTTGTTTAGTTAGGAGAAAGCGCTTTGAAATCTATGATAGGATAGAGGGTTTCGAGGAGTTCGGCGGAGTCTATCCCTGAGCGCGGAGCATCGACCGCGAGTCGGATGCTGGCAAGGGAAAGCCTGCCTGAGCGCTTAAAAGTCTCTCTCTAGTGGCTATACCTGTCCGGATATTAGGGGTCAAGGGAAAGCGCCTAACTAGTAGGCGTAAAGGCGAGTAGCCGCTTTTTAGGGCGGCTACTCGGATCTTCATGTAGAAATGCCAGGCAGGATCAGTCAAAGACAGAGATCTCACTGAGCACGCGCTTGGGAACGAGGCGTCGCATGTCGAGGTGCGAACGATCGGTGAGACTATGGAGGAAGTCGAGGAGGCGACGCATTTCGACGTCACTCAGTGTGGTGGGATCGAGTTGATTGGCCTGGGCAATACGCTGGACGGCCGTGGGGGCTTCCATGACTGCCATGTCATGACCGTTGAGCGTGTCGTCATCGGGGAGCGTCGATTCACTCCCGTCGTAGGACTTCAGAGAAGCTACCGGATCGAGGTGATGTCGAACGACGCTCTCCAGAGTATCAAAGGCACCTGCGTGCCCATAGGGCGCGGTCAGTGCCACGTTTCGCAGCGTCGGCGTCCGGAATCGAAATCGATCTCCATTCGACAGCGTGACGCGGGCACGCCCGAAATCTTCGTATTTGGAGATACCATCGCCTTTGCCGGGGCCGATTTGAGGCATTGCAATGGCACGAAAGCGCAGGTCGGTCTGGAATTTGCCGCTGTGGCACCTGGCGCAACCAGCTTTGCCATAAAAGAGGTCCATGCCTCGGAGTGCCGATCGGCTCATGGCCTCGTGATCGCCCCTCAAGTAGCGATCAAATGGGCTGTTGTCTGCACGGAAAGCAATGCTTTCAAAGGCTGCAATGGCATTGGCCGCGTGAACCATGGTGATATCGTCGGGAACATTCACATCATCGTAGACCTCGGCAAAGGCTTCGGCGTAAGCGTCGATTCCGGCTAATCGCTTGGCGAGCAGTTCCCAGACCCCGCCTGGGCCAGCAAGATTTCCATCAGCGGCAGCCGCACCGATTTCATTGTCGCCAGATTGCCCGGCCATTTCAGTGCCCGACGTTGGGGGAAACAGAGCTTGCACGGCCAAGGCGGTTTCCAAGCCCTCGGGAAGATCCTCTCTGGCAGGCGATTCGAATCCAGAGGGAAAGTTCTCGTCTTTCTTGACCCGGCCGTCGTGAAACATGGTATCAAATTGCTTGGCTCCTAGATTGAAGAGCGGGGGTGTATTGCGTGGCACGCGCTCAAGGACCGATCGCTCAGAATCGCCGGTTGCCCGGGTGACGCCGAGACCTACCCCAGCTTCCCCGACGGATAGCGAAAGCCCGTCGCCGGATCCGGCCATGGG
>JAACDM010000540.1 GCA_009936795.1 Verrucomicrobiaceae bacterium | reverse complement strand
CGCAGAGACGCAGAGACGCAGAGACGCAAGGATTAAAGTTGATCGGCGAGGCGATGGAGATCGTCTTCGACGAGGCCCAGAGGGAGCTTGGCTAGTTTGATGTAAGTTAGCGTTTGATTGCGATCGGCTGGCTTCGCTTCTTCAATGGACTTGAGCTCAATCAGTAAAAGACCAATCACCACCCAATCTGCCTGAAAGCGATGATCGATGACATGACCATCCCACTCGACCGCAAGGGAAGCTTCGGCTTCTATCTGCAGCCCAGCCTTCCTGAGTTCGTCAGCGGGTATTCGCTGACAGACAGACTCAAGTAGACCCAGGCCCCAGAGCCTGATGGACCTTGACTGCGCGATCTAAGACAATGTCTGAATTTTCATTAACCTCCACGCGTCGTATCCTCTTCGTCTCTGAGTCTCGGCGCGAGACTATAATTGAGCCGTGCGAATCGTCTAGGAATTGGGCGCGTCCTGCTCGTCAGTTTTCTTCTCTTTAGCGACTGATCGCACGTAGAGTTCACGCAATTGCTTGAAGTCGACGCTAGACGGACTGTCGCTCATGATGTCGACGCCCTTGTTGTTCTTGGGAAAGGCGATGACTTCACGGATGCTTTCTTCACCACAGATCAGCATGACGAGGCGATCAAATCCTAACGCAACACCGCCGTGAGGAGGGGCTCCGTAACTGAAGGCGGTAAGTATATGAGAGAACATCGCCTCCTGCTCTTCGTCACTGATACCCAGTGCGGTGAACATCTTCTGCTGAAGCTCTTGTTCGTGAATTCGGATACTCCCGCCACCGATTTCATTGCCGTTGAGAACGACATCGTAAGCTTCAGCTCGGATATTGGCGTAATCGCCCGCCTCGAGTTTGTCCATGTCTTCCAACTTGGGGCGAGTGAAGGGGTGGTGGACAGCATTCCATTTCTCTTCTTCCGCATCGAAAGCGAGAAGTGGAAAATCTGTGACCCAAAGGAAATCAAGATCGGTGTTGCCTTCTAGCAGGTTCTTCAACTCAGCCACTGCGAGGCGCATGCGGCCGAGAACATCGCAGGCAGCGTCCCACTTGTCGGCGGCGAAGAGAATGAGATCGCCAGGCTCGATGTTGAGCTTGGTGCGGAGAGCCTCGATTTCTTCGTCCGTCATGCGTTTGACGAAGGGGGAACGCCAGGTCTTGCGATCGACATCGCGTGCCTGGATGTAGGCGAGGCCTTTGGCCCCGGCTTCTTGGGCGAGTTGGGTGAGCTTGTCGATCTGGCCGGTGGAAATGTCGGCAAAGCCTTTGGCGTTGATCGCTTTGACCACGCCACCGTTGGCGACCGCTCCAGAAAAAACGCGGAATTCGCAGTCCTTAAGATCTTTCGTGACGTCGATGAGCTTCATGTCAAAGCGACGATCTGGCTTGTCCGAGCCGTAAGTGTCCATCGCGGTGTGGTAGGTCAGTTGCTCGAAGGAATCTGGAATATCCACACCGAGAGCGTCTTTGAAACCACGCGCCAGCAGGCCTTCTACTAACGAAACGATGTCCGCTTGGTCGACGAATGAAGCCTCCACATCCACCTGTGTGAATTCTGGCTGACGGTCGGCCCGCAGGTCTTCATCTCGGAAACAGCGAGCGATCTGAAAATACTTGTCCACACCAGCGACTTGCAAGAGCTGCTTGTACTGCTGAGGTGCCTGCGGCAGGGCGTAGAATTTGCCCGGATTGAGCCGGGACGGGACGAGGAAATCACGAGCACCTTCGGGTGTACTCTTAGAAAGAATCGGCGTTTCGATCTCGAGGAAGCCTTTCTCGTCGAGGAAATCGCGCGTGGCCTTGGAAACGCGGTGGCGCATTTGCAGGTTGCGTGCGAAGCGAGGGCGACGCAGGTCGAGGTAGCGATGCTTGAGGCGTAGGTCTTCGTTAGAGAGTTCCTTGTCCAGCTGGAAAGGAAGTACTTCTGCACGACTGATGACTTCGACAGTCTGCACGACGACCTCCACATCGCCGGTCTCGAGTTTGTCATTGGCCGTGCCTTCAAGGCGATCAGCCACGCGGCCTTGAATCTTGAGGACATCTTCAAATCTTAACGTGTGACTTAACTTGGCCGCCTCTTCGCTCTCTTCGGGACGGAACACGGCCTGGGTGAGCCCTTCACGATCGCGCAGGTCGATGAAGATGACGCCGCCGTGGTCGCGGGTGGAATTGACCCAACCGCTGAGGGTGACGACTTCGCCGATGTGTTCCTTGCGGATTTCGTTGCAATGATGGGTGCGATACATGAATGATAGAGTAATTGAAGAAAGTGTTCTAAGCGAGCGGGGCGCCAGGATGAGGATTCTCTAAGAGTGCCTTCGTGGTCTCGACCATAGATTCGATCCCGTCGACGGTAGATTCTTGGCGCATTTGCAAATCCTTCACATTGATTTGCGGATATTCGTCGCCGAAGATTACGGCGGCCCGTGCGTTTTGCTGTTCGGCCAGTTTGATCTGCTTGCCCACTCCAGCCGGGGTGTAGGAGAAATGAACTCGAAGTCCAGCATCACGCAGTTGCTGAATGCCATCGAGTGCGGCGTAGCGTTGCTGTTCTGAAGCAATGACAGCGTAGACATCGATCGCTGCCGTCTTCTCGGCGAAGAGGGTCAAGCGACGCTTGGCTTCGTCCGTCTTCTATAGCAAATTGCCGATCACAGCGTCGCCCATCGCGAAACCTGCGGCGGGCATGTTGGCTTTGCCGTCGCTTAGTGTGTGAATCAGTTTGTCGTATCGACCGCCACCAGCGCTGGCGCGGAGGCCATGTTTCTTGTCAAAGATCTCAAAGACTACGCCCGTGTAGTAAGCGAGCCCTCGCACAATTCCTAAATCGACTTTGCAAAAGCCATCCTTGCCTTGAGCTTTGAGTGTCTCAAAGAGTCGCGCCAGGCGTGGCACTTTAGCCACTCCTTCTGCCATGAATGCTTTCACGGATTCTAACGAGGTGCCCAGTTTGGAGAGTTTCTCTTCCGTCTTGGCTTCCTTCTCACGCTCCATCTTATCGATGACCTGGAGAAACGTCTCGGTGTCCGAGACTTTGGCCTCCTCAGCAAAGTCGATCCAGGCCTGACGATCGCTCACGCGCACAACGAAGTCGTCTTGATCAAAACCTAGCGAAAGCATTAAGTCGATGGATAGTGAAAGAATCTCCGCATCCACGTTTTCAGAATCTTCGCCGATGATGTCGCAGTTAAACTGATAGAATTCCCGGAGCCGTCCTTTGGCGATTTGAGGACGCTCAAAGCGGAAGAAGGGACCGATGCTGAACCAACGCATGGGCTTCTTGAACTCACGCTGTCTCGCCGCGACCATCCGGGCCAAGGTCGGTGTCAATTCTGGGCGCATGCTGACCTCGCGGTCGCCTTTGTCGGTGAAGGCAAAGAGCTGCTCGACCACCTCGTCGCCGCTCTTCTTTCGATAAAGGTCGGTCGACTCGAGAATGGGCCCCTCATACTCATGAAAACCATAACGATGACAGAGGTCGCGCCACTGGGAGAAGAGGTAGTTCCGGGTGGCGCATTCCTGGGGATAGAAATCGCGGAACCCGGGAAGTGTTTGTATGGCTGGCCCTGAACTCATTGCTCGATAGAGAGCGGCCAAGCATGCATTGAGCCCTTGGTTATTCAACTAAAACCTAGGAATCCAAGGCCGGGAGCAGCAGCGTGGGTCTGATGGGGGCTTTTGGATGCAAATGAGCAGCACCCAGATGAATCTGGACGCTGCTCGTGCTTTGGGTCACGAGGGAGATTAGGAAGGGTTCACCACGCCGGCGAAGTGTTGGACGGTTTCCGTGAGGCCACTCTTGAACAGGCGCTTGGTTTGCAGGACAAGGCAGCATTTGATGCCTGGCGCGATGTGAGGGATGTCGAGTTGGAAGAGCGGTGCACACGGTCGCCGCCTTCTTTCACTGCGTGGTCTTTTTTAAATATTCTGTTAGAAGGGCCTGTGCTTTTAGCCTTTTCGGGCACGAACTTGCCATTGACCCATTAAAAATAGATGGGTTTCCAGGTGCCTTCGCCAGGTTCGCCGTTCTCTGTGGGAAACCAGAATTTCATCATAGGCGTGACGGTGGTAGAGATGATGTCGTCTTGCTGACTGGACGCGTGCCATACCTGGAGCTTGCCGGTGGAGCCTTCTTGCAGGACAAAAGGATACTTGCCTGACACTGTTTGGAGTTTGGCCGCTCGCTTGTTCATGCCGTAGAGGTCTTGGATGTAGTCGCGGACTACGATCTCTGCTAGTTCGTGATCAAGCGGTGACTTTTTTATGTTGTAGAGATCTTTGAACAGGCTATAAATGGCCTTTACCCGCCCTCGCCAAAGACGTCTGAGAGTATGGCTCCAATGAGAGCATTGAAGCCTTATTGCCCGAGCTTCTTGGATAGCTCTTGGACGAGCCTGCTGAACGATCTTAAAGATCCTCTCTTGAAGTTGTTTGGCGGTTGGTGCGACGTATGTGTGGGAAAGAAAGGATGGTTGCCAATGGTTTTTGAGTTCAGCCCCGCGGGTGAGAATGACGCGCCATTCGATGGTGGAGAAGGTGTTTGCCGTGGTGAAGGCAAGGAGATCATCGGGCGAGGCTTGCGCTACCCAGGGCGTGAGTCTGTTCCCTTTGGATCCGGTTAGCGAAGGTGTTGACTGGGGGGAACTGCTTGCGAGTGTCTCGCGGATTGGGCCGTGTTCGTTGTTTCTCCCGTGGTGGATTGATTGGAAGCTCGTTGAGGAAACGCTAGGCCTTTGAGGACGCCACAGGCGCACCCTACGACAAGTAGCCAAGTCATCTGTAGGATGGGAGCGTGGCACATGGTGAGGTTTCGGCTAGGGTGTATTGGTGATTTGTCGCCGTCTTGGGTTTTTGAATTCAGGGATGGGCGCTTACTGAGTCTAATGATGCCTGGGATTCCATTTGTTTGAACAAGATCTCGGCCGTAGGAGTCCATTCAACAGACGACGATGGCGCAATTACGATCTTTAGCGACGGTGAGTGGGTTTACGGCAATTAGCCGGGTGCTCGGATTTCTGCGGGACATGCTGATTGCTCGCTTTGTCGGGGCGAACCTGATCACAGACGCCTTCTTTACAGCGTTTCGCTTTCCGAACATGTTTCGGCGGATCTTTGGCGAGGGGGCGTTCAATGCAGCTTTTGTGCCGCTTTTTGCTAAGAAGTTAGAGAATGACGGGAAGAAAGAGGCTATAGCGTTTGGTTCGCACACATTCTCGATGCTTGCTCTCGTGCTTGGCGTAGGCACGGTCATTGCGATTCCCTGCATGGGGTGGATCATGTCGCTCGTCGCCCCTGGTTTTAAGGCGAAGTTTGACAGTGGGTGGGTTGATCCGAGACAAGCGGCGATCGTTGCGGAGGAGGCTATCAAAGTGGAGGGGGTAAAGGAGGCGTATCTCGTCTATGATGTCCGCGGCGAGCAGGTGCCTGAATTAGCATTTGGTCAGGCAGATCTGGTAAAGAAGTCAGGTGAGCGTGTCTCTTTGATGTCTGTTGCTGACAAAGGAAACGCGGATTCTCAATCACTCCGGCTGACTGAGCGTGGGGAGATTCGGTTTACACTGCCAGCGCAACACGATTTCGTGACGCTTCAACTTGAGGGTATGCTTGGAGCGGTTGAAGGTGAGTCGCAGGCCAAGATACAAGTTTACCGCAATGACCCCGGGACGTTTCCGCTTACGGTGACGTTGGCGAGAATCACCTTCATTTACCTTCTCTGCATGGCTTTGGCGGCGCATCTTAGTGGTGTCCTAAACACAGTGCGGATCTTTGGCATGCCGGCAGCTGCGCCGATCATGCTCAACGTGATCTTTATTATCGGGCTAGTCATATTTGTTCCAATGTTAGGGTATGCGGGTCATGTGCTTGCGTGGTGTGTGTTTGTGGCAGGCTTTGTTCAATTAGCAGCGTTGTGGTGGACTTGTCGAAAGCATGGGTATGGCATTCGGCTGCTCAAGCCCAAGATTTCGCCCGAGATGAAACGGCTCTTTCTCCTGATGGGACCTGGCATTCTCAGCGCGGGTATTCAGCAGATCAATCTACTGATTGGCGGGATCATTGCGACGCATCAGTCAAATGCGGTTTCTTATCTCTACTACTCGGAGCGCATCTATCAGTTGCCACTGGGCATGGTGGGGATCGCCTTTGGAGTAGTCCTGCTGCCGGAGATCACGCGGGCGCTTCGGGCGAACAAGCCTGACAAGGCACTGGATAGCTTGAATCGTGGGGTGGAGTATTCACTACTTATCACGCTGCCGGCGGCGATAGCCTTGATCGTGATCGCCATGCCCATCATTTCGGGTGTCTTTCAGTGGGGGAGTAACTTCACGAAGTGGGAAACGCTGGCAACAGCTCCTGCGTTGAGTGCCTTTGCGATTGGATTACCTGGCTATGTGTTGGTGAAGGTTTTGCAGCCAGGCTACTTTGCTAGGGAAGATACGAAGACGCCGATGTACATTGCAGGAGCGACGGTGTTGACGAACATCGTTTTTAGTTTAATCCTCTTCAGTCTGTTGCGATCTCGCGAGATGGGGCATGTGGGGATTGCCTTGGCCACGAGTATCGCGGCTTGGGTGAACGTGGCTTTGTTAGCAATCGGACTGCGCCGTCGTGGGTATTTGAAAATTGATCCGCGCTTAAAGGATCGCATCTGGAGGATCGTTGTTTCTAGTGTGCTGATGGGTTCCCTGCTGATGCTGCTCTATCAAGCCGTCGAGATCAATTTTCTTGCCGCCGGTGGCCTGATGCGGCTTGTCTATTTGACGGCGCTTATAGTCGTGGGGTTAGGTTCCTATGCGGCGGCAGCGGTGACTTTGGGGGCCACTTCACGAGCTGAGCTTCGACAGGGATTCCGCAGGGGATAAGCAAGGATGATGCAGACGAAGTACAGACTCTGTCTTTGGTTCTTGGCCTGCTTACTGGTGTCGGTTCAGGGGCAGGGGCAGGGG
>JAACDM010000539.1 GCA_009936795.1 Verrucomicrobiaceae bacterium | reverse complement strand
GTAAAGCTTCTCACTTCGAATCGTTTCTAAACCTCTGGGCTATAAGCACTTGGGTGAAAATCTGAATTAATGGATTAGCCCTAGGGCCACGATATACTTCATCACCAATGGCCTCATCACACGGATGCGCTCCTCTTGGAAGATGCCTTGCATCTACTTCAGCTTCGGTGGGGGATCAGCAGATAGCGATGGAGCAAAGCAAGCCAGGCCGACCAAGACTAACGGTTTATTAGTATGTTTCATATTATTGAGCAAGTGGCGCTCATCTTTAAAGCGAACAATCTAAGTCAGCGACTCTATTGACGGAAGTTTCGATAGCACTTTATAGCATTCAATAATGTTGTCTTATTCCGATTTTACAATTATCTTCTCGGATATTAACACAACGCATTATTATCCCCACTAAAATGTAAAGGTATTCCTAATTTCGTACAATAAACTACACTCCTTTGCGATTGAGTAGGTCGGCCTGTAACCCATTTTTTGTCCATCCATGAAACTTGAGGAACGTTTGAAGCGATCGATGCGCTTGCGTCAGATGGCGCTGACGACAGACCGGTCTTATGTGCAGTGGTATCGACGGTTTGTGCATTTCTATGGTGGGAAACGGCATCCTGAGACTATGGGTGCGCAAGAGGTGGAAGCTTTCCTGACACATCTTGCAGCAGAACGGAATGTCGCGCCGTCTACTCAGAACCAGGCTCTCAACGCCTTGGTGTTCCTTTACCGTGAGGTGCTTGAGATTCCTGTAGAAGGGATTGATGCGTTGCGAGCCCGGGAGCGGCAGAAGATTCCGGTGGTGCTGACGACCGGGGAAGTGAAGGCTTTGCTCGGGCCAACGGTAGGGGATACAGGCTTGGCTGCGAGTTTGTTGTACGGATGTGGCCTCCGGTTGATGGAGTGCCTGCGTTTGCGGGTGAAGGACATGATCTGAACGCTGGGGTGGTGCGTGTGCACGACGGTAAGGGAAGCAAGGATCGGATGGTCACTTTTCCGAAACGTTTGCGAGAGCCAATGGAGTTTCAGTTAGCGCGGGTTCGTGTTCTTCATGAGAGTGATCGCGCGGCCGATTTGGCCGGGGTCTACATGCCCCAAGCATTGGAGCGAAACGCAACCGCGTGGAGTAAACGATGGGAGTGGTTTTGGGTATTTGCTTCGAAAAGTGTGTCGATGGATCCCAGGGGCGGGGTGACCCGGCGGCATCATCTGCGGGACGTGACGATTGGAAGGGCGTTGCAGAAGGCTGCCCGCGTGGCTGGGATTGAGAAGAAGGTGACTGCGCATACCCTGAGGCATAGCTATGCGACCCATTTGTTGTTATCAGGGGTGGACTTGCGTTCAATCCAGGAGGCCCTGGGGCATGCTGACATTCGCACGACCGAGATCTATACTCATGTGGCGAAGGCGATGCGAGGTGCCCTGGGAAGTCCGCTAGATGAACTGTGATTGGTATTACGATAGGGACCGTGAATGAACGTCAATCAGTCGCGAATGAAGTGGTGACGAATGATCTGAGTTGGGCGTGGGCAAGCTCGAGTGGACAACGGTGTAAAGGAATACTGGGTGGCGCCTGTAAGAGTGGCCGTGACTGCAGATGATGTGTTAGCAAACGATGGGAGAGAGTTAGTACGTCACGAATATATCCCAATATACGCGAATGCTAGGGCTGCTGCTGCTTGCGGTCAGCATGCTTACGCCTGTGGCTACCTTGTGATGGCGTAGTTAGGGTTGTCGGACAAGATGGATGAGGCTTTACGCTATATTACCTGCGCTTAATAATTACCGTTTAGATGGTGTTCGATACGCAATTTGCCCCCTTCTTATGAACGAATGCTTGTGGTGGCTGGTATAACGTTTGCACTGGTCATTGTCGGGTCGCCAGCACTCACCCTTCAGAATTGAGAAACTCAACGGTGGGCATTCCATGGTGAGACCGCAGCGGACGAATGCCCTGCCCGAGATCGGCTTGGCTAATGTTGAGTTAGCATCGGCACGATTGAGTGATCCCATTCTCCGAAACGGGGACCGCCTCTTTGTCTCTGAGCTGATTTTTCTGAAAGGAGGCAAGCTTCGCCCATTCGAATCTGAGCTTCGAGACGCTTGGCTAGGACAATACGCCTTCGCCAAGAACGATCCGTTCATTGATACGCGTGATCCTGACAAGGGACTCTTGACGAACTTGAAAAAGTGGCAGAACAAGACCGGTCCATCTTTGTCTAGCAATCATCCAACTGCGATAATGAAAGTTTCCTTATTGGCCATGATAGAGTCAGATCCAAAACTGGTCTCTTGTGGTCGCGTGAACTCGAGCACCTGGCAGACCGACTTGGCTTCCAAAGCTGCCTTGCGTTCGCAAAACTACCTTCCAGCGGTGGGCGAAAGTTTCGGACCCGACAAGCGCTTTCGATTGGACCTCTCAGAAGAGAAACGGGCACCGGACGCCCATGGGATTCCCCAAGACAACTCAGTGGTGACGGTCAGCGGCGGCGAGGCCGGTCATGCAGAACGAGCCAGCGTGTCGTTGGTTCAATCAAGGGAGGGCTTGGGAAATGCCCACTCACCAGGCGCGGTTCATCAATCCCTACGGCCAAACGGAATTCACCGTGAGAAGAGAGGATACCGTGCGCCTTTAGCCGACCCGGAAATCGATTTACGGCTGAATGGTGGTGATTGCACAGGGACCCGTGTTTAGTAATCAGGCTGGGCGCGATTTCAAAGTCGTGCCGGAGCGGGGGGGGGGGGGGGGGAGGGCGCCTCTGGCCCCAGGGGGCCCCGCGAGGCCAACCTCCTTCCCCGCACGCTTCCCCCCCCCCCCAGGGGGGG
>JAACDM010000538.1 GCA_009936795.1 Verrucomicrobiaceae bacterium | reverse complement strand
GCAGCTCAAAGCCGGCGGCAAATGGAAGGAAGAGCTTCTCCAGGTGAAAGACAGTTTCGGATCCATTCAGCCTGCGAAGACTAAGAAATAGGAGGCCGTGCTAAACTATCACTGATATGAAATTGAGATCATTACTTGTTTTTGGTGCGTCAGGGCTTGCCCTCTGTGTCTCTCTGGTTGCCAAGCCTGCTCCGGCTGAGATTGTTATCAAGGGACAGAATGTCGCTGAGACTGGATTTGTCACTAAAGCGGATTCAGCGAAGATCTATTTCTCTGCTAGTCCCACCGGAAAGAATGCCCGGGCCTATCCTCGAAAGCTTGTTGAACGATTGACGTTCAAAGCTCCAGATGGTTGGGCAGAAGCTGAGGAAAGGCGTCTTGGTGGTAAGTATAGTGTTGCCGCGAAAGCCTACGGCAAGATTGCAGCGGACTATCGTGAAGTCGAAGCAATCGAGGATAACTACGGCTCCCTTGCGCGCCTCCAACAGCTCGCCTGTCTAAGAAATTTAGGAAACTACACGGAGCTTGCCAAGAAACGTCCATTGCTCAAGAAAATCGGTTTGAGCAAGAAGTACCACAACCAAGTCGAATTGTTCGTGGGGTGGGGAGCTCTTTCCAAATTGAATACACCTGCAGAGGTGGATCAGTTAGAGCGCCTTGTGAGCGACTTTCGTGAGATGGAAATGGTGCCCGAACAACTTGCCCAAGCATTTTATCTCAGCGGTGTTGCCCAGGAGAAAAAGGGGAATCCAGGCAAAGCTCTGACGGATTATCATCGCGTCTTCACGCTTGATTTTGGAACGGATCGTGGTCTGTCGAAGATGGCGATGGAAACTGCGCTCAAGCTG
Organism: Verrucomicrobiaceae bacterium; assembly: GCA_009936795.1. Lineage (GTDB taxonomy): Bacteria > Verrucomicrobiota > Verrucomicrobiia > Verrucomicrobiales > DEV007 > JAACDM01. Next base: position 2,969 of record JAACDM010000538.1, on the reverse strand, counting down.
TATGCCGCCGAGCAGAAGATTCACAAGGATCGTCAACGTCTGGAAGAAGCTCACGGCTTGGCAGCTGTGTTTGTTAAAGTGTTTGGCAAAGTGCCGAGCGAGGCAGCGCGGTTTACTAAACCACTTCCTCCGTTGGATTCTAACAAGCCTGAGTGAGCCGGCCAGATGAGATGGAGCCGATATCGATCAAAGAGCTCAAAGGCAGAGCCGGGGAATCTCCGGTTCAAGCTGACCTTCAAGTCCAGTTAGCCCAGACATCTCTCAAGGAAACACGCAACGGCAAAGCCTACCGCGAGCTGGTGTGTGCTGACGCAGAAGGAAGTCTCACATTACGCGTTTGGTCTGATCATCCGATGTTCTCCAAATCAGAGAGCCTGAATGCTCAGCAGTTTCTCTTGATCTCAGGGCAATGGGTGGACAAGGGGCCGTTCGGAATCGAGCCAAAGAGCTGGGACTTCCGAGATCTTACTGCGGATGAGCAGGAAGAAATGCTGCGCGGTCCTGAGTCGCTACGGGCTAAGCAGTCGCAGGACTACGAATACATTCAGCGTTCAGTGAGCGCTCTGGCAGACACACGGCTGCGTTTGGTCAGTCGGCATTTTCTGGAGACCTATGGAGAGCGTTTCCTTCGAACAGCGGCTGCTCGGACTTACCACCATGCGCGTCGCGGTGGGCTCGTCGAGCATGTGGCGCAAATGATGCGGGCAGCGACTTCCTTGTTGTTAGTCTATCCGAGGTTAAATGCCGATCTGGTGATCACAGGCGTGCTCTTTCATGACTGTGGAAAACTGTGGGAGAATAGTTATCTCAAGAACGGATTTACCATGCCATACAACGAGATGGGTGAGTTGCTTGGTCACATACCCCTGGGGATCGAGCTTATCAACAAGCTTTGGCGTGATCTTGCTAGTGATGAGTCTATCGCAGAAGCATGGGAGAGTCTGACTCCAAGCACTGAAGATGTTCGAAGTCACCTGCTTCACCTAGTTGCTTCGCATCATGGGACACTGGAGTTTGGATCGCCGATTGTGCCTAAAACCCCGGAAGCAATGCTCTTACACTTCGTTGACAACATTGATGCGAAGTTGGAGATGTTCAATGAAGGGTACGAGAAGTCGGCGCTGATCGGAAAGAACGTGTATGATCGCCAGCGTCCGCTCTTCCACACGCTCATCCAACCTCTGGAGAAATGTGGGCCGAGTGCTCAGTCCGATAAAGTAGCAGCCGCTTCGGTGACGGAGCCAGCGACTTCTTCGGCCTCACCAGATACGGCTGGGACAACGTTCGCTGCAAAGAATGCTTTGCTAGACGGAAACCAGGGTGCCTCTACTAATGAAGGTTCTATCGTTGGTGGTAAAGAGGAACTGTAGTCCACAGCCTTCCAGGCGAACTTATTCCAGCAGTCACCTGCTCCTTGGCCAGGCTCGCTATTGAAGAAGTAGAGTTGCGTGCGATCGAAGAGATACTCGGCGCGATATTTGTCAGTGGATTGCTTTGCTAGCGGTGGATCACGCGGCAAATCTTCCTTTTCTCCCGTTGTTTCTAACAAGAAGACATTGCCATCAATGCGAGCGATACACCAAGCATGGCCTTCTCTCTCATCGGTCTCGCCGATCACGACGCGGGCTTCGATGCCTCGAGACATTAGCCAGTCGGCGAGGAGGATTGAGGTGTCTTCGCAATCACCCGAACGCCGTTGAAGGGTCTCGGCCGAGGTCTGCCAAGAGTCCTTTGCCCGTGTTGCGGTGTTAACGTCATAGTCGTTCTCGTAGCTGCAGTGATCGAGTACGCCGTGCCACAAGGAGATCATTTCCTCGTAAGGAGACACGTTAGGTCGAAACGCGGCGAGGGGACTGATCCCGCTAAAAAAGGTGTTTGCTCGAGCATATTGGTCGACAGTATTTACTGCGAGGATGTCGTAGTTGGTTTCGCATTGTGGGCACTGCAGCAACAGGATCCGATCACCTGCATAGAATTGCCCGTTGTAGGGGCGTTTGCAAAGCGCACAGACGTGATGAAACTGTTGGAGGCCTGTGGCGAGAAGCTTCGGATCGAATTTTGGCAATCGTTGGACTAGTATTGCCCAAGCATCGACCAGATTTCTGTCTGAGTGCGGACGGAGGACAATTGAGAAATGGGTGTAAGTCGGATTTTTAACTTCTGCCCAAGCCGCAAATTCCGTTCGGAATGCCTCAATTTGGTAAGGTACTCTAAAAACACCAGCCGAGGCTGCTGCGACACCCTTAACCTGTGATTGAAGGTTGTTGAGAATTTGCTCGGCTGAAAAGTGAGGCGATGTGGGGCTGCGCGATGTGATTAGTTGCTCAGCCCATGCTTGGATGTTCGGATCTTGTTCGAGGAGGGAATTGGACTGCAAGGCCAGACTTCTTACCTTATTGATCGTTGCAAGAAGGCGAGCTGGCTCAAGCTTCTCAGGTGGTGAGGCCATTGCCGTCCACGAAATAGATTTTGAAGGGATGAACTTAAAGATTCCTATCGAGATGGCCGAAGTAGCGAGGAGGAAAACGAGGAGTTTCGGAGACATCGGCGATCAAATAAATATAATAAGATTAAGCGATTACAAATAACTTCCAGATTTTTCATGTTAAGGGAAAGGTGTCCTAGGTTGCATAAATAATTAACATTTATATGCATTATTCATTTGCTAATTATTTATGTATATTTAGCAAATAAGAATGCCTGAGGGGTTAGAGGACACTAGTGCCGATACTCTACGCGCGGAAATTCTCGCGCTAGAAGCGCAGCTTCGTGCGATCGATGATCAGTTGGAGATAGAAACTGAGTTGGCTAAGCCAGAGTTCGCCTCGACGCCCGTGGTCCCAGAGCCAATGTTGGAGAAGAAACCAATGTTGGAGAAGAAGCCGGTGGTTAAGAAGAAGCCGGTGGTGGAGAAGAAGCCGGTGGTGGAGAAGAAGCCGGTGGTGGAGAAGAAGCCGGTGGTTGAGAAG
>JAACDM010000537.1 GCA_009936795.1 Verrucomicrobiaceae bacterium | reverse complement strand
GCTCGAAGCAGCTCAGCCAACAGATCAACGATGAAGAGGTGTGATTCTCATTTCGATATCTTCTCAACAAGAATTCCGTCTAACAATCCGACTGGCCACTTATCGAAGATCACTACATCGACTTACGATGGTAGAGATCAATCGTGATCGAGCCACTCGTTTGCGGGACTCTGGGCTTTCCAATAAAACGGACATCCTAGATGATCCTGCCACGAATCACAATGTCTCAATTCACTGCGGCAACGACTTCTTACCGAGACAATAAAGCATTTCTTGCCGTTCGCCTTGATCGTCGAGATGAGTGACACGAGCATAAATCCGGGTTCCCAGAATGGTCGGCGTTGCGAAAGCCTCATCTCCAAGCTGATTCTTTGCTAAGAGTTCAAATTTCTCGGGATCTGCGCGATAGACGAAGAAGGTGCCTGCTTCATTGGCGGCGTAGAGGCGGCCACCAGCCAAGACCGGCGAGGCACTCACCGGCCCTTTTAAGCGCTCTGACCAACGCTCCTCGCCATCCTTTGCATTCCAGCAGAAGGCGATACCGTTGTCATTAACGGTGTAAAGGTGCTTATCATGAACAAGCATCGATTGTTCATAGGACTTTTTCTTGTTCTGCCAGACAATCTCTCCCGTGCCCGACCGAACCGCTGCTGTTAGTTTCTCAGGAAAACCTCCACTGGCGAAAACCAGATCATCGCCCCATACCACCGTGCCGCAAGTGACATCGGAAGACGCTCCCATGGAAACCCAGAGCGCTTTTCCCGTCTTGGGATCATAAGCAGACAAGCGTGAACATCCGCTGATGAGAACCTGCGCCACTCCACCTACCGTTGCCAGGATGGGCGAAGAGTAATTCATCTGCTTCGGACGTTCAACTGACCATACCTGTTTGCCCGTCCTGCGATCAAGCGCTGTAAGAAAACCTCCAAACTCCGTATCTCCCAGTACGATAACGGTGTTGCCATAGACTAACGGAGAAGCGGCAAAGCCGAACTCGTAGCGTTTCGGAGCGTAGGGCCCCAAACGCTTTTCCCAGAGCAATTCACCATCGGTCACGCTGAGAGCCACGACATGTAAGGCGTCACGATTGTTAAACACAGCGACGACTCTCTCACCATCACAAGCCACCGTGCTGGAGGCATGCGTGTTTTTTCTATGGATCTTCTCCGGAAAGTTGCCCTCGTTAACGTTGCTCGACCAAAGCGGTTCTCCGGTAGAGCGATCAAAAGCGAGGACTGATTGAATCTCGGCATCAGCATCAGCGGTCGCGAGAAAAATCCGATTGCCGACAATTGTCGGCGAGGCGTGTCCCCTGCCCGACACGGGTACCTTCCAGACGACATTCTCCGTCTGAGAAAACGTCACGACGGGATCCGACCCAGCAGCCGCATGATTGCTCCGCGCTGGACCGCGCCACCATGGCCAGTCTGATTGCGGGTGGATCTCTTCGCCAGATGAAAATGTGACGGCAAGACTAGCTAAAAGAACAAGAAACTTCCAATTCATGGGGAATTAATGAAACATGGGATTTCCTCACATCAAGGCTTGCTAGGTGACGCTGTGCAGAAACAATGGCCGCCACGTCCGATGTATCGATTTCTGATCTTCATTCTGATCCTCGCCAACTGGCTCATCTTTTCAGGTCTCTTTGGTGCCTTCCACATTGGTCTGGGAATACTCTGCGCCGGAATCGTCACGTTCGTATCTTCAGACCTCATGTTTGAGGATCGCAGCAAATCAATCGCTGAGCGAATGCAAGAGATCAGCCGGCTCCCAAGCTATCTGGTATGGCTCTTATGGCAGATTGTGTTAGCCAATGTATACCTTCTAAAACTGGCGCTCTCTCCAGGAGGGCTAGAAGAGGTCTCGCCCCGCATCGTCCGATTCAATACGAAACTGAAATCTGACTTCGCACGGTTCGTGCTAGCCCAGTCGATCACTCTAACTCCGGGAACTGTGACTGTGAAGATTGTAGGAGACGAATTTTACGTGCATGCCATCAGCAAGGCAGCTGCTGACGGACTTGATGGTGCCATGGAAGGCTGGATTGCCCATGTCTACGAACCCGAGGTGAAAGCGAAGCCAGCCTAGGTATCATGGAACTATTCTTTACGCTCGCAGGCGTTGGACTCTTCGCCTTGATGCTTCCGATCCTCTACCGGCTAATCGTCGGTCCTACAGCCATTGACCGCATCGTGGCAGTCAATATAATTGGCACTAAAACTGCTGTCTCGTTGGTAATCGTCGGCGTCATCTTTGAACAGGTCGGCATGTTCGTCGACTTTGCTCTCGCCTACGCACTCCTCAACTTCATTGGTTCGCTCGCGGCGGCACGCTACTTCCACCGAGTCAGACAGGAGCGGGAGGCAAATACTAACAACGCCTCAACAACATGAGTCTCATGATCAATATCGTCAGTGGTGCGCTCATTCTCGTCGGGCTCACTTTTTTCCTAGCAGCCGCCGTTGGCATTGTCCGTTTCCCTGACTTCTACACTCGCATGCATGCCGCAGGAAAAGGCGACACCCTGTCGACAATTCTCATCTTGCTAGGAGTCGCCCTCTATACTGTTGGAGATTTCTCTATAGAAACACTTCTCGTGGCCATCAAGATCATGGCCATCGCCGTCTTCATCATGGTAACCAGTCCTACGAGCACGCATGCACTGATGCAAGCTGGCTACGATGACGGAATTAAGCCTTTTGAGAAGGAGAAAGAAGACAAGAAGGATTCGGAGGACCAGCCCGAGGTATGATCTGGAGTTTTGACATCATCGTTCTGATCTTCTTGGTCATTGCGGCAGTGATCGCACTATCCGTCAGGGATTTGTTGGCTTCATCAATGGTCCTGGGAATCTACAGCTTTCTCATTTGTATCCTTTGGGCGGAAATGGGCGCCGTGGATGTAGCATTCACAGAAGCAGCCGTGGGTGCAGGTGTCAGTACCGTGATCATGATCGCCACCGTCTTTCAAACCACACGGAAATCGAAAGACTAACAGACAAGCAGCGATGAAGCCGATGAAACTTGCCGCTCTGCTCACCGTGATTGTCACGGGTGGGCTTCTATTGTTTGCCACCAGCGATCTTCCCGATTGGGGCGACCCGCTCTCACCCGCGAATGCGAGTGATCTCTCCACGTATTACATTCAAGACAGTCGCGATGTTACGGAGGTGCCGAATCTGGTCACCGCAGTCCTTGCAGACTATCGAGGTTACGACACGATGTTCGAGACCGTGGTCATCTTTGTCGCGGGCCTGGGAATTCTTTCGATTCTCGGTCAAGGCAAATGTGAAGAGCCCCTGGCTCAGCCGGTCGCTTCAGAACAGAATCGCGAACGTGACATGATTACAATCATCACGTGTCGACTCGTAGTTCCGATTATTCAGATCTTTGCCCTCTACGTGATTGCTCATGGGCATTACAGCCCAGGCGGCGGCTTTCAAGGAGGCGTAATGTTAGGGTCTAGCTTTATTCTAATTGCCTTGACCAGCGGTCTCCCTGACGCGCTGAAGCGGATGAGCCAAGAGCGCGCCATCTTCCTCGCCGGGCTTGGCGTCCTCATTTACGCAGGCACGGGATTGGTTTGCATGGCCTTAGGGCGAAACTTCCTCGACTACGAAATTCTTCACAAATTAATGGGTGGCACCGGAGTCAAGGCACGCTACGACAGCATGCTCATCGTAGAAATCGGTGTGGCCTTCACGGTTATGGCCATCATGTTCATCATTTACGCGGTCCTCTCCTCCAAAGGCCGCATGCGCGGAGGTCTCTAGCATATCACATTATTCATGGACGTCTTCCTCGATTTCTTAATCGCCAAGTTCAACTACTGGATCTACGTGATTCTCATGATGATCGGGCTCTTCGCCATGATCGCGAAGAACAATCTGATCAAGAAGCTGGTTGGCATGTGCATTTTCCAAACCGCCATCATTCTCTTCTACGTGTCGATCGGCGTGAAAGAAGACGCGCGCATCCCGATCCTGACAGGCCACGAAGTCCCCCATGGTGGGCACTATCATACCGAGGATCATGAACGCCCTTACATCGATGCCAAGACGGTGACCAACCCGATCCCTCATGTGCTCATGCTCACTGCCATCGTCGTTGGCGTGAGCACGCTGGGAATGGCCTTGGCCATTGCCCAGAAAGTGCATCTGCACTATGATTCCTTGGAAGAAGACGAAATACTAGCAAAGCTGCAATTGGGTAACAATGACTGAGCAGTTTCCCATTCTCATCATTATCGCTCCCCTCTTCGGAGCGATCCTGATCGCCTTGCTCGGCTTTCGGCATCAAAGCCTGTGTTTGCCAACCGTCTTGGGTTCGCTCGCCATCTCTTGCGCAGCGGCCGTGGGTACCTTCCTAAAAGTGCTAGAGCAAGGGACCGTCCTCTACAATCTCAGTGGTTGGGAACGAGTAACCACTCCTCGGGGGCTGTTCTCGGTGAGTATTGAATACCGAGTCGATGCCATTAGCGGTCTCGTTCTCGTAGCTATCGCTGCGGTAGGTCTCCTAAATGCCATCTATTCCAAGGTGCACGTTGTGACGGAGACTCCTAACAAAGTGCCTCACTACTACATTCTCTACCTCCTTCTCGTCGCTGGTCTCGCGGGCATGACGATTACGAATGACGCCTTTAATCTCTACGTGTTAATCGAGATCTCGTCGCTCTCTAGCTACGCCCTCATCGCCATTGGCTCCCGGCGTGCCGTACTCGCCTCGTTCAATTACGTGATAATGGGCACGATCGGCGCGTCGTTCTATCTGCTTGGGGTCGGCTACCTCTACATCAAGACGGGCACGCTGAACATGACGGACATCCATGCCGCGCTGGCCACGTTGCCAAAGGATTCGCCGTCCGTCCAAGTCGCGTTGATTCTCATTCTGATCGGCCTGTGGATCAAGATGGCTTTCTTCCCACTACACGGCTGGCTCCCCAACGCCTACGCCTATTCCCCGACCGCCACGAGCACACTGATGGGTCCGTTAGTGACACAGGTCATGATCTACATCATGATCCGCATGATGCTCAGCTTGTTTGGCGCAGAGTATGTCTTCGATCACCTTCAATGGACGAACATCGTCGTCGGGCTATCCGTTATCGCGATTGTGGCGGGATCGCTCTTCGCGCTATCCCGCAGTGATCTGCGCAAGATGCTCACCTATCTCATCGTGGCCGAAGTCGGTTACATGGTAGGGGGTGCCTGGCTAGCCAATTCCATGGGCATGACCGGGGCGATCTATCACATTCTCAGTGATGCCATGATGACATTCACCCTATTCATGGTCATCGGTATCATCATCACAAGGACCGGTAAAACAGAACTGACAGCCTTCCAAGGGCTCTTCCGCAAGATGCCCATCACGATGACCGGCTTCACGATTGCCGCTCTATCAATGATCGGTCTGCCCCCTACATGTGGCTTCTTCAGCAAGTATTACCTCGTTCGCGGCGGCATCGAAGCTGGCCAATGGGCCTACGTTGGCGCGCTTCTCTTCTCCAGTCTCATCAATGCTGTGATCTTCTTCCGCTTGATCGAGATGGCCTATTTCCACGGGGGAAAGGCTTATGGGGAAGAGATCACGGACAAAGATCACGAGCATCACCACAGTCGCGGCAGGGAGCTCGATGCACAACCCGACGAAACCCTCGAACAGGTGCCCTGGTCCATGCTCGCCCCGATGCTCATGGCGGCAGCCAGCCTCTTGGCCATTGGAATCTTCAACCGCCCGATCGCAGGCTGGATCAACGCAGCCTTGGAAACTCTGAACCTCGCCCAGGGCGGCTAAGCACATGGAGATCATTGCCAGCCACCTCCCCCTCTTTGCCTGTCTAGCCTCTCTGCTAGCCGTCATCCCGATCTTGCTCTTCCGCAAGACGCCGAACTTACGCGAAGCCGCAACCATCGGTGCAGGTGCCCTCAAGCTCGCTATCGTTCTTACGATGCTTCCAGGCATCCTGGAAGGCAAAGTGTATGAGTTCACCTTCTTTGAAGCCGTCAAAGGCGTTCCTCTCGCCTTCCGGGTCGATAGCATTGGCATGCTCTTTGCTTTGGTCGCCTCCTCCCTTTGGATCCTGACATCATTTTACGCTATTGGCTACATGCGGGGTGCCAAGGAGGCCGGACAAACACGGTTCTTCTGCTTCTTCGCCATCTCACTTTCCGCGACACTTGGAGTCGCCTTCGCCGCAAATCTGTTCACGCTTTATGTGTTCTACGAGATGCTATCGCTCGCCACCTACCCACTGGTCACACACCATCAGGATAAGGAAGCACGATCCGGTGGCCGCACCTATCTCACCTACCTATTGAGCACCTCAATTGGGTTTGCCTTGCCCGCCATGCTCTTCTGTTACTTCAAGTCAGGCGAGAGCCTTACATTTACAGAAACGAGCAACTGGGCGGCAGCGCTCTCTGGTCCAACCGTTCTGGTTCTTCTTCTTCTCTTCGTCTTCGGCTTCGCAAAGGCAGGGGTCATGCCTCTCCACTCATGGCTACCGAATGCCATGGTCGCACCGACGCCCGTCTCTGCCCTTCTACACGCCGTGGCTGTGGTCAAAGTCGGCGTCTTCAGCATCATCCGCGTATTCACGGGCGTGTTCGGCATGGAATTTCTTCAGACAGTTGATGTGGCTCAAGTCATCAGCTGGATCGCAGCCTTCACGGTCCTGACATCGTCACTCATTGCCCTCACGCAAGACAACTTGAAGCGGCGTCTCGCCTTCTCGACCATTGGCCAGCTCAGCTACATCGTGCTCGGCGTTTCCCTACTCACGCCGCTCGGGGTAACCGGAAGCCTAATGCACATCGCCATGCATGCCTTTGGCAAGATCACGCTCTTCTTCTGCGCCGGAGCGATCTATGTCGCCGCGCACAAGAAGTATGTCAGTGAACTCGTCGGCATTGGTCGCGTGATGCCCTTCACCATGGGCGCTTTCGCCATCGGCTCGCTCAGTGTCATCGGTCTGCCAGTCACGGGAGGCTTAGTATCCAAATGGTACCTTGTCATGGGAACCGTCGAGTCCGGCCAGATCGGCCTCCTCGTCGTCTTCCTCATCAGCTCCATGCTCAACGCCGCTTATTTCCTGCCCATCGTCTACAAGGCCTTCTTCCTACCTCCACCTGCCGATAGCAAAGGCGGCCATGAAGCACCGCTCTTCTGACTCGTGCCTCTTTGCATCACGGCGTGCCTTTCCATTCTCTTCTTCTTTTGGCCGAACTTCTTCCTCCAACTCGCAGCAGCCGCTACGGGGCTCACTTTCTAAACCATGAGCGAACCTGAAAGTCCTCACCAAGAACCGAAAGACTGGGTCTATCGTGATTCGACGAAGCGGCGGCTCATGGCTCTTCTTCTCATCGGTTGTGCCGTGTCCGTGGGCTTGGAATTCTTCATCAAGGAGAAGCATCCCAAGTTTGGTATCGACGGCACCTTCGGCTTCTTTGCCCTACTTGGGTTTATCAGTTGCACGATCATGATCTTTCTCGCCAAGCTGTTGGGCTTTGTTTTAAAAGTGCCGACAGATTTCTATGGTGACGAAGATGGAGAGGAGGACTCCCCCTCATGACCTTCCACCCCGCATTCGTGCTGCTCTTGGGAGCACTGCTCGTCCCGTTGTTTAAAGGCAAGGCCCGCAGCCTCTATGTCATTGGCCTTCCTGCTCTGGCATTCTTCGTTGTCGCCTACCTTCCCATTGGAAATTTCTGGAACCACTCCTGGCTGGCTGGCTTTGGAGATCTAACCTTTCTCCGAGTCGACAAGCTTTCCAAAGCCTTTGGCTATATCTTCACGATCAATGCCACGGCCGCGTTTATCTACGCTTTCCACGTCAAAGACAACTCGCAACACGTGTCTGCACTGCTCTACATCGGTAGCGCTTTGGGTGCTGTCTTCGCCGGCGATCTTATTTCTCTGTATATCTTCTGGGAAATCATGGCCGTCGCTTCGACCATGCTGATCCTCGCGCGTCGGACCAAACGCGCCTACGGTTCCGCCTTCCGCTACGTTCTCTTGCATATCCTCGGAGGGCTCTTCTTCCTCTCCGGGATCGTCATCACCTATCATCACAGCGGCTCGCTAGCGTTCGACAAGTTCGATCCCGAGACAATGAAGCATGCAGGCTCTTGGATGATCCTGCTAGGCTTCTTGGTGAATGCAGCAGCCCCTCCATTCTCGGCATGGCTCTCCGATGCGTATCCCGAAGCGACCGTCACCGGATCGGTCATTCTCAGCGCATACACCACCAAGACCGCCGTCTACACGCTCATCCGCGGCTATCCCGGTTGGGACATATTAATTGCCATCGGTTGCGCCATGGCCGTCTATGGAATCATCTATGCCCTTTTGGAGAATGACATGCGGCGCATTCTTGCCTACTCGATCATCAATCAAGTCGGCGTCATGGTCTGTGCAGTCGGCATCGGCACGGCCATCTGCCTAGACGGGGCTGTCGCCCACGCCTTCTGCCACATCATTTATAAATCTCTCCTCTGGATGTCTGCGGGGGCCGTGCTCTACCGCGTGGGTAAAAGCAAATGCACCGATCTCGGCGGTCTCTACAAGTCCATGCCCTGGAGTCTCTGGTTAGGCTGTATCGGCGCGCTCGCTATCTCCGCTGTTCCGCTCACAAGCGGTTTCACCAGCAAGACCATGATCATCGCCGGGGCGGGTTACGAACACCTCTTTTGGCCATGGATGATTCTTGAAATCGCCTCCGCCGGCGTATTCCTCCATGCTGGAATCAAGTTTCCTTACTTTGTCTTCTTCGCCAAAGATCGAGGGCATCGCGTTGAAGAAGCCCCCAAAGCCATGATCGTCGGCATGGCTATCCTGGCATTCTTCTGCATCGCGTTAGGTGTCTACCCACAACCGCTCTACAACATCTTGCCGAATCACGGGGCCTACGAATTCAGCGCCTGGAAGTTCGAGAAATTTGTTCACCAAATGCAGCTTCTTCTCCTCTCGGCGCTAACGTTCTTCGTTTGGATCAAGTGGCTGAAACGCACGGACACCATTGTGCTAGACACCGACTGGTTCTATCGACGCGGCGGCAGCTTGTTCTACGAGCTCTGTAATCGCGTCCTAAACAACCTCAATCGCGTGGCCAAGGCGGCTGTTGTCGATTCCGGCGTGAAACGCCTCGCTCGTTTCCTCCAACACGGTCCTGCTCGGCTTGTTGTCGCTGCCATGACCCCCATCTGGATACTCCGAGGCACAGAAGGCGAAGAACTCCAGCACAAGCAACAAGCCTTCTACGAAGATGCCCGCTGGGGAGCCTTTCCCGTAGGAGCCACGGCCGTCTGTGCTGTTATCTTGTTAGCACTCCTCTTTCTTTTCTAACATAAATTGATGTTCACAGGTATTATCGAAGCCACCGGTGAGATTCAACAGATCTCTACTCTCGACGACGGCGGGGCTCGTCTGTTCATCGCGATTCCCTTCGCCAGCGAACTCGCCCTCGGCGGAAGCGTCGCGGTCAATGGCTGCTGCCTCACCGTGACTGAAGTGACCGACAACAATGTCGCCTTTGATCTCCTGCAACAAACGTTGAACGTGACCAATCTTGGCCAACTTTCGCCAAGTGACAGAGTCAATCTAGAGCGCGCCGTTCTTCCAACGGATCGACTCAGCGGCCACCTCGTTCAAGGCCACGTCGACGAGACAGCCAAAGTCCTAGCCGTCCGCCCCCAAGGCCAAGACACCAAGATCGACATCGCCCTCCCAGAAGCGGCCAAGCCACTCGTCATTTCGCGCGGCTCGATCGCGGTCGACGGCATCAGCCTCACCATTGCCGATCTGGAAGAGAATCAGTTCACCCTGTGGATCATTCCGCACACGCTCGAAGTCACCAATCTTGGTACGAAGCAAGCGAGCGACCTGGTAAACCTTGAGTTCGATCTGCTAGGCAAGTACGTGCAGCGGCAGCTATCATTGGGCTAGGTCCAACATTTGATCTCAAACAGCGGGGAACTGCACGGCAAAGCGGGTTTGTCCCGATGATGAGTCATCCAGCAAGCGAAGTTCTCCACCATTCACCAATGTAAGCTCCATCGCAATATTCAATCCCAGCCCAAAGCCATCTCGCTGCCGCGAGCGAGCATCGTCTACTCGATAGAAACGCCTGAAGATACTGTCACGTTGGTCATCGGGAATTCCTGGCCCCGAGTTGGCCACTTCGATCACCACATCATTTACAGACCGCGATGCGTTGATCACCACATCTCCATCCTCTTCATTGTATTTAATGGCATTACTTACCAAGTTATGAAGTACTGAGAGCACCAAGACGCAGTCAGCTGAAATCACGAGGCCGTCCTCGATATTCGAATTAAAGGTCAGCTCTTTGTCCAGACAGAGAATCTCTGCATCCTCGCAGAAGCTTTCCAAGGCATCACTCAGAGAGAACTCGGTCGTATCGAGCTGCAACGAACCAGAGTCAGCACGCGAAAGCGTTAAGAGCGCTTCGGTGATCTGATTCAACCGGTGCACTTCCTCAGAAAGCTCGATGAAACGCTGCTCTTGTTCAGAACCTGGCGTGCACTCCTTGAGCCCTCTCTCGAGCTCACCACGCATGACAGCCAGCGGTGTCTTGAGTTCGTGAGAGGCATCGGCACTGAACCTAGCCGCATGCTGAAAGCTATCTTCCAGCCGCTCCATCATGGCGTTGAGAACCTTGATCAACCTAGCGAATTCTTTGTCCTCCCTCCCGGTCAGCCCAATACGCCGATCCAGCCCAAGCGCGGTAACGCGTTCAGCGGTCTCTGCAATCCGATCGATCGGACGAATGGCTTTGCTAGCAATCATCCAACCGGCCAAAGCCGACAACGCTATTCCAGCCCCCACGGCTAAAATGAAATGCGTGCGCACTTGATCCACTTCCGCTTGGAACGTCCCCAAATCGGCCCCAACAAACACAGTCGCGTAGGGATTACTAAAGGCTCCAACCCTCCATTGCTCCGTCGCAGCCCCAGTCGAGAAGAAGACCGGAGGGCGATAGTCCCCCCTATCAGAAGGCCGTCGTTCTCCCCCTCCACGTTTGGGCTTGGATGGCGGAGGGCCACCACCGCGACCTCGGCGAGGTGGCGGGCCATCTTCAAAACCGGGAGGCCGCTGCCTCCCCCGAGGCTCACCTCGACGGCTAGGAGGATCCATTCGCGGCACCTTCACAAAGTCACTATCCTTTGGTAGATAGCTATTCAGTACCTTGACATCGGCAATGCCCTTATCACTAGCACTGAGAACCTCGCCAGAGCGATTATTCATCACGAGGACCCACGAAACGAGACGCCCCCCAGCAGGAACTCCCTCAAGAAAGGTCTGGCTCCATTCTTGAAACTTGGAAGTATCCGTGTCTGGCGAGACCTGGCGAGACAGCGCATTGCCTGGCAATGTCATTTTAAGGTCCAGCGACGTCAGCATCTGCCGATGAAGGGTCCACCAAGCGACGAGCCCAAACGCAAGTACAATCACACTTGGCACTAGAGCCATGATCACGGCGAGCTTGAGCCGAAAAGATTTCATTCTCTAGGACTTGCTACCCAAGCGATAACCAACGCCGCGTACCGTTTGAATGAGCTTCAACTCGTAGGGCTGATCAAGCTTCTTTCGAAGCCGCTTGATATAGACATCGACCAGATTTGTCTGCGGATCGAAGTGATAATTCCACACATGCTCACAGATCTGTATCCTCGTGAAAACGCGCCCAGGACTCCGCATGAGATACTCTAACAATTCAAACTCACGGGCGGTCAGATCAATGTTATCGCCACCGCGAGTCACCTCCCTCTTGATCAGATCCACTTTCAGATCCTCCACGTGAAGCACATTAAGACTCTGGCCGCTAGATCGTCTGACAATCGTATGCAAACGCGCCGTCAATTCTTCGACATAGAAGGGCTTTGTCAGATAATCATCAGCCCCAAGATTGAGCCCCTCAACGCGCTCGTTAAGAGAGTCCCTCGCCGTTAGTAAGAGCACGGGCACCTGATTCTTCTGTTCTCTCAAATTGCGCAGAATGCTCAAGCCATCACGCCCCGGAAGCATGATATCAAGGACCAGCGCGTCGTAAGATCCCGTCTTCGCAAGTTCATAGCCCTCATCGCCATCAAGGCACAGGTCGACTACCATCCCCTGCTCTTCCAAACCTTTCTGAACGAAGGAAGCGATCTTCGGCTGATCTTCTACCACTAGGACATGCACCCAGTAATCTTAAGACCAAGATCGCCATTTGTCCGATGCAAAATCTTCCAGATGAACATTCTGTCATTCGCGGAAACCGATAGCGTTCATCTTGGTCGAGGCGAGAGCATGACAACTTTCTCATCTTTCCTCCCTCACTCCCGTCATGTGAGCGGTCTTAGTTAGGAGGGTGACGAAGACACCCGACGACTGGATCCCCCGTTTGTCGATCACTTCCCACCCACTAACTAAACAATCCCATGAAACGAAACCCTCTGTCACGGCACCGCGTGACAATCGTTGCCGTGGCTCTAAGCCTCCCCCTGACCACCGCATGGTCCCAGCGTGATCGCGGGGGCGAACGGCAAGGTGGCCAGCGCGTGCGCGGCCAGCAAGCCGCCCCCATTTCCAACCCGCGCCACACCTCGAGCCCGCGGCACCAATAGTCAACGGCCGCCACGCACGCCGCCCAATACGGTAAACGATCCCATCCAAGGTCAAGAGCTGGAGTTCCCCACCCAGTACCGCTCGGCAGACGGTATGGGAAACAACGTTAGACGCCCCTCACAAAGCAGCGTCGGCGTCAGACTACTGCGGCTTACAGAAGAGAACTACACCGATGGTCTTGAGGCTCCTTCTGGCGACAATCGCCCAAGCGCTCGTGCTGTCAGCAATGCCTGCGCAGCTCAGGATACCTATATTCCGAACAGAGCAAGGGCGTCAGACTACCTCTGGCAGTGGGGCCAGTTTGTTGATCATGACATTGACCTTACTCACGCTGCGGATCCCGTCGAGAGCTTCGGCATCAGCGTGCCAGCTGCTGACCCTCAACTCGCCCCCACAAACACAGGCACTCAAGTCATCGCCCTGGACCGATCCGACTACGAGGTCGACAACTCTGCCATTCGCCAACAGATGAACAGCATCAGCGCTTTTATTGACGCCTCCAATGTCTACGGCTCTGACAAAGAACGGGCATCCGCGCTTCGCACACTCGATGGCACGGGACGACTCAAGACAAGTCCTGGGGGATTTCTCCCATTCAACACCGCCGGGCTTGAGAACGCGCCATCGGCCTTCGCTCCAAACTTCTTTCTAGG
>JAACDM010000536.1 GCA_009936795.1 Verrucomicrobiaceae bacterium | reverse complement strand
GCGCTTCGTCCATGCGTGAGGGCTTTCCGGATTGAACGGCTGTTCGCAGACGTTTGGCGGCTTGTTCTCCTTCTTCTAGCAGCTTCCGGCAGGTGGCTGGGCGGCTTTGCGTTTCTGATAGACGCGCTGTCTCACGGTAGTTTTCCCAAAGCAATGTCGCCACTTCCATCGGAGAGATATCGGAGTCCGATAGCGGTTTCCAGCCAGCCTTCTGAACGGTCTTGAGGTCATCAAGATGCCGATTAAGGGCGACCATGGCTTCGACAATGCCAGGCGCTTCAACGGTCTCGGGGAGTTTGTCGGCGAAGAAGTGTTGCGCTTCCTCAACTGGTTTCCATTCCCTCACAGCACGAAAGAGACCTTGGTAATCCTCGGCCGTGCCTGCTGTCTGCAGCCAATCTTCAGCCTTCTCCGCCGACCATGCTTCCTGATCTCGACCGAGGATGGCGACGGCGGCTGGGCCTCGATGTTTTCCATGGTGGCAGTGCAGGTAGAGTTTTTTATCCTTGCCTAACAAACCGACAGCGCGGAGGAGTTGAGCTTGGCGTTCTGTTGGCACATCGTCGTAGCCGATTGGCAGATGAATGTACCGGAGCCCATGGCGCTTCGCGGCATCAACGTCAGGCCTTCTACCATCGACACTCACGACCACTGACACGCCCATTTCTCTGAGAGCAGCAAAGGTATTTATGCCGCTAGGTTCCGACCCGGATAGAATTTGCTCGGTGACAAGAAAGGCATTGGCCACCCCTGGGATCTCAACGGGTTCGGGATCGACTGCCCATAGGAAGATCTGACAGAGATACAGCATTGCCGCCGAGAGGGCGAAGCGAAAGTCTATCATCTTCCGTAGCATGCGAGAACTCGCAGCTTTTTCAAGGTCGGTCGTAAAGAGCGTTTCCGGGGTAATCATGCCTGCTACTTTGAAGATCGCACTGACAACAAGGCACAATCCTTAACCGATAATCTCCTGAATTGGGCCGTGGCTGTCTTCGACGAGTTGCGATACGGGGCCGAGCTCTGACAGAAACATCTTAGTGTGATCAATCCCTAACTGATGCAGAATGGTGGCATGGAGATCGCTGTAGTAGTGCGGGCTTTCCACGGCTCGGTAGCCGACCTCGTCCGTAGCACCATGCACGATGCCGCCTCTAACACCGCCACCAGCCATCCAAGAGGTGTAGCCTTTCGGGTTGTGATCGCGTCCCGTGGTGTTCTGCGACCACGGAGTGCGGCCGAATTCACTCGTCCAGACGACGAGCGTGTCATCGAGCATGCCACGTTGTTTGAGATCCTTGATCAGGCCCGCGATCGGTTTGTCCGTGGCACGGCAATGCGGTTCGTGACTCTGAATATCACCGTGAGCGTCCCAACCGCCATTGCCTCCACCCGCATGGCAAATTTGAATGAAGCGCACACCGCGCTCGGCGAGGCGACGGGCGAGGAGGAGTTGTTTCCCGAAATCCTGAGTGTGGTCGTCGTCCAGGCCGTAGAGCGATTGAATGTGCGCCGGTTCCTTGGCGAAATCCACGGCTTCGGGCGCGGAGGTCTGCATCCTGGCGGCGAGTTCGTAGGCTTTCGTTCTGGCCTGAATGTCAGAGTTGATCGCGTAGCGTTGGCGGAAGTCCGCGTTCATGCTTTGCAGCAACCGCATCTGCCGATCGCGCTCCGTAGCGGAACCGTCCTTGGGAGGATAGAGGTTTGGGATCGGCGTCTTTCCAGCCTGAAACGGCGTCGCGGAATACGAAGCTCCGAGATAACCCCCGGTGAGTTGCACGGGCGACGATGGCCGGCCGATGTTCACGAAGCTCGGCAGGTTCTTGTTAGGACTTCCGAGCGCGTAGGAAACCCAGCCACCAAAGGAAGGATGATCAAACGCTCGCCCACGATGTCCGGTCGTCGTTTCGATCACCGCCGGGAAATGGTTCCCCTCGTGACACCACATCGACCGCACGACCGCGATGTCATCGATCACGCTACCGACATTCGGAAACCAATCGGAGACCGGGGTGCCGGATTGCCCATAACGCGTGAAGGTGCGGTGGCAAGCAATGACAGGGCGCTGCATCTCTGCCAAGTTGTCGCCGAAACCGATGGCGTCGATGAATTTACCCACGTGCTTGTTGCCTTTCGGATCAAAGGTGTCGAGGTGACTTACACCCCCACACATGAAGAGGAAGATGACCGACTTCGCTTTGGGTTCAGCATGCGGATGGAGCAGCGCGTTCTCGATCTCTCCTGCCTCAGCAAGGAGGCCACCCAACGCGGCGCCGAAGAACCCGCCACCAGCTTGATGCAGAAAGCAGCGCCGCGAATTACCTAACATAGATAAACTCATCGAGATTGAAGAGGAGCCAGCACAGTTGTTTGACACGTCCCGCATCGTTCTGAAGATAGTCGAGGGCTCGATCGGTTTCGAACTCTGTTGGGGGCCGCGCGACGGTCAGCTGGTAGGCAAGTTGGATTGCCTTGCTTAAAACGCCTCCAGATTCTAACTGAATCCGCTTTGCTAACAGTTTGCTGGCCGTTTCGATCTCCGGGCTATTCATAAGAAATAAGGACTGCGGCGCGGTGACCGTCTGCGTCCGCAGAGGACACGGCACGCGTCCGTCATCCACATCGAAAGTCTGCAAGAAATTCGGAGTCACATCGCGACTCTGGGAGAATCCTCGCTTGATGTAAATCCCACGGCGCTGCTTCTCGTCATCATCACGCGGGTAGAATGAGCGGCCACCGACCTCCAGATCGAGATTGCCTGCCGCCGCGTGAATGGCATCCCAGATGGGCTCCGCCTCTAACCGTTGCAGAGGGAAACGCCAGAGTGTGTCATTGCGAGGATCGATCTGCTGACTCTTCGCGAATTCCGATCCTGCATCGGACGCCCTCTTGTAGGCGTCCGATGTCACCATGAGACGATGCATGGACTTCATACGATAGCCGCTTTTCACAAACTCCGCCGCTAGCCAATCAAGCAGCTTCGGGTGTGTCGGTTTACCTGCTTGTTTACCGAAGTCACTCGCTTGCCTGTGCAGACCGACACCGAAATGCCACTGCCACAAACGGTTCACGGCAACACGAGCGAAGAGCGGGTTCTCTGGAGCGGTCAGCCAATCCGCGAATGCTTCGATGTGGCCCTCACGAAAGTCGTAGTCGCCTTTCGTGAATGGCCAGCCCGGTCGCACCTCATTGTCCAGCTCGGGCCGATTCGTGTCTGCGCTAGTCAGGACATAGCTCTTTTCCTGCGCACGAAAAGGATCGATTTCAACGGTGTAAAACGAACGGATCCTGGGGCCGCGGCCGTACGCCCGTGACGCCTCATCAAGGCGTTCCTCCAACGCACGGGATTGCTTTCGCACAGCGTCAGGCAGGATCTCGTTGATCTTGCCGCCGTCGATTCGCAGGATCGGGAAGTAGTCATCGGCGATCTTCTGCTCAGCGACACTACGCGCTGTTTCGGGCTTCAGAATGATCGCCCGCACATCGGACGGCAGCATCTCGACACGTTCACTATAGAGACGCTGTTTGAAAGGCGCTAACAGCTCGGTCAGCTCGCGTTCCAGTGGCGCGCGCTTCTTCTCTCTTTCCGCCATGGCTTTGCCCGCCTCCATCAATTCTACAGCGCTGGCCAGCGTCACCTTGCGAAGCACTAGCGGATCAAACAAAGCCTTCATCGAATAGTAGTCGACCTCGGAAATCGGATCGAACAGGTGGTCATGACATTTCGCGCAAGCTACTGTCACTCCCATAAAGGCGGACGACACCGTGTCCACCGCATTGATCGCCAAGTTCTCTGGATTCTCTCCCGTGCTGCTGCCGCGCGCAAGAAACCCAAGGGCAAAGCGATCTCCTGGACGCGGCTCCCTCTCAGAACGATAACCCGTGGCCGACATCCGCGTCCGTTCATCGGCACGGCGACCGGTCAATTGGATCTGCACAAAGTCATCATAGGGAAGATCGTCATCCAAGGCGTTGATGACCCAGTCGCGCCAAAGATGCATCCCCGTGGCTGCTATCATTCTCGAATCCTCGTCCGTGTAGCGCAAGACATCCAACCAGTGGCGAGCATAACGAACCGCGTGTTGCTCGCTTTCGAGCAGCCGATCCACAACCTTCTCATAAGCCTCCGGTGACTCATCAGCGAGAAATGTTTCCTGTTCGGCGGGTGTCGGTGGCAAGCCTATCAGATCCAAATACACACGCCGAAGCAGTGTGAGCTTTTCAGCAAAGCCGACTGGCGTGAGCCCACTTGAGCGGTATTCGGCATGCAGAAACTGATCGATGGGATGGTCAATGCCTGCATCAGCGTCAAGAACGGCTGGAGCAATCACCGGCTGCAACGACCACCAGTCGCTAGCAGGCTCACCAACCTCCTGACCTAACAGCACACTGACATGAAGTATTGCCCACATCGCAGACAAGAAGCTTCTACAAAATCGATGACTTTGCTGAAGGGACACCATCATTTCGCGCTCTAGCCTACTTTAGTTTGCGGCCTTCAGGGAAGAGGCCAGAGGGGCGAAAAGCATTAGAGGAATGTTCATGCTCAAAGATCCGGCAATTTGCCACTCCCGCAATGGATAAATCCGAGGCGTAGTGTCCAGAAATCCGAATCGCTCTGCATTCATACTGCCTCCCGGTAGTAGTAGCACGGCAATCCGCCTAAACGTTCACAACATTCAACGCTCCCTTCCATTGGTGAAGTGAACTCCGGCTCGATGATCCCGTTCGTCAATCCTTGGTGGTTCCTCTCTCCATGGTAGTGCTTGCCGAACTCCCCTTGCAGAACTCCCATCCTACCACCCGCCTCAATGAACCCTCTCCTATCAGAATCGTCTTTGATAGGCATTCTTCCTTGATCGTTCGCACAAATCGTTCTGCCTAGGCGTTCAGATTCGGTGATCGCACTGTAGCCTCACTGGCTTCACTCCCTCACTTTCGAGACTCGCCTGGAACTCTCCCGTGAAGAGTGTCGCTCGGTCATGAATCAAATAGCGATCCCCATCTTCACAGTCTGTCAGGTTTCTCGGAATCTTTTTCATCCAATCTCTATCAGGCTCAGGAATGATCGCGGCAATATTCACCTTACGACTCGCGAGTCGAATCGCGAAAAGCACATGGTAACGGACCAATCCTCCCAGCGTCCACACTTCCACCGTAAAGAAATCTGTAGCTCCCAAGAGATTCCAGTGCGTTCTCAGGAATTCGCCCCACGTCGTTTTCTTGCCCCTTTCTGGAACTGGCTCCAATCCTGACTGTTTTAGCATCTCGGCTATGGTTCCACGACCTATCTCATGTCCAAGATTGGCCAAAGCTCCTTGCAACTTCGTATCACCCCATTCCGGATTCCCCACGGCCATCTTCACCACGAGACAGCGAAGTTCGTCTCTGGACGGTGGGCGCCCCACTCCCCTTCCCTTCCCTTCCCTTCCCTTCCCTTTTCTTTTCTTTTCTTTTCTTTTCTTCTCTTCCCTTCCCTTCTCATCCCGCTCGAATCATATTTCTTCGCGATCAGCTTGCGATGCCAAGCGAGCAATGTTTGGGGCGTCACCATTCCCGCGATCTCCTTCAATCGCCTTTCGCCAATTCTTCTGGCCTTGCGTGCCAATCGACATCTTTGTTCGTCGGTGAATCTCATTCGCTTTCCGCCACGCTGCTCCTTCAGAACTCGGATCTTCTCCTGCAAGTAGTCGATCACGTGCTCTCGTTGCTGGTTCACCCGGCCCGCCAGAGACACCAACATCAGCCTGAATACCTCCATTTCAGACTCCTGCGGTCACCTAACGAAGAGATACAGTGGGAAATCCTATTCCACAACTAATTCAAGCTCAGTAACTCATGCGGCAGTCGAATGTCTAGATACTACGGCGCATCTCAAGCTTGCCGCTGCCTCGGAAAGCTTGACTGCCGGAGGAACTCCGGCGAGCCTCACTCCATGAACGATAAGCTATTATCTTCCAGTGCGAGACAGCAAACCTTTCGCGTGAAAGCCCTTTTCGCTCTTCTCATTTTTGTAACCATCAGTGGCGCCGCCAAGGCACAAGTCGACTACAATGAAAGTGGATACCCTTGGAACCAGACGACAACCGTTGGCCCCGACGCCGCCGTTCCTGGCTGGTTCTACAACCTAGGCATCACGGGATTGAGAGTCCAACTCGACCCCAACGCACCCAGGACGCTGGTGGTGAAATATGTGTTTCCGGGTACACCTGCAGCCGGGCTGATTCAGATCGACGACGTGATCACCGGGGTTGAGGGTCAGGCATTTACCGAGGACCACCAGGACGGTTATGGCCCCGATGTGTTTGGTGCTCAGGGACCGATTAGTGAATTCGGATTTGCTCTCGACGACATTCAGTCTGTCGACGGCCTCCTTGAGGTGTCTTTCGAGCGAGGCGGAACTCCACAAAGCGCCCAACTCGATGTTGGGACGGTCTACGGTAGTTACTCAGCCACCTACCCGGCAAACTGCCCGAAATCCGATCTTATCCTCGCCGAATTGCTCACCTACTTCCGCAATACCCAGTTAACCGATGGCACCTGGCAAGGCCAGGGAGGTCACGAGAACAGCATCTTTGCTGGACTGGCATTGCTCGCTGACGGCAGCGCGGCCAGCATGACCGCTGCGGCTAATCTCGCGACCTACTATCACAACCAGACGAATGATCCGATTCCTCAGCACGGGCTGCATCACTGGAAGTACCTCGCCGCGGCTATCTACCTGTCAGAATACTACGAAAAAACGAGCGAAGCTTGGGTCCTGACCAAACTCGAAACGCTTTACGCCTATCTGATAGACAGCCAATACAGGGACATTTCCCAATTGGTTCTCCCCCAAACCCACGACGTCGATGCAACGGTGAATGGCTTTGGCGGTTGGGGGCACAATCCTGGCTTCGAAGGCTACGGACCCATCTGTATGACCACCGGTCAGGGAGCCCTGGCACTTGCACTCATGGATCGAGTTGGCGTCACAGTCGATCGCAGCCGCCTCGACGCCGCCTACGACTTTCTTGTAAAAGGTACCGGCTCAAACGGTTATGTCTGGTACGCTGACACGGATGGATCGGGAGGCAATCCAGATGCCTGGGCAGATACCGGCCGTACCGGGGCGTCAGCCATCGCCCACTGGATGAGCCCATACCCGCACCCGGCCTACCGCGGCCAGGCGCTAAACCACGCCCGATTCATGGGTAGCCATCCACAAAGCTTCCCTGACACCCACGGCTCGCCCACAATCGGCATGGCCTACGCCGCCATGGGAACGCACATCGATCCAGCGAGCTTCCAGAACCTAATGAACGACAATCGTTGGTGGTTCTCTCTCTCTCAGTGCGCAGACGGAACCTTCTATTACCAGCCCAACCGTGACAACGCCATCTACAACGCCGACCCGCGCTTCGTCGCCTCAAGCGTCACGGCATTGATCCTTTCGCTACCCAAACAAAACCTCATGATCTCCGAACAAGTCGTCGACCCAACTTGGATACCGGGTGACCTCACTATTTCGACCCTCGACGAGGAAACTGACATCGTGAAAAGCGTGGGAACCTTGGTTTCCGCAGCAAATTTTGGCGAAGCCGCCGTGATCGTTAATGGCTTGCTCCACGGGGCAGGCAGCGCAGCCGGCTCCGGCTTTACCGATAACTTCGACTCTGAAGGTGACACGCGCAACGGCATGTCCGGACTACCGGGAGACTCCGCCCTGGATCAGCTTCTCAGTGGCGTTGCCGTGAAAGACGGCATCGAAATGGCCATCGGGGGCCTTACCACCGGCCAAGAGTATCTTTTCCAGGCCTACTGGGAAGGCGAGACCGGGCAGTCCCTGACCATCACCATGGAATCAGGGGCAGTTACCACCATAAACGGGGTTGCAGACCAGTCGCCTGCAGTCCTCATCTCTTACCGGTTCGTCGCTGGGGTCGACACGCTCAGAATCTTCATTGATCGCGATGACGATCTTGCTGGCGACACCAGCCACTGGCTTTCCGGCTACTCGCTACAAACCGCCCTCCCCGTGGTGAACCCCAGTTTCGAAGAAGACGCTTTCTCGACCTCCCCCGGACACATTGCAGACGCAGGCAATGGTACCATCACAGGCTGGACAGCCTCTGATCCGAGCCGTGCAGGGCTGAACCCTGCCAATGGCACCTCTTCCTACGCTAACAACGGTGCCGTGCCTAACCGAAGTCAAGTCGCCTTTCTACGATCCGACGCATCCGCACCGGTGACGCTAAGCAGTGATCAGGGACTGATTAATTTGGAGAGCGGGAAATCGTACGCCCTTTGCTTTCAGGTCAATGCCCAAGCCGGGTCAGCCATTCCCGAGGTGGCCATTCAAGTCAATGGTGACACCACCTCATTGCGCGTGGCACCAGTGGCCGTGGCCGGTGATCTTACGGTCCCCTACCGCCTGGTTGCCATACCATTCACAGCCACAGCGACTACAGCGACGCTTGCAGTGACTTGCAGCTCGTCTTCCGAAGCCGTTCTCCTGCTGGATAACTTCACCATCTCCCGGAAAACTGAAGACACTTGGTCCGTTCTTCCATGGTCGGATGATAATTCCTCAGGCATTGAGACTAACAATCTTGTCAGCGCCTATAATTTCGGTAGTGCCTCCGATGCCACTATCAACGGAGTGACCGTCACAGGAATTTCTGGGACTGATCCGGCCGTCACCGATGTTTTTTCAAGCACGGGTCTAAATCAAGTGGGTAGTGACACCAATGCCCTGACCAGTGGCCAGGGCGGCAGCGCCACCATGGCGGCGACGTTCCTCTCCGATAGCGCTCCAGGAAGTCTCACCTTCCAAAATCTGACTCCAGGTCACCTTTACAATCTCTCACTATTCTCCGTCGGCTCGGGCAGCACTCCCTGCACCGCCACCTTCGAATCTGGCCTCGACAAGCGGAGCGTCGATGCCCACCACTTTGGTCAGGACGCGGGATTGCGGTTGGACTATGCCTTCACTGCCGATAGTAGCAGCCGAACCCTAACATGGTCCTCAACCGATCCTGACCAGCCATTCCCCATCTACGGCTTCGCTCTCAACGGTGTGTTTCTCGTGCAGAACAATGCCGACTCCGGGGAGCATTCTCTGCGCGAAGTCCTGACACGAGCAGAAGGTGCCGTAGTCACCTTCCACCCGGACCTCAATGGAGAAACCATAGCTTTGGAATCACAACTCACCATCAGTAGCAGCCTTACCGTTGATGCCTCTGACCTACAACAAGGCCTCACTTTGGATGGGCAATCCAATGGGTTCGGCGTCCTCAAAATGACGGGGGCACCAACCGTGCATCTGATAGGGCTCAACTTCATTAACGGAGAGGCCATAGGCACTTGGCCGCAAACGGCAGGCGGAGCTATCTTCAACTCATCTGGTACTTTGACCATTGAGGCCTGCACGCTGGCCAACAACACCGCGGGCACTGGTGGCGCCATCCGCAATCAGGGTACCATGATTATTGAGCGCTCGACGGTGGCGAATAACTCCTCCAGCGGTGACAGTGGTGGCATCTTTACGCAAGGACCCCTAACGCTAAAACAAGTCACTCTCACAGACAACACGGCAGGCTTTGCTGGAGGGATTTGGCGATTGGGTGATGATCCCCTGACACTGGAAAACACCATCCTCACAGGCGCCTCATCGGTTGTGCATAGTTCGAGCGAGATTGCCGTGGTCACCAATGGCGTCAATTTCTTCTCCAGTCTCCAAGACTCCAAACTCACCGAAGGACCAAGCGTCCTCGTTGGGGCAGATCCGATGCTCGCAAGTTTGGGCGACCACGGAGGCCCCACTCTGACCCGGCCCCCACTACCTAACAGTCCCCTCATCGATGCCGGCGGCTCCAGCCCACATGCCACCGATCAGCGTGGCTTTCCCCGGCCCATCGGCCAGCGTGCCGACATCGGCTCTGTGGAATGGGGTAGCGCTAACACTTTCAGCACATGGGCATTAGAAATGTTAGGCGATGCCACCGCCTCGTTCACCGGCGACAGCGATGGCGATACTGATGCCAATGGCTTTGAGTTCGGTGTTGGTGCTGATGGCAGCAAGTCCGACGCTAACTCTAACCGCAAACCTCTCCTCAGCACAAATCCAAGTGGCGGATTCGACATCACCTTCGGCTACCGTCCAGGCGCCACTGGCCTCTGCTACATCCTCGAACGCAGCCACGCAGTCGGTGGCTACAGCGAGATCTACCGTTTCGAAAACGAGTCACATACCTTCATCTCCGGTGAAGTGATGGTCGCAAGTGATGCCAATGACCCTACCAAGCTCACGGTCACAGACAAGCTGCCCATGGAACCACGCAGCTTTTATCGACTCAGGATCGTTAAGGAATAGTTGTAGTAAAGCAACGTCATCGCCTGATGGCCAGGATCAGCACGGCTCTATACCTGTGTTCCACCCCGTGCTGTCCGAAAACTCGAGTCGTCGCCCTTTCATGCGGCATCCCGGTAGTAGTAGCGAAGCAACCCGGCAAGCCGATCACGGCAATTCACCCCACCCTCGCGATCCGAACCGAAATTCGGTTCAATGATTTTATTGTCTAACCCTTGGCGATTTCTCTCGTGATGAAAGTGCCTGCAGAACTGATCGACTACTCGTCGGAGTGATTTCGGGATATTTCCACGCTGATCAATCCACTCGCCTCATCGCCAGGCGCAACGTCGTCAAGAAGCTGATCTCCCGAACGCCCATCCTTTCGCCTTTCCGACGATTCAACGTAATCGGCATGACCTCGAGATTACCAAGCCAATTACCAAACTCAGGATAAGCGGCGACTGGAACGATGGGAGTGACTTCCGCATCCTTTCCGGCATAGAAGCCACGTGTGATAATGGGCGACCGACCTCGCCTGAGCTTCTCCAGATTGTTCGGCGTGAGGCATCCCAAACTTTTCAGTATCGCGACGTTGCGCCCGATCGCCGCCTTGACCAGACGCCCGCGCGCTGTATCATCGATCGCTTCCTTGATGGAAGCGCCCTGCGTGACCCAATAACAGGCCTCCTGCATTCGTACGTTCGCTGAGCGGTCGCCGCTGTTAGCCGGATCGGCCAGACTTCGCAGCGCCAAGGTGGCGTCCTCCTTAGCCTCGTCGATAGGCGATGCCATAGACTGCTCGCTGGTCTCTATGGCGTTATTCGCTGGCTTCGTGATCGGGTCACATGCCGCGAGCATGATCAAGGCCAGGAATGAGAGACGCATGCAGAAGCCTGCCATGAGTGCCGCGTTATACCAGCGAGTCTCGTTGAACGTAGATCGCTCATCCCGTGCTGTCCGGAAGTTCAAACCGCTCGGGATCATACTGCCTCCCCGTAGTAGTAACAAAGCAATCCCTCTAACCGCTTACGACGGCCCTCGGTCCCTTCGATCACGTGCGCTTGCTGCTGGTTCACCCAACCTGCCAGTGACACCATTACCAGTCTAAATGCGTCCATTTCGGATTCTTGCCGCCCCTAACCGAAGAAATACGGGGAGAAATCTCATTCACTAATGACTCCGCATTTCTCGACACGACGCCATCGTGGTGGAGTCCAGCCTTGTTAGGCTGCTGGGTTGGGGCATTTGGTTATCAATCACTGACACGGTAAACCTTCTGCTTCCGGGGCATTGGGCCATCTCCACGGGCGAGCCTGTTTGAGCACAAGCTTGTCATCGTGGGTTATTTTGAACTCAACGTCCAAGGCGAACTCGCCTATGTCATAGAGTTGTTCGAAGTGAATGTGTGCCTCTGCAAGAGCGTCAACGAGAGCATCAATCTGTGAGTCGCTCAAGACCGTCTCGCCCTCAACCACGCGATTCGATTGACGAGCATACTGGATCTCCATCTCATCCCTGAAAAACCAAGCGAGGAATTCGTCGGGAATCGATTCATCCTCAGGATTAGTCACGAGATCCTCACCAACCTGGACATTCACGTAGTACCCTTCAAATCTCGGGTCATAGATATTTCGAGTTACGGCAACGCCGTTAGCTTTCTCGTCCTCGTAGTTGGGATGAACGAGCACTCCCATATACACCGCGAAGTGATTAATGCGATAAAAGTGACGTTCCTCGTAGGCGCGATAGGTCCACAAACTCGCCCAAACCTGACGCATGCTCTTGATGAGGTGCCCTTCATCCAGATGCTGTGTATAAGAGTTGTAGAGTCCCGCTCCATTAAAACCCTCCAGGTCTTCGTTATTCGTGCTAGAACGGCAACGCAGCTTTGTATTATTGGGAAATGCACGATGCATCTCCTCTAG
>JAACDM010000535.1 GCA_009936795.1 Verrucomicrobiaceae bacterium | reverse complement strand
GCTGCTCCGTCGGGATCATTTGCTGCCCAATATTCGGTCACCTGGGCAATGCTGTTCTTATGCTACCTTTAAGGCTACCGTCGTCGTTGTAGCCTCCGCTGGCACCGTCAAGTGAAATCACCTGTGAAGCGTCTAACGCATTTTTAGCCGCATGATGCCAACCGATTTCGTCTAGCAGATTAACGATTCCTTGAACGTCTAAATCTGGCCTGGAAACCGCTGTTGCAATGACGGCTTGTTTATCTGAGCCTTCCGGTAAGGTCTTGCCCCAGGCAAGGGTGTCTTCGGGGGCCGTTTGCGCGCGTTCTCTAACGAGTTGTCCCAGTAGCTTATAGCGTTTTCTACCGGGAGTCATGGCGAGAACATGAGAAGTCGCCTCAATAGGATCCTCTTTGATGAGCTTGGAGAGAACGGACGCTTCCGCATTTAGGCGCTTCATCTTAGAGCCACCCTCTTCTCTTACCAATGCGAGGGCCTTCTCAGGCGATGTCCCCGCGATCGCTTGAAGAACGGCGTCTCGCAGGTCTCCTGACAAGGTCTCCACACGGGCAAAGGCGTCTTTTGGAGACACGCGTGCCCATGACTTAAAGATGGATTCAAGAGTGTCCTCGTCGTGAGGAAACTCGTCGATCAAGGGAAGGGCTGCGGACAACTGACGCTCAGCGACGTCTCCGATGATCCGTTCGATCGAAATCCTCTTCCTTCCGTACGGCTGCTAGCGCGTCGCGTGGCGCTTGCAAGGCCCACACGCGATAGCACCAACCGTTGAGGCGCCGTTCTTTCGTGGCCTTCTCGAACGTGAGGGCTTGAATGGGATCGAGCTCGACTCAACGGGCTAGGAGCATCCTCCATATAAGGATGGACGTTCGATTGCGACCTACTTTAGGGCCCCAGTGTTCTGCTAGGGATTCGAGCTCTTCGGCAGATGCTTCTGGGAGGAATTGAGCAAGAATTGGCCGGACTTCGAAGCGGCTAGCATGTAGAACAGCACCTAATGTAGGGAGGGGAGTTGCTCCGCTTGCTCCAATCGGAGGTTTCGAACTGGCTCTGGGCTTGGCTGCTGTCGTCTTTTGTTCGGTAGATTTGGGGTGCCTGTGAAGATAATGCTCGGCAGCGAACCCTAGCCTCGCAGTGACTATCATCACGATCTATGTCATTCTCCCGCTCTTCAAAACTGGCGTTGAATAAATCCGCCAATAGCCCGTGCAAGCCACTTGATGTCACTGAGAATAAGATAGAGAGCTGGTACCAGGAGAAGGGTAATGAACGTGGCAAAGATCACTCCAAAGCCGAGTGAAGTGGCCATCGGAATCAAGAACTGAGCCTGCAAACTTTTCTCCAGGAGAATCGGGATGAGCCCAGCAAACGTGGTTAGCGAAGTGAGGATGATGGGGCGGAAGCGCCTAGCCCCGGCGGCCCAGGCGGCATCAAGCACGACGACCCCTTTCTGCGCCTCCTTGTTCACGTAGTCCACGAGAACAAGGCTGTCATTGACCACCACTCCGGTGAGAGCGACGATGCCGAAGAGGCTGAGGGTGCTCAGGCTTTGACCGGTAAAGAAGTGGCCGCCAATGGCACCAATGAGGCCGAAGGGAATGACGCTCATGACGATGAACGGCTGCAGGTAGGATCTGAAGGGGATCGCGAGCAAGCCATAGATGACGATGAGAGCGAGCACGCCGTTCTTGCTCAGACTTTCTAACATTTCAGCATTTGACTTGGCTTCCCCTTTCAGGGTGGACTTCACACCGGGATAGCCTTGGAGGACTTTGGGAATGATCTCGCTGGTCAGCGTGGCATTGATGTATTGCACGTCGACGCTTTCCTTATCGGCGTCTGCCGTGATGTTGACGACACGTTCTTGTTCCATGCGGTTGATCGTGGTGTAGCTTTCGCCAAATTGGATCTCGGCCACTTCATCGAAGGCGACGGCGCGTCCGTCTGGTAGCCGGATGCGGAGGTTTTCGAGATCTGCTAGAGAGTCGCGCTCACTCCTAGGGTAACGCACCATCACTTTGATTTCGTCACGACCGCGAATGATGCGCTCTGCCTCGGCTCCATAGAATGCCTGCCGTACCTGGGAGCCGAGTTCGAAGGCAGTGACTCCAAGAGCTTCGCCATCTGGTTTGACTTTCATTTGCATCTCGAGTTTGCCGCCACTGTAGTTGTCCGTGACGTCGAAGACCCCTTTGTAAGTTCGCAGTGTCTGCATGACTTCCTCCTTTGCCGTGAGAAGATCCTCGAAGGTGCCGCCCGCAAGTTGCACATTGATAGGCTTCTCATCGTTCAATGCGGCGGTTGCGATAATCTGCATGGATTTCACGCCGGGAATGACGCCAATACACTCTCGCCAGCGATTGGCGAGATCCACGGCTGATAGTGTGCGTTGTTCAGACTTTGTTAGTTCCAAGACGAATACAGCGCGATTACTAGCGGAGCCGATCTGGCGTTGATCGAAGCCCTGGTTACCGCCTAGGCTGACGCTAATATGCTTGCCGATATTCCCTACGGACTCCTTCTCAAGATCGTCCAACAGGGTGTCATAGGCATCGCGGATCTGTTGCGCCGCTACGGAAGTGCCTTGGAGAGAGGTGCCCACTGGCATCTGCAGTTGGATGACAATGTAGTCGCTCGGTACGACGGGAAAAGGAATGAACTTCACCCAGCCTCCTTTGACTAGTGAGAGAGTGATTAGGAGGAGGCCAACGAACAAGGCCATGGTGACGTAGCGGAAGCGCAAGCAAACGTGGAGCGCCGGTTCGTAGAATCTTTTGACGAAGGTCTCCAGGCCGTTCGCGATGGCGCGCTGAATCTTGAGAAGCCACGCACTGGTTTCCTTCTCATCCTTGCCAACTCGACAGAACGTCAGGTGATAAGGGAGTACCATCTTGGACTGAACAAGGGACCAGAAGAGAGTGAGGATCACGATCCCAGCGATGGGAGCAAAGAAATCGCCGGAAAAGCCAGGGACAACCAGAAGGGGGACGAAGGCTACCATGGTGGTGAGCACGGCAAAGACCACCGGCAAGGCAACATACTCAGCCCCGCGGGCCGCAGATTCTAGACTATGGCCATGGCGCTGAAACTCGGAGAACACGCTTTCGCCAACGACAATGGCATCGTCCACCACAATCCCAAGTACGAGAATGAAAGCGAAGAGGGAGATGATATTGATCGAAATGCCAAAGATTGGCATGACGAAGAGCGTGCCCAGAAACGAGAATGGTATTCCGAGAGCCACAAAGAAGGCAAGCGATGGGCGTAAGAACAGTGTCAGGACAACCATGACAAGCAGGAACCCCATGCCGCCATTGACCAGCATTGTCTTGAGGCGGCCACGCAGGTAAAACGAGCCATCGACGTAGGCATGAAATTGAATGGCATCGGAATATCGAGTTCCCGCGTCTTCTACAAATTGATTAACTTTGGCAGAGACGTCGATCGGCGTTTCGTTGCCAACGGCATAGACGACGAGAAAGGCCGCAGGTTTCCCATCGAATAAACTGACACTCTTTGAATCCACGAAAGCATCGCGTACAGTGGCGACGTCTCCCAACGTGATGCGCGTGCCATCTGGCGACGCACGCAGGACGAGATCTTCGAAAGCCTCGCCTGTGTAGGCCTGCTGCTTCACTCGGAGCAGGATCTCGGCAGCCGTTGTTTTCACGGAGCCGCCCGGGAAATCGTTGGAGCTGCGACGGACGGCGTTGGCCACTTCCTCGAAGGTCAGACCGTATCGCCGAAGCGTCTCTTCATCGACCTCAATGGCAATCTCAAGATCGGGAAGTCCGTCCAGTTTCACCTGAGAGATGCCAGGGAGTCTAAGGAGGTCATCACGAGCTTGTGCGGCGATTCGACGTAATGTTATCTGATCGGTGTCGGCAACGATAGCGACACGAATGATTTCCTCTGCCAGGACAAGTTCATCGACGATCGCGCGCTCTGCCTCTGCTGGAAACGTGATGATCGCGTCCACTCGCGTCTTCACGTTCTCTTTCAGTTTCGCCATGGAATAGCCGCGTTCAGCTTCAATAAACACAGTGCCGATACTCTCTTGAGCCTCGGATCGTAGTTCCTTGATGCCCTCCAACCCTTGCACGGCTTCCTCAATGGGGAGGACCAGTGAGCGCTCGACTTCTTCGGGCGCTGCTCCGGGATAGACGACGTTCACTGTCACAGTCCGCAGGTCTAACTTTGGAAACATCCTAACATTAACTGAAAAAACACCCAAGATTCCCCCTGCTAAGATGAGGAGCATCAGGAGGTTCGCAGCGACCCCATTGCGTATGAACCAGGCGATCACGGAGCGTTCACTTGGTCAATCAGTTGTCCTGAAGGTGCCTCGTTGTCGGAAGTGATGGCTTCTACTGTCATGCCTTCCGCGTAATAGGACAGTCGTGTGACAATGACGCGTTCCCCGGTTTCTAGTCCGTCGGTCACAATGACACGCTCACTTTCTTTTCGAGCAATAGTGACCTTCCGCGTAGCGATGAGCGAGTCTTCGACTACGAGGACTCGCTCACCAGGGAGGACGGCCTCGCGTGGTACACTGAAAGCGTTTTCTAACACACGCCCTGGGAGTCGAGCTTTGACAAACTGGCCGATTTGTAGCGGCGGCCCAGGTTCATCCAATCCGTAGGGATCATCGACTCGGACAATGACTCGGACGAAGCGATTCTGAGGATCGATGATACCAGTCGATCGATCGACCTGACCGTGCCAGGCTTGGCCTTTCCCATCATTCAAATGTACGGTGACGGGAGCATCCTCAGAGATCTGGCTTCCCAGCGGTGGGAGATCGAGGAAGCTTGCATCGGCAGCAGACACGGGCAAGACAACTTCAGCATAGTCGATGGCGTAAATGTCAGCGAGAACGGCTCCCATTGCCGAAACACTTTGACCGACATCGGCCATCTTGGTTCGGATACGGCCTGTGTAAGGGGAGATGATCTGTGTGTTTGTGAGATCCTGTTTGGCAGACTTCAAGACAGCGCGAGCGGCGTCGACATCTGCGCGCGCTTTCGCTAATTGAGGTATGTTCGCTGCCAACCCGGTAGGCTCGCCTTTTCCAAGACGTTTCCAATCACGTTGCATCCGTTTGGCTAAAGCCTCTTCGCGCTCCAAGCCGAGCTGAGCCGTGGCTAGCTGCGCCTTCGCGTTTGCGACTTGGGTTTCGTAGAAGATGGGATCGATGGTGATGAGGATTTCATCTTCACGAAAGAAGCCGCCTTCAAGGAACTGTGGATTCACGGAAACGATCCGGCCAGACACTTGCGACGTCAGCTGTGTCGTCGTGCGCGCCCGGACAGTGCCATTGGCAGTGATGGAGACGGGAATCTTCGTGGCCTCCATGGCCACCACCTTCACTCTGGGAATGACCGGTTTCGGCGGTTGTTTCTCAGGAGGGGTTCGCCACTCAACTAGTTTGTTGGATACCCACCAAAGCGCTCCGAATACGACGATGGCTAGAATAGCATGAGAGTATCGGCGGTTCACTTGCGAAACCAATCGCCGGAAGGGCTATTCGTCAATGCCGGTACGATACCAGAACATACCTGAGGGTCGTTTCTAACGTAAATGCTAGTAGTTCACTCCTTTGAGTGCGTTTCCACTTGGAACCTCCTGGCTGAGAATGTGGTATTGGACGCGGATTGGTCGAAACTAGTAAGAGCCACTGGGCTACCATCAATCTGTGATCCGTGCCATTCTCAGCAATGGCCGACTCTGGCGAAATGGTTGATTACAATGCGATTAGACCCGGGAGTTTTCATGGCGAGGATGGATGACTTGGTGCTCTCTAGCATGAGGCTTTCGATATTTAGGGTGTTGTTAGTAATTCGCATGAGGACAGTGCCTTCAACGCGAGAGTCACGGCAGAGCGCTGCGGTTTGCCTGCTGCGAGAGGACATGACAGCTTTATCAAGGCGGCGTGCACCAAGGTGGAAATGATAGATCATAGGTCCGTATAGTATGGGAATCATAAACATTTGTGATCCATGGACGAGAGGCTTCCTGGTTGTCGGGGATTAATCGGTGAGCCACTGGCTGCACTTTTGGCTTGCCTTGATGGCCCAGTCCTAGAATCTCTTGAAATGCAACGACGACAATTCCTCAAAGCCTCCACCGCCTTCGCGGTGCCCACTATTATTCCAGCCACTGCGATCGGTCAGGGAGATCGTCCTGCACCTAGTGAGCGGATCGGCTTGGGGGTGATTGGCCTCGGAGGCATGGGCAACGGCAACATGAATCAGCTCATGCGCCAGGACGACGTTCAGGTCATGGCCGTCTGTGATGTCGATCGCAAGCAGATCGGTGCCAAGAACCGGGTGAACAAGTATTACTCTGAGAAGGGTGCCAAGGACTACAAGGGTTGCGATGCTTATGGTGATTTCCGCGAACTCGTTGCTCGCAAGGACATCGACGCTGTGGTCGTGGCCACGCCAGATCACTGGCATGCCATTGCCGTGATGGATGCCCTGCGCGCAGGAAAGGATGTCTTCTGCCAGAAGCCGATCACGCACCTCTTTGGTGAGGGGCAGGCAATTTACAAGGAAGTTGCCAAACGGAACGCAATCTTTCAGGTCGGATCGCAGCAGCGTTCAGACGTTCGCTTTCGCATTGCGGCAGAAGCGGTGTTGAATGGGCTCATTGGGAAGGTGAAGCATGTGGAAGTCGGCCTTCCCACGGGTGGGCAGACAGACAAGATGGGACGTGTTGGTGAGCCTATCCCTGATGGTCTCGACTACGACATGTGGTGCGGCCCTAGTCGGTACCTGCCTTACTCCAAAGATCGTCTTCACTGGAACTGGCGCTGGTGCCTCGACTACGGCGGTGGACAGCTCATGGACTGGATTGGTCACCACAATGACATTGCGCACTGGGGTCTGGGCATCGATAAGAGCGGCCCGACGAAAGTTGAAGGTGTCGGCTTTGAGTTTCCTGAGAAGGGCATGTGGGATGGTCCCAAGAGTTACGAGGTGAAATGTGAGTTTGCGGGTGGCTATACCTCGTCGATTTCTAACAAGAACAAGATGGGTACCAAGTGGATCGGTGAGGACGGCTGGATCTGGGTGGATCGTGGTAAGATCGACGCCTCCAACAAAGAGTGGATCCGTGAGAAGACAGACCGCGGGCCGATCAAGGCCTATCACTCACGCGAACACCATCGCAACTTTGTTGACGGTATTAAAGAGCGCAAGGAGTGCATTTGCTCTGCAGAAACGGGTCACCGTTCCATCACGCCGGGGCATCTTGGGTATGTGTCGGTGCAGTTGGGGCGGGCCCTTGAGTGGGATCCCGTGAAAGAGGTCGTCGTTAATGATCCCGCTGCGGACAAGCTTCTCAAGGAAGTGAACTACCGCGATGGTTGGTCGCTAGAAGGCTAAATTCGCTCGATCTTCACATAGACTTCACACAACGTTCATGGAGGTGGCTCACCCTGCCATCATGAACTTTGTCACACAAAGCATCACCGCTAGCAAACTCCTCCTCGCGACGCTCGCCGTCACGGTGGCTGGGGATTGGTTTCTCTTTGGGCATGGGCCAGGTCTTGGCACGGCGATCTTTTTCACCCTGCTCTGGACCCTCCTACGATGGAATCGCCCAGGTCCGAAGAGAACGTGGGTCCAGTGGGGGCTGCTCTCGGCGTCGGCCTTGCAGTGCGCGATCGAGCCAGGTATTGCCAACACCCTCGTTCTCGTCTCGCTGACGGCGTACGTCTCGGCGCGTTGGCTTCATGGCAAGCTTCTCGGACAGACTGGATGGCGGGTGCTGATTGAGGGCTTGTTAGGAATGATGCGGCTTCCGCTCACGGTCGCTACGCTCAGGTCAACCGTGGAGGTGGCGCAGAGTAGCCTGGAAACGGATCAGTTCAAAACAGGCGCCAGTAAATTGCTTGCCGCTTTTCGTGTGGTTTGGCCCGTGTTATTGGTGGCCGTCCCGTTTGTTGTTCTGTTGGGAAGCGGGAACGCGATCTTGCAGAGCGGGATTGTCAGCCTCGTCGATGCCCTCTTCCAGATCGTCGACGAGTTTAGTGCTCCGAGCATCCCGAGGATGGTGTTTTGGATGGTGGTGGGGCTCATCGCGATGGGGCTTCTCTCGAGATCGCCTGCGTCGTTGTGGTTGGGCGGGCTTGAAGCAAAGCTCCCTGATCGCTTTCGCAAGCCTAACGATACCAATGTCGCGGTGATGAGAACGTGGCTCTTACTCGTCGTTCTAAATGTACTCTTCTTCAGCGCGAACACGACGGACGCTTGGTTCCTCTGGCTAAACAGCGCGCTGCCAGAAGGGGTGAACTTCAGTGACTTTGTGCATCAGGGTGTTCACCGGTTGATTGCCTGCGTGCTTCTCGCTGCCGTAGTCCTCGGGCTGCTCTTTCATCAATCACGTGAGGTTGTTCAGGCCCGGACTGTAAAAAGTCTGGCCTACGCGTGGATTGGGCAGAATCTGTTTCTAGTTGGTAGTGTTGTTCTCCGTTTGAAGATGTATGTGGATGCCTATCAGCTCACGTTGTTGCGCCTCCATCTGTTGGCGTTCCTTTTGTTAGTGGCGGTGGGCTTTGGATT
>JAACDM010000534.1 GCA_009936795.1 Verrucomicrobiaceae bacterium | reverse complement strand
TCGATGCGGCTGCTAACCGATGCGGAAACGTTGAATGAAGCGACTTTGCGACTGACTGGGCCCGGTAGTGATTACCAGGCAGATTGGGCGATAGAAGGTGGCTCTTTGGAGGGCGTGGCGCCGGGCTCTCTTGGAACTGGCAATATTACCATTCGTCAAGGCGGTCTGAGTGCGAGCTACAATGTGAATTTGCCTGCGCATGAGCTTGTCTTCGTTGGCGGTGACTTTGCGCTCGGCTTGGAGAAGGCGTTGGTCGTCAAGCACGTTCGCGCCGTCTCACCTGACGATGAAGCGGAGGAGTTGTTGAGCCTGCCTGATGGTGATTATAGTGCGGATAGGCTGGTGAATGACGTTGGTTTTGCTGAGGATCAGGTGTTTGGAGAAGGGATACTTGCTGTGGTCGGCGACACGGGGGATTCCGATAATGATGGGTTGTTAGATCGCTGGGAAACGGAGACGGTTGGTGATCTCAGTGAAGATGCTGCTGGAGATTCCGATGAAGACGGCCTGACCGCAGCCCAGGAGTTTGCCGCAGGATCGGATCCTTCCAAGGCCGACTCCGACGATGATGGGCTGGCCGATGGTCAAGAAGTGAATGTTGTTGGCAGTGACCCTAACAAGAGTGATACCGATGATGATGGGCTCTCCGACCGAGATGAGGTTGAAGGAGCCACTCCGAGTAGTCCCTTGCTGGCGGACACCGATGGCGATGGGCGTTCTGACCTTGAGGAAGTTACTGGAGATCCCATGAGCGATCCGAGCAAGGCTGATACTGATGGTGATGGCTTCTCGGATAGCTTCGAGGTTGGGCAGGGATCGGATCCCGAAGACGCGACCGATCTCCCCGCAGATCCACTGGGCGAGCCCACGGAGACGTGGACGATCTTGGAGACACTCCCGACATTCGACTCGATTGCGGAAGGTGCTGATCTAAGAGACGCCGCATTCCGAGTCTTCGTCGACTTTGAAGCGAAGCCAGAAGGAGAGCGCGAGCTAATCTTTGAGACCGGCGGTGCGACGATTGGTCATAGCGTGGTGTATGAAGCTCCAAACAATCTCGTTTACCGTGCGAATGGAAATAATGGCCTTTCACTTGCGGTTGTCGAACACACGCTCACTCAAGATCAGCTTGATGCAGGCTCAATCGAAGTCATCTGGTCGTACGATGTCCAGAATACCTCGGGCAGCCAGACGATTGCCCTCTTCCTCGATGGTGTTTCTGTAGGGAGTGTGGACATGGACATTGGAGGCGACTGGTCGGGAACGAATGCTGCTGCCTTCGGTGTGGCCAGCGATTCTCTGGCAGGAGATGGGGCTAACAATGTGCTGACAGCAGTTGATTTCGAGACGGGAACGATCGATGCCGATTCGGGGCTGGCTTTCTTTGCCGACCGTATCTTTGTTGGGGCTGGTGGGCCGGTCGATTCGATCGATCCTAGTATTGAAATATCATCCATTGTCCAAATCGACGGTGGTTTCCGCATCACGTGGACGTCGCCCGCGACTGGTAATGTAGACGTGCAATACGCTCCTGACTTGCGAGCCGACAGTTGGGAAATGATTGCCAGTGGAGTGGCCAATGGCACGGTAGATGACACCGAGGCTGCTCGCGCGAGTGGTGAAGCTGGGTTCTACCGACTTCGTATCACACCCTAACGGATTGGCTTAGATTCAACAACATAGGTGTATGTCAGATAAAGTCGCAATCATTACTGCTGGCGGAAGTGGCATGGGCGCGGGCGCGGCCCGCAAGCTAGCTGCTGAAGGCTATCGCGTTGCAGTCTTGTCGTCGTCAGGCGAAGGTGAAGCTCTGGCCGAGGAGTTGGAGGGGGTTGGTGTGACTGGGTCAAACCAATCGAATGAAGACCTGGAACGCTTGGTCGAATTGGTTGTTGAGAAATGGGGGCGCATTGATGTGCTCGTCAATAGCGCAGGCCATGGCCCTAAGGGACCGGTTTTAGACCTCACGGATGAGGATTGGCATTTGGGAATGGAAGTCTACCTTCTCAATGTCATTCGCCCAACTCGATTGATCACGCCGATCATGCAGGCCCAAGGCTTTGGATCTATCATTAATATCTCGAGCTGTGCTGCCTTTGAACCTGATCCCACGTTTCCAACGTCCGGTGTGTTTCGAGCAGGACTTGCGGCGTATACAAAGCTTTATGCCGACAAGTACGCCTCAGAGAATATCCGAATGAACAATGTGCTGCCTGGATTCATCGACAGCTTGCCCGAGAAAGAGCACTTCCGAGAGCGGATCCCAATGCAGCGCTATGGTACTATCAATGAGATCTCTGATGTCATTGCCTTCCTCGCATCCGAGGGTGCCGGCTACATCACTGGGCAGAATCTCCGGGTTGACGGCGGGATCACGCGATCTGTTTGATCATGGTCGGAGTTGATGGAAACAGAGTCTTTGGTATATTAATGTTGGTTAATTAGTGTCGTTTCGCTGGACCCGGTCCTGCAACCCTTTAGTCACTCTGGGTTGCTCTAATATTGCAAAGTAGGCGCGATTACTGCAGCCATGTAATCTCGCGGCCCAACATGCTATTCTAACCTTTCAGTTCTGCATTGTGAAGTCATGTGTTCGTTGTCGCCGGAGGATTATGGGTGCTGTTCATGCGTCATGGTTGTGTTCACATCTAGCCGAGAACACAGGTAGACTGTCCAGTGCTCGGCGTGCGGAATGCTAATGGACTGGTGTCAATACACTGGGTGAAGTCGCCGCACGACTATCATGACTCTAACTTTTAATCCCGACGTCCGGTCTCCTATGTAAACAAGCGCTTTGCGATTCTTGAAGCAAGTTGGGCGAAGACCGAAGAGGCGAAGGACTACCTACGTGGACACATCCCCGGCGCGATTCATTGCAACACGGATGTGTTTGAGATCAGTTATCCGATGTGGCGGCTCAGAGATTTGCCTGAGTTGCATCAGGCAATTGGTAGATTTGGAATCACCCCAGAAACAACCGTCGTCTATGGAAAGAAGCTCATCGCAGCACCACGCGTCTGGTGGATTCTTAAGTATGCTGGGGTAGCGGATGTTCGACTCCTTGACGGCGGTGTTGACACGTGGGAAGCGGCAGGCTATCCGGTGGAGAGGAATACAGATTCCACGACCGGAAGCCTGCTCTGGTCGAGCCTGCCCTCATTGGCTAGCCACCACATCGTATGTCCGTAAGCATCATGGCAATCGCTCAGACGTGTTGCTCGCCGACGTACGCAGCTCCGCCGAGTTTTCAGAGCGCGTGAGTGGCTATGACTATCTCGATCGCAAGGAGCGAATTCCCGGAGCGGTCCACTTTGGTGATACCGACGAAGGCTCGCATCTCTATAGTAGGAGACGTGATGTTACGTTGCGCCTGCCCGCTGAGATTCTGGCCATGCGGAAGGAAAGGGGGATCGTCTCCACGAAATACCCCTCTCAGTTCGATCGCGAGGTGATCTTCCATTGCGGTGGCGGCTGGCGATCCAGTGTGTCGTTCTATTGCGCCTGGCTGATGGGCTATGAGAACATATTCCGATGGCTGGAGTGGCTGGAGAACCGCTTACGTGCCGGATCCATAGGCTAAGCGTGGATGGCGGCAGGACAGCACGGACAACTCCATTCTCATCGAGGAAGAGACCGTGTCGCTACTTGTTGATTGGCGACATGTTGCTCGTTCGACCCGACAAGGCTGCCTTTCTCTCTCGGTCAATCCTGTCATTGATTCTTCTCTCTGAAATTCCCCTGATAGTCGAGCCCAGGCCCACGACCAATGCCCAAAGGAACGCAGCGATGATCATCAATGTCCACACGACCTCTCCGTGGGGTGCAAAGAAGCCGACAACGATAAGCGTGGAGACAAGCAATGTCACCGCGATGATGGTGGTGGCTCGCCTGATTTCGCGACGAATTTGGCTGAGCTCTGCGAGGTGCTTTTGTGAGGGCGATTGTTCCTGATCCATAATCTTTTGCCGTTGACTACGGGGCTAGGCGCTTGCGGGCTGTGGGACGATGAGCATCTCGACCTCATCGGGCGGTTCTTCGATAAACTGATATAGATCGTTCCAAGGTTCGATATCCAAGTCTTCGAAGTAAAGCGTCTCGGCAGAGGCGTTGCCGAATCGTTGACTAGTATCTTCGACCAGCTCCCCATCTTGCACAACCCATTTGGACTGGGGGTCGGAACCTTCAAAAAGCGAGACACTTGCGGAGCCCGCGTCAAAGTCTGATTGGAATAGTCCGATCAATCTCCCTTTCGCGAGGAGACCAGAGAATGGCTCTGAATCCACCACCAAGCCGGGATACAGCGCAAAGACGAAGTCGTTCTGGTGCCCAATTGCGTAGAGAGTGTCGATGAACTCGTCTCCTTGGACAAGGTCTCCCATCTCCCGTGTGTCGCTATAATTGGTGTTGAGCCCGAGTTTCGCTGCAAAGTCCCCGAGAGAGATGCCTTTGGCAGCGACGATGGAGTAAGATCTATTCATCTGCGAATCGATTAAATATGCTCTGAGAAGCAGGCCAACAGCAAGCCTCGAATAAGAAAGCTAGTGTTTAAGTTAGAAATCTTGTGATTCGAACTCGTGCGCAACGTCTTACGGATTTAGTTCCACGAACAGAATCACTTCGCGAGGAACCCACTTTAGCCTGTTGTCCGCGTCTACCACGATAGCGTCCGATTCAACAATCGCCAGAGTTCCCACGATTGTGGTCGAGACTCCATTGACGGAACCCGCCGTGGGCGAAATTGGCAAGTTGGCTGCAGCGCCTGAGGCATCTCGACGGAATTGCACGCGAACGGTTTTGCCAATCCACTGGGAGATTTCTTGGCTGTTGGACGGCCCCTAGCTGTGCGTAGTTTCCAATGGCTCGTCGCATCCGAATAGAAAGATACTGAACACGAGGAGGGAGTGATGAGTAAGCATGGCGTGGTCGTGAAAAGTGTTCAGGTTGAAGCTTGGCAAACGAATGGTGTTGGAGCACGACGAGTTTTGAGTTTTCGTGACGTGCTGTAAACGAAGATTGCTCTTGCTGTGGTGCGGCGAATTGGTCCTCAGGAGGTGTTTAGCTTGTCTGAGCTGTTTGATTCCTTTGCCGTAGAGAGCGCCCACGGGGGGCCCTTGGTAAGTCAAGCGTTTCTTGTCGCGTATGAGTCCAGAACAGTAGTGCCGTGAAATACTATCTACTATCTCACGTTGTTCCTGCCCTGCTTCTTGTGGTTCGTGGTTTCTGTGTCCCTTGCCGAGGATGACGGGCCCGCTGCTCCGCCGACGGTGACACTGTCAGGGATCGATGCCACGTATCCGCTTCATGCACTGCTTGAGTTCCAAGTGACTTATCAAGACGATCACGATGTGGGGTTGGACATGATTGGATCTGACAATTTTCAGATTGAACCGCGGGAATGGGCTGATGCCTCTCGCGAGTTGCTCTTTGGGTATCGGATCCAGCTGACCAACTTGAATTCCAGAGACCAAGGGCGCTGGGCGGAGGCCACTTTTGAGGTGGTCAGTATCCTGGACGAGGCACGTCCTTTCTTTGTTTCGCGCTTTGAGCCTGGCGTGAACGAAAATTCAGCTTCAGTCAGACGAGATTCGTGGTGTGGATGGCCTCTACGATTAGACGATATTGATAGTCAGCTTTAATGTGGAAGGAAACTCCCACCCTTACCTGACATTGCTTTATTCGACCTTTCCGTTGATCGTAAGAGTCAAGGGTATGTCGCTAATATTGAATGGGCGCTTTCCCATGAGACGCGATCGATTGTCAGTAGCACGACGGGAGAGAAAGTTGGCAATCGCTATGTCATTGATCTGCAGGTCATTCATT
>JAACDM010000533.1 GCA_009936795.1 Verrucomicrobiaceae bacterium | reverse complement strand
AGACTCTACGCTGGCGCCTCCCGCAGCGAGCCATCATGCTGTCAGCACGACCAAATTCACCACCCCCTGCACCGACGGCCCCCGCATGAGAGCTCTACCACGCCGACGGATCTGCCTCAACGCATTGACTCTAACAGTTTTAGGTCAGTTGTATCACGGAAATGTCACATAGAAACATGTCGACATCGTCACATTACCCCTTCTTAATCGTTCCCTTATCTGACCAATCCGTAAGATAACCTATGAACCTGACTTCAAAGAAGCACCTACTCAGCGCGTCGGCAGTTTGCCTGACGCTAGGAACCGCTCTTTCGTTGCAAGCCAACGAGCCAGCGACAGACGCACGCCTTCGTGCGCTCGAACACGAACTCTCGATTCTCCGTCAAGAACTGAGCGCCGAGAAGGCAAACAGAGCACAACGCCCGACCGACTTCGTGGCTGGTGAGTATGTGCCTGAGCCAGAGCCCATGGCAGATCCTGTGGATCGCGACGAGGTCTTCGTGACCCCAAAGCAATCGGCGGTGACCGAGCTGAAGGTGCGTGGCCGCATGCATTACCAATTCGGCTATGCATCTGCTGACGAATACTCTGACTTCTCAACGCAAGAGTGGCGCCGCTTGCGTCTTGGCGTTTCCGGCAAGATTCTTGACGATTGGAGCTTCGAACTCGTTGGAAACATCCAGACG
This sequence comes from Verrucomicrobiaceae bacterium, assembly GCA_009936795.1. Lineage (GTDB taxonomy): Bacteria > Verrucomicrobiota > Verrucomicrobiia > Verrucomicrobiales > DEV007 > JAACDM01. The sequence goes on along the minus strand of JAACDM010000533.1, from coordinate 4,145 downwards.
ACCGATTCCTCCACCCTTCTGGAGGACGCTCATTTGCGTTACAACGGGCTCGATTGGACTACGATCACCTTCGAGCACCTTCGCCCTCGCTTCGGAGCAGAGCTCAACACGTCGTCTTCTAAGATCAAGACGGTCGAACGTTCGAATATTTCGAACTCCTTTGATCCGGGTAAGATCACGGGTATCAGTTTCGCAGGTGATTATGGCATCTTCGATTACCAACTCGGTGCCTACAACGGTGAGAGTGGGGACCAACGCAGCTCAGAGCTTACCAATCGTGGAAACGAAGGCGTTCCCGAGTATCTACTAAATGCTAGTGTTGGCCTTGATTTCTCAGAGCAAGTTGGCCTCGATCAGTTGGCGTTCCGTCTAGACTACATTGACAATGCTGACGATGACGGGATCGACCAGAAGTTTGGCCCGGAGAGCGCATGGGCAGCCAGCGTCTCTCTAGCAACCGGTCGTTTCAGCTTCTTGGCTGAGTATGTTCACGCCGAGCTCTTCAATGGTGGCGAGATCGACGGATTCTACCTCATGCCGAGCGTGATGCTGACGGACAAGCTTGAGGCCGTGCTCCGGTACGAGAACATGGAAGCCGATGGCGGAGGATCAGTCCGGCACCAAAGCCGCTACGCACGTCGCGTCGTTGCCTCGGATCCTGGTGTTAGCTCGGCAGGAAGCACTCGGGGTGAAGACTACTGGGCTCTCTATGGTGGCGTGAACTACTACATCAATAAGAGCCTCAAGTTTATGTTTGGCGTCGAGTATGCTGAGCTCGACGACATCAGCGGTAGTCGCGACAGCATCGACACCGTCACCGGATTCGGTGCCATCCGCCTCGAGTTCTAAGATTATTATTCCATCCTGATTAAGTGAATCGACGGGCGCAGCAGAGATGCTGCGCCCGTTGTGTTTCTGGCATGACCTCCCGGCTTCGCACGTATCTCTTCTTAGGAATGCTCAGCCTGTGTTTGGCTAGTGGGTGCCAACACACCCCCACCACAACCATCCGAGGAGGGACTCAGAGTGTCCTCATCCTTATCGCCCAGCACGACCCAATGGGTAGTTTCGACAGCCTTGAGACGACCCTCGCCAATAACTTCGCTCAGCTTCCTGGAATCCAAGCAAGCTACCATCGGATCACTGATCTCGCTGAACTACGAAACACCGTTCAGGACACGAAACGTACCACTGGACCGCTAGCCGGCCTCATCCTCGCCTTCGATGGGAAGCCTAACAAACTCCACCTCGGAAGCGGGCCCAATCTTCACCAGCGGAACGTTTCGTCTGTCTGTGAGGGCATTGGAAAGGCACTCCAGCCAGGCGCACCCGTGATTCTTTACAGCTGTCTGACAGGAGAAGGCGACGACAACTTAGCTGCTGATTTAGCAAACACGCTAGGCCGCCCCGTCATTGCACCAACTCATTTCTGGCTCATGCAAACCGCCGTTGCCCCATCACAACGCATCAGTGAATTGCGCTTCGATGCAACAGGACGCCTCACGGTCGACACCGACAAGTTTGCTCACTACTACAAGAAACGAATGGACTCAGGAAAGGATCGGCACCTCATCGCGCCGAGTTCCATGCACGAGCTCTGCCTCCAAGACGGTTTCCTCCGTCGCTCATCAAGATTTCGCCCTCTCTTTCAGCGATTCCGCCCAAATGGCACTCGCCTTGTTCGTTGAATTTACGCACCATTTTAAGCGAGATTGCCCGCGCCACTCCCAATGGATACTGCTCAACATACCGTCTTAGTAATCGACGACGAGATCGACGTGGTAGACCTTGTCTGTTTTAATCTTGAAAAGGCAGGACTTCGTACACTCAAAGCGTATAACGGCAGGGATGGTCTGAAGCTCGCTCAGCATGATCGCCCCAGCGCAATCGTTCTCGACCTCATGCTACCTGGCATGCACGGATTCCAAGTGTTTGATGGCCTTAAACAAGACTCTCGGACAAAAGAAATTCCGGTCATCATGGTCACAGCGAAAGCGGAAGTGAGTGACCGCATCGCTGGTCTCAAAGCAGGTGTAGATGACTACGTCACCAAGCCCTTCAGCCCCAAGGAACTTGTCCTTCGCGTGCAAGCTTTACTCAAGTCGCTACCAGAGACTGGCATCGAAACGACTTTGGAATCCGGCGACTTCTTCTTGGACCGCAGTGCGCTGCGCTGCTACTTGGACGGCGAACTCGTCAATCTCACCTCAACCGAATTCAAACTCCTCGCTCTCCTCATCGAGCAAGCTGGCGATATGGTCGCTCGTGAGACTCTGTTTGAGAAAGTCTGGGGTAAAGGCAACGCCACCAGCCGGACGCTCGACACGCACTTGATGCGTTTGCGAGAGAAATTAGGGAACTACGCTCAACTCATCCAGAATGTGCGCGGCAAAGGCTACCGCTATGAGCCGTTGGAAGAGACCTCATAAGTTTCTTGGGCAAATGTGGCAGGCCCAGGCTAACACCACACTTCCCTAAATGCAATGAATCGACGACTTCACATTCTGTTTTCCGTCACGCTGTCCGGAGTATTCACAACCGCAGGAGTGGTCGGACCTCGTTGGGCCGCGAAAGACAAGACAAGAATCGATGCAGGCATTGCAGCGTTGGGATTCTTCTTGCTCTGTGCAATTCTAGCATTGCTCGTTGGCCTCTATGCACTCGTAGCGGCCATCTGATTTCGGAACGAACCCAGCAAGGGTCTCTTCTTCACTGGCATTCTTCCATTGGCATACCTTGTGTTCGCACTCGTCGTACTCTGGATGGTGGCTCGCTATTCCCAAGCTGATCCACCGATTCAACCGCCTCCGGCGAAACCGGCCACTGAGCCGGTAAGTTTTCAAGACAACCCCATCACAACACCTAAATACTTTGTTGGCCAGAAACTGAAATAGCTCTAATGATAGATTCATTGATCATTCTTTATCTTCTGTTAATTTTACAAATTCTGCAATTCTGTCCGAGACAATCCTTTCGCTCGCGAAAATGGCGGCTTAACAAAGTAATATCGAATTCTCTTCAGCCGTTAATCTCCCGGAATGCACCGGCAAGATGCAGTATCACCGTCGTGGGACGGAGGGTCTCATGGGTCGCCACACCAGATTCAATGGCGTGATCAGCCGCACGCCCAGCCAGCCAGGCGCCCAGGCAAGCCGCGTGCTCCGACGCATAACCCTGCGCCACCAAGGCCACGATGATGCCCGTAAGCACATCTCCCATCCCTCCTGTGGCCATGCCAGGGTTTCCCGTCGTGTTTCGATACACAGCCCCCCCTTGCTGAGCAATCAGTGTCTTCTCTCCCTTGTAAAGCAGCGTTAGGGGAAACGCCTGGGCGACTGCTTCCGCACGCTCACGTCGCGTGGGCAACGTCGTTTCCTTTGGAAAGAGCCTGGCAAACTCACCGGGATGCGGAGTCAATACACGTGGCCCTGCTTGGGCGATGGACAATCGCTTATCCAAGTGACGGGCCATCAGATTGAGGCCATCAGCATCCACAACGATGGGTCGGGTCTCACTCTGTAACCAATCCAAGAATGCCTCGTCTGGGGAATTTCCGATCCCAGGGCCAAAAGCAAAGACATCCGCACTCAGATCAGACAGGGTTTCCGCTGTCATAGTCGGTGGCAACGGATGGACCATGATCTCGGGAGGACATCGCATCGCAACAATCGTATGGATGCTAGACTCTACATACAATGAGACCAGCCCAGCACCGCCACTCAATGCCGCCTCGGCTGTCAGTTCTGCGGCGCCAGTGAAGCCTAACGAACCGGCGAATATGGCCACATGACCCGCTTGATTCTTGTAGGCATCGCTGGGGCGACTGCGATACCAGGACCGCAGCAATTCCAATTTTAGCTCAACCACCTCCAGGCTCATGATCCCCCTAGTGTCTTCAAATACTCGGCCACGTCACGCACGTCTTGATCCGTTAACCCCATAGAGGATGCAGGTGGCATCCACGAGTGATTCTCCAGGCGCTCGACCTTCGCACCCGACTTGCGAAAGAGGATCTTCTTCGTTTGACCACCGTATACTTTCAATTTCAACGAACCGGCATGCCAACTGAAATTCGAAAGCTGGCCTTCCATCACATGTTCACCTTTGATCAGCCGCACCGGCTTGTCGTAGCCGTGCGCAAGCTT
>JAACDM010000532.1 GCA_009936795.1 Verrucomicrobiaceae bacterium | reverse complement strand
GAACGACGTTTGCTCCAATAGTGATGGTGCCCTCTCTTACGCTAGCTTCGTGATCGTGGGTAGCCCTCATTCCGGCGAGCGCGTGCAAAGTGGCTTCGGTGTCACCGGATGTTCTCGAACCTTCGAAGGGAATGTTCAGTGGCGCCTACTGAGACGCAACGGCGCCGCATTGGCTAGTGGCTTCACCAACGGTGGCGGTGTCGATGGCGCAGGCTCATTCGACTTCGCGGTAACGTACAGTGTCCCCGAACGACAGATCGGCCATCTTGAAGTATACGAAGAAGACGTCTCCGATGGCGAAGGATTTCCCCCAGGCCGCAATGTGGTTTCCTTGGTTTAGAATCCATAGGGGGCTAAAAGATATCTGGAAGGCAGTGCGGTGATGAACAGGCACAGTCTTGGGGCCCTGGGGTCTAGTACTGTCAAAAAGAGCGCCTTTCCCAATGTGGTGGTCGAAGTTCCTACCGCTATCCCCGCGTGCATTGGCTACACTGAGATTGCGACCAGAGACGGCAAGCCCATTGCGGAACCGCTCTTAATTAACTCGCTAGTGGAATACCAGCAGGGCTTCGACGGACCGCCACTGTTCAAGTATCCGGTTCTTTCGATACTGAAGGCTGACCTCGCAGCGACTCCTCCAGTTCCGCAGTAACTTCCTGCCAGCCCAGCCTCGACAAAGAAAGCAACGTCTCGATGAAGCGCGGTGTCTTCGTTGAGGACAGGACCTACTGGGACTAGTTCTCTCAGATCCAGTTGAACACGATCTCGAAAGGTCGCATTGCCGTGACGATCAACCCGCTCAGCGAGAGCGGCAAGCTGAACAAAGCGTGGCCTACCAAGATCACGGGCACGGGCATGAATTCCGTCGGCAACGCGGACGCCATGCCCGCCTTGGCCACCGTCGGTCCCAGCGCCGCCAGTTCCTCCTCGGCCTCCCGTGATCGTCGTACTATTGATCATCAACGTGCCGCCATTGGAGGTGACAAAGGCGCCTTTCTCTCCCGTGTCATCCGTGCTGGCTAGGGTGCCAGTCACCGTCGAACTTGCGTCACCGTGCCACCAGAGACGACGAGGCCCTCGCCGCCGTCTTCTGCATCAGTCCTTTCTCCCCTCTGCCACTGTTTCCCCCTAACACGACGACGCATTCGATTGTAGTAGTTGTGCGGTCGAGTGAAATCACCGCAGGGGCGGCCATACCTGGCTGACCGATGTCGCCGCCTGAACCGTCCAAGTCCGTCAATTGAAATCCGGCAAGCCGAAAGTTGGCCAGATGTGTCGCGGTTAATGCTGGGCTTCCGTCCGTCGCTGTCAGCTGTGCAACAGCACTATCTTTAGCTCCTATCAGTTGACCATCAAGCCCGATGGGTGTGGTATAGTCTAGCAGAGTCATGTAGTAGCCATCGAGTCCGGTGCCATCGATGTGCACAGCTTCATGGTAGACGCCTAAGAAAACGTAAATAACCTTTGCATTGTCGCTCTGCGCATGGGCGGCATCGACGAAGAGTATCGATAACGTGCAGAGCCGGAAGAGGCGTTGTGGCGTTTCGAAAGGCAGGCTGAGAAAAAGACTTCCATTTACCAGCTGGAGCTCATGTGTTTGGAATATCCATCCGCCTGGATCAGTGGGGTCCTCGGTCGACTGAAGGGTCCATGCGCCCACCGTTGCTGGCCAGTTCAGACGAATGTTCGGCTGATCGAGTGCGATACGCAGCGCGGAAGGCGTCTGACATGCAGCCTCAAATGGGCTGTAGACTACGAGCAAGAGTGCCAGAACCCTTAGAAATCCGAGATGGCCACCTTTGCACATGAGGACATGTACCCATGTGCAAATGGGTCAAGAACGTCCGGATTGCATTGCTTCTATCTATGTTGTCCTCAAGGTCGTGAGTATTCGGGTGAGACGATCTCGGAGCGACAAGCAGGCTTTAGGTAGCCACCCTTTTCGGCAATTGTCTTGCTTTGTTGGGTGGGCGGCCTTCGACTCGACGGCATGAATCTTGAGACCGCGAAGACAGGCACTCTTTCAATCATAGCAGCCGCATGGGTAGCAGTCATGATGGTATACTTCCCGACGATGCTGGCTGCGCAGGCGAACAAATTCCAAGTGACAGCCCCGCCCGCCAAACTGAAGGTCGACCCCTTCTACAAGAAGTATGTGAGTGCCGGAGGCCTGCCCGTGCTCTCTAGCGAGAAGGTGAACGACTACGCGCTCAAGGAAGCGGCCTTCCTCGTGACCGAAATGCTGGCGCTCCGACCAGACGTGCTGCAAGCCATGATCAAGAGCGGCTCCCGTTTCTGTGTGATCGGGCATAACGAATTCACCACCGATTTGCCTGGCTGGACCCATCTCACTCCTAAAGACTATTGGGACGCGCGAGCACGAGGCATGGGAGGTTCGCGTATCGATCCCCTATGTTCCTGCGCGGAAGAGAATGTGCTAGGCTACCCTGGCGATCCTTACAGCACGGAGAGCATCGTCATTCACGAACTGGCGCATAACATTCACCTAAGAGGGATGATCAATGTCGACGACACCTTCGATGGACGTGCTGAGAAAGCCTACGAGGCCGCCATGGCCAAAGGCCTCTGGAAAGGCAAATACGCCTCGGTCAATCACCACGAGTACTTTGCCGAAGGCGTGCAGTCGTGGTTCGACAACAACCGCCCTCCCGATCACGACCACAACCCCGTCGACACGCGCAAAGAACTCATCGCCTACGACCCAGGTCTCGCCGCCCTCTGCCGCGAAGTCTTTGGCGACACCAAGCTCACCTACACCAAGCCTGCGACTCGCTTGCAAGGTCATCTCGAAGGTTATGACCCTAGCGAAGCGCCCGCTTTCAGATGGCCAGAGCGTCTATTAGAAGCCAAAGCCAAGATCCGCCGTGAAGCCGAACTCCGCTCCAATCTTGGAAAGAAGTCGAAGTAGATCGCTTCGTGACTTGATCCTTGATGCCCCTCTTGAGTGCCTCAAGCCTTTCCAACGATAACTGGCGTGATGAACTTGGTTCAGATATCGTCCTTGGTGAGCTGCTTCTTATCGATAATGGGAAGATTGCTCTTGCCCACCCGAGAGCAAAGGATTTGCATCCAAATCGCTTAAGTAGTTCTCTTATTGGCCTATTGCCTTTGATATTCGAAAAACTGATTTGGGAGCTCGCTCTTCGCATGAAGATTGGAGCCGGATTCATCTTGGGATTGCTCCTCGTCTCAGCGGCGTCCGGAGCGGAGCTTCATGATATCCGCTTCCGTCACCTTAGCACGGAAGAAGGTCTCTCTCATCCAGGCGTTGGCATATTCAATTTGCTAGGAGTCTGTCGGACTTTACCAAGTTGCGGTTGATGCTAGAATTTAAGCTATGAGCGCCCGCTTCGTAGATGTCGACCGT
>JAACDM010000531.1 GCA_009936795.1 Verrucomicrobiaceae bacterium | reverse complement strand
GGGCGTCGGCTGCAATTGGTGCGTTTGCGAGATATGGTTGCCACCGTAGGTGCGGCCAAGAAGAAGGTAGGGGTAACGCCTGCTTGGCAAGGGGGGCGCAGTCCGCTCTCCAGCGAACTTGCCCTTGCTGTGAGTCGTCGACTGGCAGGGCAGAACCTCGCTCCTACGGTGGAGATGGAGGCCATGGCTCCGCTTCTTGCGTTACAACTGGCGCATTCTACGATGCCGTCGATTGAGACGCTCCTCATCGAGACGATTGAGATCGATGGGCAGAGCAATCTCTTCATTTACCCCTTTGCTGGCCGGTTGGTGAACGAAGGGCTCGCCGCTCTCTTTGCTTATCGGTTAGGAAAGAAGGATCCGTTGACCATTCGCACCACGATCAATGACTACGGATTATCGATGCAATTGAGACAAGCCGTGCAACTGAATGCAGATCGCGTGCTAGACCTTCTTTCACCAGATAATCTGTTAGAAGATTTACTCGAATGCATGAACACGGGTGAACTGGCTCGTCGTCAGTTTAGGGAAATCTCCCGAGTCGCTGGACTTGTGATTCAAGGATATCCAGGGCGTCGCAAGTCCGTCAGGCAAGTGCAGACGTCATCGAATCTCCTCTTTGATGTTTTTGAGAAGTATGACCCCGATAACTTGCTGCTGGCACAAGCTCGCCATGAGATCTTGCATCGCCAGCTTGAGTTGACTCGACTCCGCGCGACCCTAACGCGTCTTCAAGAGTCTCCGATGGTCTTCAAGGAAATAGAACAACTCACACCCATGGCGTTTCCTTTGTGGGCGGAACAGCTTCATTCTGAGATGTCGACTGAGGACTGGCGAGATCGGCTTGAGCGTATGGTGCAAGCGCTAGAGTCGTGTCAGGACTCAGGGCGTGTTGATTCTTCGTCTTGATCAGCTCTCTCGCCAGGCACTTGAAAGAACCCTTCCCAAGCTTCTCGCCTTGTGATCGCACTGCTTCGGGATGATTCTTGCTGATCTCGCCAAGCATGCCTTCGACGGCTTTGGCATGCAATCGCGGGTTCTCCATTTCTTTGAGTTCCTGATAGGTCGCATTAAAGTCATCCTTGGCCCACTTGCGGAACTGACAGCCTACAACATCGACAACATGGAAGTTTCAATCTCGTCTCGAAGTGAGCTTCTCTTCGAAACTCTGCTAAGAGCCTGTAAGGCTTCACCAGGATCTTTCTCTGCTAGTTTCCCGATCGAATCTTAGCAATAGCCCGAGACGCCGTGACCACTGCTGCTGCCTCCTCGGTGACGCACGGACTTGGCTGCTTGTGGATCTTCCTTCACCCACTGAAGTGCGAGCTGTAGAATTGGCCGGGCGACGGTGGCCATGAGCATCCTATCGTCAGGTTCTCCGCCATCAAGAAAGAATGCTAGAGCTGTCTCGCAATTAAGATCTAACCATGTTTTCAGACAGCATCGTCTCATTGACCATTAGTTGAGTCGTGGCTGACACCTGATCGCTGATTTCGGATTCAGCTCGACCCAGTGCGCAAGGGGGAGTTGCAATCGATTAGGCCTATGTGTCTGGGTGGGACTTTTAAAGCCTCTGGAGATCTGCTGCCATCGCTACGGAGTGACCACTGAGCCAGGACAGCCGCAGCCGCGCTCAACACCATCACCGGAATGGTCATCCAGGAAGTCATCGCCCTTCCAAACTAACAAGGGAGGTAGGCCGGTCGATGGCCTTGGTCGGCTTTTCGATTCAACGCCCAAGCGCCGAAGTATTGTTTTCGCGATAGAAGCTGTGCCAGTCGCGCCAATCTTTGGTCGGGCCATCGATGACGTAGTCCGCAACTCGAGGAATGAGAGGCAGGAACAACTGATAGACATCCAAGTAGGCATCGAGTGGTTTTTCATGCGGGTCGGGAATCTCTTCGCCGCGTTGGTTTTCCTCTTCTCGGAAATCCGTCATCAGGTGCATCTTGGCTTCGTTGCCAGGGTACTTTTGGTGCAAGTTGTGCAAGTGGATCTCGCCCATGACTAAGATGTGATTGGCTCGTTCAATTAAGGCTGGCGTGGCCTTGCCGGTGTCGAGACCGTCTATTGGATAGCCATGGGTTTCCAAAACGGTGAGTGCTTCTGGAGTGGGGGAGAATCCACTAAGGCTCTTGGTTCCACAGGACTTGGTCACGATCTCGGGCCATTCTTGGACTTCATAGCGAAACATGGCCTCCGCCATGGGACTGCGGCTCAAGTTGGCCGTGCAGACAAACAGGACAAGCTGTTGCTCATCTGCAATTTGGAAGGGCAGGGGCTCAACCTCTTCAGCCTTATCTTTCTTGAGCCAGTCGAACATGGGGAGGAGGAGAACAGATGCGGAGCCGTCCTGTCAACGGCATGTCTGCCAGAAGAGAGTTTACGAATGCTTTGACGGCCCACTCACGCGGGCCGGTGCCTGATCGAAGAGGAGGTGATAGTGCTCAGCCATCTGTGGGTAGGCAAACTCGAAGGTCGACTCGTATGTGCACCGTGTGAAGAGGTCTAAATCTCGGTAATTCATAAAGCGGCGATAAGCCATCTCGGCCATGCCATCGCGGAGGGCTCCATATTCGCGTTGGTGCAGGTAGTAATAGAAGCGTTTGATCGGCAGGCTGTCTTGAGCGGGCGAAATCACACCGACACGTGAGAAGGGATCTGTTTCTAATAAACCTGCAGCTTGTTCGCCAGCGGTGGGTTCATACACCTCGACCTTCTCGGATACCCATGTCAGCGCATCCTCAGAGGGCTTTGGTAAGGGGCATTTCAAGAATCCTCCGGCGACCGCCGGTGCGAGCACTTTGCTGATGACCTCGTTCAGATTGGAGTCATCGATCGACGGCCAGGAGCGAATCGCGAGCAGCAGCACGGGCAGGGAAATATGCGGCGAGCGCTCAAACACGACTAAACGGCCGTCCGAAACCACGAGAAACTGGTAGAGGCAGAGAAGCAGCTCGCCGACATCTTCCACCCGATCTGGATCCACGGTGAAGTCGCCAATCAACGTGCTGCCGGTTTCAAAGGTAGCCAACTGCTCTTCGAAGAAGCTCGCAAAGGTGTAGCGCGTCTTCGCTTCAATCTCATTCGTCTCAAGATATTTAGTCTCGTCTTGCCGAAGAGCACGAGCGAGCCCCTTCTTCATTGAGGTCGAGAGCGCTTTGGCCCGATCATTCTCAAGATGATGCAACCAGGATGTTGTCACTTTCCGATCGCTCTCCAATGAGCGATCTTCATTTAACGACAGAGCTAAGCCCCTCAGGGACAGGCCCTGAGCTATTCTGTCAGCTCGAATGATGGCACCTAGTGGCTCCATGAAAGTGGGGCACCTGCGTATCTCACAGGGGAGATAGTTAAGATATGTTAAATTGTTTTTGTCAGGTAGTGGTAAGACTCTTTCAGACTTGACGAAGGATTGGCATAAACTGAGACGGAACTCAAGTTTTATCAATTCATCTCAATCTTTCTAGAAAGGCAGATTTCGAGGTGCCGCTAGGATGTTGGTCTGTTGAGACGACAACG
>JAACDM010000072.1 GCA_009936795.1 Verrucomicrobiaceae bacterium | reverse complement strand
GAGGCGTTGTCGAAAGCCGGAAGCAACTACCGAAACGGGCTTTACTCCGCGGGTCTCTGCGGTCAGACAGTTGGCCTCACTAGAGAGGGCTGTATCGACTTCTTCAAAACCGCTCGACGACATCTCGACGGCACGCTTCGAAGCAATCGACGTTCGGATGGTCTATATCATTCCTACAACCTGCTCGATTGGCGGGATGATACTTTAGAAATCGAGCCTCTCTATGAAATGCTCGAGGGCCAAGTCGCGGTGCTCAGTTCAGGACTCCTCACGGCAACGGAGTCGGTGGAGGTGCTCGATGCGCTGCGGGGCAGTGCACTCTATCGCAAGAACCAGGACAGTTATGTGCTCTACCCTGACAGGCAGCTACCGCGCTTTCTTGAGAAGAATGAGATTAGTCGGGAACTAGCAGAGTCAAATCCCTTGGTCCAAAGGCTACTCGCGGAGGACGACAAACGCATCGTTCACCGTGATGTATGCGGAGGTCTTCATTTCAATGGAGACTTCCGAAATTCGGCTGATCTCAGGAACGCTGTGGAAGCCTTGGACGGTTCCCATGATGGCGGGGCTGAGCTTATTCAGGTTTTTGATGAGATCTTCGGGCATCGCCAATTCACGGGCCGCTCGGGAACCTTCTTTGGCTACGAAGGTCTCGGCTCTATCTATTGGCACATGGTTTCCAAGCTGGGGCTGGCCGTCGCGGAGAACTATTTCTTGGCGATTGAAACGGGGGCGGGGGAGGACGATGTGCGGTCGTTAGAAGCACACTATCAAGCCATCCGACGCGGCATCGGGGCGGAGAAATCACCGAGCGAGTATGGCGCCTTTCCATCGGATCCCTATTCACACACGCCTGAGAATGCTGGAGTCAAGCAACCGGGCATGACGGGGCAAGTGAAGGAAGATCTCTTGGCGCGTTTCACAGAGCTTGGTGTTCATATTGAAGGCGGTTGTCTCGGCTTTCGATTGGAGCTCTTTGATCGCAGTGAATTGTTAGATCAGGACGGTGAATTCACATTCTTTGATCTCCAAGGTCAAGAGGCCACCGTGCCGGTACCTGTCAAAGGGTTTGGGTTCACATTGTTTCAAGTGCCGTTCATTTATCAGCCAGGCGATGAGGATCGAATCACCGTTTGTTTCCAGACCGGTGATCCCCTCGTCATCGAAGGCTTGCAGATTGACCGAGAAACCAGTGGGATGCTCTTCGCTCGGTCGGGAACTATCAAACGAATCACATGCAATTTCGGAACACTTCGTCATTAGTCGGGCTCGCGTTCGTCGCGTTGATAAGCCTAACAGGCATCTGGGACACAAAAGCGCAGTCCGATGAGGCTGTGGAAGTGAAACTCTTGAAGGCAGGCAATGGATGGTCGCTCAGTCGAGCTGGTGAACCCCATCGTATTCAGGGCGCTGGCGGCACGGCCTCATTGGAAGTGTTGGCAGGGCTAGGAGCGAATTCGACCCGTACTTGGGGAATTGATCAGCTTGATGAAGGAAGGCTCGACGAAGCAGCGCGCAACGGCTTGACGGTCGCCGTTGGAATCTGGCTGCGTCACGACCTCGATTACGCCGATGAGAAACAGGTCGATGAACAGATCCGGCTGGCATTGGAGGGCGTTCGTAAGTACAAGGATCATCCAGCTGTGCTAGTGTGGGGGATCGGAAATGAAATGGAAGGAGCGGGAGACAACCCAGCGGTGTGGAAACACATCGAGACCATTGCCAAGCTGGTTAAGAGGGAGGATCCGCTCCATCCTACGATGACCGTGATTGCTGAAATCGGTGGTGAGAAGGTCAAGAACCTACATCACCTTTGCCACCATATTGATATCGTGGGCATCAACGCCTATGGCGGGGCCGAGTCCCTCCCGAAGCGCTATCGCGCTGCAGGAGGAGCTAAGCCTTACATTGTAACGGAGTTTGGGCCGCGAGGGCCGTGGGACTTGCCAAAGAACGCTATAGGATCAGTCGATGAGGAGGTGGGGAGTGTGAAAGCCGAGACATATCTGAAATCCTTCCAAGCAGTCAGCGCAGATCGGCAACTTTGCTTGGGATCCTACGCCTTCAAGTGGGGGCACAAACAGGAAGCTACGCCCACGTGGTTCGGGATGCTACTTGCCGATGGGCGCAAGACACCTGTGGTGGATGTGCTCTCGAAAGAGTGGTTTGGTAGAGCCCCCGCGAATCTCTGCCCGCAAATCGACTCCTTGAAGCTTGTGCCAGGACGTACGGTGAAAGTTGGGGCAACCATGAAAGCAACGTTGGACGCGCATGATCCAGAGAAGCAACCTCTCAAGGTCCAGTGGGTCTTAATGGAAGATGCGAAAAGCCACTATACTGGTGGGTACTTTCAAGAAACGCCGCCTACTTACAAAGAACTTATTCTGAAAACTTCGTCAGAGGAAGTCACCTTTCGGGCTCCGAAGAAACCCGGGTTGTATCGCATCTTTGCCTACGTGGGAGATGGGCAGGGATCCGTAGATGCTGCTAACATTGTGTTTCGAGCGGAAGAATGATTCTCTTCTAACGAAGCTCTTGTTTTCAGCGCCAGTTGAGAAGCTTGAAGCTCAGCGGCGGCGAGCGTTAGGATTGCGTTTCTTGCGACGTGGGATGATGTAATCTTCCGAGTCGAACTGATGCGGCTTCGGTTTCTTCCAGGTCTCTTCATCGGTGTCGTCGTAGAATTTCTTGGTCTCTGCGAACAGCTTCTTCATCGACTCGACCTTGGATGCGTGTGAGGCATCTCCAGCCAGATTGGTCATCTCTTGAGGGTCCTTTTCAAGATCGTAGAGTTCCCAAAGGCTCGCCTCTTCGGCTGCGTTGCGGGGCTTATCAAAGTAGAGGAGTTTGTGGGTGTTGGTTCGGATGGCGCTGTGCTGTGCCACGCCGTGTCCGCCATCGATGTAGCGATAGTAGATCGTTTCACGCCAATCGTCCGGCGTGATACCACCATTGCTCAATAACGGCATGAGACTGATGCCATGCACGTCCCAATCTGTCTTCACGCCTGCGGCTTCAAGGAGGGTCGGTGCATAGTCGATGTTCTGAACCATGGCGGAGCAGCGGGTGCCTGGCGCGACCTTGCCCGGCCATCGAACGATGAGCGGCATCTTCAAGGACTCTTCATAAGCCCAACGCTTGTCGAACCAGCCATGTTCTCCGAGATAGAATCCTTGGTCAGCGCAATAGACCACGATGGTGTTCTCGGCGAGATTGAGTGCATCCAGTTTATCTAGCACTCTGCCGACGTTGCGATCCACGCCAGCCACGCAGCGAAGGTAGTTCTTCATGTAACGCTGGAACTTCCAACGAACGAGAGCCTTGCCTGTTGGTGGGTTTGCTAAGAAGGCGGCGTTTTCCTTCTCAAAGGCGGCGAGGTAGGCCTTGCGCTGCTCTGGTGTGAATCTTCCGAGCACTTTGTCGGCCTCATTGTCTTTGAACATCATGAGGTCGGATGCCATGCGCATGTGTCCATCGATTCCCATCTTGTGGTTCGACGCGGCGACCCTTCCTTCATAGTTGTCAAAGAGGGTAGGGGACTCGGGCATCGTCATGTCTTGATAGAGCTCCAGGTCTTTGATGCTCGGCTTCCAGTTCCGATGAGGTGCCTTGTGCTGGATCATCACTGCGAACGGTTTGGTCTAGTCTCGCCCTTCCTCCAGCCACTCCAACCCGATGTCAGTGACAACGTCAGTCGAGTGCCCTTCGACGCGGCGTTTGCCATTGGGACCGTGAAGATCGGGGTTGTAGTAGCTTCCCTGACCGCTGAAGACTTCCCAGGCATCGAAACCACTGGGCTTGGTCTTCATGTGCCACTTTCCGAAGACGGCGGTGGTGTAGCCACTCTGCTTGAGCTTCTTGGGCCACGAAGGGCGTTTGGGATCCAAGGCTCCGCCGAGATTTACGATGCCATTCTTGTGACTGTGCAATCCGGTCATCACGGTCGCTCGTGACGGTGTGCAGATGCTGTTTCCACAGAAACTATTCTCGAAGAGCATCCCACCCTTGGCCAGACGATCCAAGTTTGGCGTTGGAGGGAGATCCAGACCGTAGTTGTAGGCAGAAATGGCTTGGGTCGTTAAGTCATCGCTGAACAGGAAGACGATGTTCGGTCGCTCCGTTTGAGCGCTCACGAAGCTTGGAACGAGGAGAGCCGCTAGAATTAGGATTCGGTTTGCGAGAGAATTCATAGGGATAGAAGTCGAGGTTCGGCGTTGCCCGAAAGGGCGCGAGTATCCCGACACTAGGCCATAGGTCCTCAATCCGACCAGAACGGAAAGTGGCGATTTGTATTGTTTAGTTGAAAATGCCGATGAGACTCCCATCCCTACCAGTGCCGCGTGGACGAACCGGCATATTCATTTCACTCAATTCCATGAGCTTTCGTCGCAGGTTCACAATGATAGTGTTATGACTATGAATGACGATCAAAGCCAACATGCTACTGAATACGAAGACTATAAATCAACTTCAGGACAATATGATGAGACGCGAAGAAGCGTTGGAATAGCCTTCATCACGGAAGCTCTGACTTCCGTTGGTCCATTGGATGAGCACGCGCTTCTCGATGCTGGTTGTGGAACTGGTACCTATATTGATGCCTTGAGAGATCAGGTTCGAAGCGTCGTCGGTGTGGATCTCAGTCAAGGGATGCTCGATCAGGCCGAACTGAAATTTAGAGATGATACGAGGGTCACCTTGAAGCAAGGAAGCCTGGTTGAACTCCCGTGTGAAGATGGAGAGTTCGATGCGGCGACCTGCAAT
>JAACDM010000530.1 GCA_009936795.1 Verrucomicrobiaceae bacterium | reverse complement strand
GCGGTATTCTTGAAAAGTGGCACGAGCGATTGGCAATCGTGTCCAAGGGGGCGGGTGGATATCTAGCAAAGAGACCACGCGATGACATTTCTGCTTCGGCTTGGGCACGCCGGGCGCGTTGATCATCAGCAGCGAATGCAACCGATAGATTAGGTAGCGGATTGTTGTGCGGCTTTGTTAGATAAGGCCGGCTGGTGTATCACCCAGCACAAACTCGACGCGATCCGCAAACCCTATATCATGGGTCACTACCGTTGCCCATACATCAGCCGAATGGTTTCGGCTGGGAATATCCAGCTCAAACAAGGTATCCTACAGGCTAACGCCGTTCTCTACAAACCATTTGCGTCCAAACTCGCCAAGGGAAACCTAGAGACGATGAAAGCTTTTGTCTCATCCGCGCTACCCGAATGATTTGTGTTTATGATAAATAAAATATGGTGTTAGTGTTTTCGTGAGCCTTTCAGCATACCAACGGATGAATTCGTAGGGGGCTTTTCTGGGCTGTCTTGATGGCCGCCAGGTGGGGGCAAGCGCGAGTGTCGATCTGTTCCAATCCCCGAATGGCGTAAATGCCTACGATGAAATCTGGGTCGTCAATAGAACTTGCGAGCAGCGGCGCCCCAACATGTACGACCCCCAATCAACAAAGTTGTAGTCCTGCTTGCCGCTCCGGCTGCGGCTAGAATTGGTTACATGGTAACCGGCCTCGCCAAACAGCGTGGGAATGGATTTCACCGGAAGCTCGTAACTCTCGTAGTGGGCCTTGTTACCGCTGCCCTTCCCAGAATCTCGTTGAGAGCGGTGATTGTGGGCACCGAGCGTGGTCTGAACCATGCCGGTGACCATGGCGGAACGGCTCGGGGAGCAGACGGGGCAGGTCACCACGGCATACTCATAGCGCACACCCTCTCTGGCCAATCGATCGAGGTTGGGCGTCTCGATGGTGGTCTCACCGTAGAAACCAAGGTGCGGCGAGGCGTCTTCAACAACAATCCAAAGGATATTGGGGCGATGGCCATCGGCAGCGTTCTGAGCGGGCGCAGAATTCAACGGCATTGTTAGGGATATCAGGATGATCGGCGGGAAGGGTTTAATTATCTGCCCTTCATAGTCCGACGTTTTAATCGACACACGAGAGAAATGATCTGTTTGGCGCCGCATTCGATTGCCTTGAATCGCTCTATTGCCGTTTAATGACGCCATGTGCCATTTCAAACCAATCTGTATCGCCCTGGCTCTGGGTTTCACCTTGGTAGGATCTGCGGCGGCTCGTAGTCCCAATGTTGTTATCTTCCTAACAGACGACCAAGGCTGGGGCGATTTGAGTTTCAATGGGAACACTAATCTTTCGACTCCCAACGTGGATTCCCTAGCTCGAGACGGCGCGTGGTTTGAGAACTTCTACGTCTGCGCTGTTTGCGCACCGACCCGTGCAGAGTTTCTGACTGGCCGTTATCATCCTCGAACCGGGGTCAGCGGCGTTAGTCGGGGCAGTGGCCGCTTGAACGCGGATGAAACGACGATGGCTGATGTCTTCAAGTCAGCAGGCTACGCCACTGGCGCCTTCGGCAAATGGCACAACGGGACACAGTCCCCCTATCATCCCAACGACCGAGGTTTCGATGAATTCTACGGCTTCACTTCAGGCCATTGGGGCCACTATTTCAGTCCACCGCTCGATCACAACGGTAAGAATGTCCGCGGCCAGGGCTACGTGGTTGATGATTTCACGGACCACGCACTAAGATTTATCGAAGAGAATCACAACCAGCCATTCTTCTGTTATCTCCCTTACAACACACCGCATTCGCCAATGATGATCGGGGATGAGTTCTACGACAAGTTTAAGGAGCTTGATCCTGTCATGAAACATCGCGCCCCCGAGAAGGAGGACGTGATGATGACACGGGCTGCTTTAGCCATGTGTGAGAATATCGATTGGAACGTGGGGCGCGTTCTCGAGAAACTCGATGAACTCGAATTGCGCGACGACACCATCGTGCTCTACTTTTCTGACAACGGCCCCAACTCCTGGCGTTGGAATGGTGGCATGAAGGGGCGCAAGGGCTCGGTCGATGAAGGTGGACTGCGTTCGCCGCTGCACATCCGCTGGCCTGCAAGAGTTAAATCTAACACTAAAGTTACTGGCGTTACTGCGGCTATTGATCTACTGCCAACGTTGATAGATATGGCTGGGATCGCGCTGAAGCCAGCCCAGCTACTGGATGGCCGTAGCTTTGGCTCACTCCTTGGCGATGAATCCGCCAAGTTGCCTTCGCGAAACCTATTTAGCCACTGGCGCGAGCGTGGAACCGTACGTAGTGAGCGCTTCCGGTTGGATGCTGACGGAAAGCTCTATGACATCAGTAATGATCGCGGGCAGAAAAATGATGTCTCTGCCAAGCACTCCGCAGAAGCCGCCCACTTACGCAAAGCCCTAGACGAGCACACGAAGGAAATGAACGCCGTGGCTGCGCCTTATGCCGATCGTCCCTTCACTGTCGGCTATGCCGAGTCGACCACGCTACCTGCCCGCGATGGCGTGGCACACGGCAGCATCCAACGCAGCTCCAAAGCGCCGAACAACTCCTTCTTTCAGAACTGGATTAGCACGGATGACTCGATCACCTGGGACATCGAGGTCGGCCAAGAAGGATCGTACGATGCAACAGTCTATTATGCCTGTGCCGAGGGCGATGTTGGTGCGCACATGCAATTGTCCACTGAGGGCGGTGACGATAGCTTGACCGAGAAGGTCGTCACCAAAGCTTTTGATCCGCCGCTCTACGATAAGTCCAAGGAGCGCGTGGAAAAATCGCATTATTTTGTGAAGGACTTTATGCCTCTGCGAATGGATGGCCCTATCTAGCTCCCGAAAGGTCGCTCCTTACTCCGTTTGCGTGCGCTCAAGATCACTGGTCAGAGAGCCATTGATGTGCATTCCATCATCGTCACTCTCAGGCCTTAATTTCCTTTGTTGCAATGCCGATTGGCCGATCGAGCTGGTATTTGAGCGCACTTGAGTAGGGTCGTGAGGAGATCGCCTTGATTGTCTTTGGTATTGGGTAAAAAGCGACTGGTTTGAATTGAGCCACCTCCACGTCCGGCAACAATGAATTGAAGGTTCTTTCGCTCGTGCTTGTTGCCGTCCTCAAGACCCGACCCCCACATCATGATACAATTTTCGAGAAGCGTGCCATTGCCTTCTCGAAGGCTGTATATCTTTTTCACCATGTAAGCGAACTGGGTAATATTGAAATCGTTGATTGCCGTGACTTTGCGAAAATTCTCTTCATCTTGGTTGTGGTGCCTGGTTGAGCGGTGTTTGTCCGTGAATCCCAGCTCGGGATAAGAAACGCCGTTCGGTTTGAATCCAATATAAGTGCTTATGCGTGTGGGGTCGGTCTGGAAGGCTAACACATTGAGATCACACATCACCTGTATGTAATCACTTTGCTTGTCCCCAGAGGGAATCTTAATTTCGATCGTTGGCGAGTCTGCTTGGTCACGCTTTCTGGTGCTGGCTCTGGCCTTCTCCAGGGCCGCTTTTTCTGTCGATACTTGATGGCGGCGATTTGGCGTTCGACCGCGCGTATACTATCAAGATACTCGTCCAGCTTGTATTGGTCCACCTGGGGCAACGTCCGTCGAAGGTCTTTCGCTCCACCAATGACGAGATCGAGCATCTACCGATCTAAAGGAATGGCTTGAGAGGATCGTGATGCACTATCAGTGATGTAAAAGAGCCGGTTCATTATCGTCCTCGGACTGATCTCTGCTGTAATGGCGCGTTGTTAGACGGCGAATGGCAAAAGGGCCGGGATCCTTTGGACTCAGGTATTTGAGGCTGCCGATCCACTCGATGAAAACTGCTGGCGCTCTTTTTCCGTTGGGATCTTCGCGGCGTCGATCGGTGGCATTTTATGCGTCTTCGCATTCGCGACCGCCTTTTTCCGAATTATGAACGAGGAGGTATTGCCAGGGTTCTTGAGCGCCGACTTGAGGTTGATCCCGGCTTCGAGGCGAGGGGCGTGGCAGCGAATACAGTAATTAGTAACAAAGGGCTTCACGCCCTCCCTGAACGTGATTTCGGCATCCGCCTTGAGCGCTGCAAGATCAACCGCCTCCACACGTAGTGTGGCCAGGATGAGAAGTGGCGCTAAGGTTAGGATTTGTGTCGAAGTGTTCATCACTCAAGAATTGATAGGGTTTCAATCCAAATCGGGCCTTTTCCAACTTCATATTGGCGGATCTTCGTCAGCGCACCAGATTCCTCGATTCGATAAGCGCCCAGGCGGGCATCGCCTTGGCCTGCCACATACAAAAACTTGCCGAGTTTATCGATCGTGAACGACCTTGGAACGCGTTCACACGGATAGTGGCCAAGGAACGCTAGATGTCCTGTCTGAGGATCCACACGGAAGGCGACGATACTGTCTTCCCCGGTTGGCGCTCCGCGACTGGTCGTGTCGCGATTGGACACGTAAAGGAAACG
>JAACDM010000071.1 GCA_009936795.1 Verrucomicrobiaceae bacterium | reverse complement strand
GTTTATCTTGGATACACGCATCTACGGTTTCCGTTTGAGGATGGACATGACAATGAAATCGGAGCAGGCCTCTCGTGGTCCGGTCTGCCTTGGGAAATCAAGCTTTCAACAGACTTCTATTACTCGGTCGATGCTGAGGGATTCTTCGGCGAATTGGCCCTTAGTCGGGAGGTTGAACTAACTGAGCAACTTTCCCTTGGTGTCGACGGGATCTTTGGCATGAATCAAGGGTATGTCTCAGATGGCCACGATGGCGCCAACCACTTCGCACTGCGGGTTGGCTTCGAATATGCCCTCACCGATTCCTGGACCCTCGCCGCCCATAGCGTTTACAGCTGGGCCCTCGATCGCAAGGACTCGGCCCCAGGCGACGACACCTTGAGGGACTTCTTTCATGGCGGCCTCGGGCTTCAGTGGTCCTTCTGATAGACCCGGAGTCTTAGCGACGTTCAATCACGGCCCCGGCTTTCTACGGTTGGTGATCTAGGATTGATGAGCGACGCCGATCAAGAAGACAGTGATTGCCTAAGACAGGATTGGTAAAATTGACAGAAGGCAATGAATCGGGCTTGGGCGATTGTCGCCCAAGCCTCCTGGTCGAATACACGATTACCGGGCCTTACCTCGGCAGCAGGTTGCCACTCCGCTAAAGATTTAAAAATACACCTTGAGGATCGCAGGGTTTCTATAGCATTGTTTACAGAGTTCGATGAACCACCGGCACATGGCTCACAAGCCAGCTCAAGTGGCCTGAATTCGGCGCCGTGGGCTTGTTAGTAATCTAGCGCTTTTCTAAGACGATAACTCCGACTTGGTCGTGCTGATCGCCTCGTGGACCGAAGAAGGTGGGGCGGACACCGCTTGCCGAGCAGTAGGCCTACCGCTTAGCTGATGGGTGATAGCGAAGGCAACAACGGGTGCGACGAACCACTGAGCGAGGTTGCGAACACGAGAAGCATTCATGGCAGATTCCCCTCAAGACCCTTGATACGTTCGTCCAGCTGAGCTGCTTGCCGCTCAGCTGGTGGCAAAGAGTAGGCCCATTCCAAGGCGGCGGCCGCATCGTGCTCGGCCCATCCACTAAACAGCGTCTGGTGAGCGATCGCTCGCCAAGCGGGTTCTTAAATCGTCGCCGCAGCAGCCTCGGCACGATGTGAATCGATGTGAATCAACGATTGGATGGCCTCTCTAATATGGCCATAGACCAAGGCTTCGTTGAGATCGTCGCCCAGCAGGCCCTTGCCTATCAGATTCACTACTTCGAGATTTCTCCCTCCGAACTCCTGAGCATATTCGCTCTGTCTGGCCGGATCGGGAATGCTCTTGATGAAGTCCGTTACCATATCGTCATGATCGCTCCTCCAGTGGCGAAGACTGGATTCTAACAAGGCCTTTATGCCGCATTGTTAGTTTCACTTTCGAGAACGCGATCGACCCAGGGATATCCTCCGTCTCCGGTCGCCAACTAGAGTGGAGAGCCTCTTATGCATCATTGTTAGTTTCACTTTCGAGAAACGCGATCGCCCCAGGGATATCCTCCGTCTCCAGTCGCCAACTAGAGTGGAGATCCACCCGCTCCACTTCTTTCGCTAGCGGCCCGAGCAAACGAGCCGCCTCGACCGGATCTTGTGGCAGGGCTTTCAAACTACGGAACAATGAGAATAGCCTTGTTGGGGGCTTCTCTAACAAATCGGCGGCTTCCTCGATCGGAAGGCGCCCCAAGGCCAATCTCGTATTCTCCAGGTGATGGTATTTGGAAATACCCGCTTCACTCAAATGCCGTATTGCTGATTCTAAATCCGTCTTGACCAACCGATTGATCACAGTAGTCATGGCGACTTCCGGCAAGGCTTCGAAGCTGCTAGCCCCCTCGAACGGCAACTATGTCGCCTTCATTCGAGCGAGATCGATGACGGCCTCTCGCTGCCTCGGACGCTTCGCTTTGATCGCCGCTTTCTCTGCGGCAGCGAAATCCTTCCACGCCCAGCTCTCAATGATCGGTTGGAGACGAGTGCGATGATCTGCAAGTTCGAATGCTCTTGCAGGATCTTCTAGGACCAAAGCAGCGATCAAATCCGCATCCCACCGATGCCGTTTGGGATCGAGGCTCTCCCACGGAGTAGCGGGATCCTCTTTAGCCAGCCAGCACGAGATGATGGCCTGAAGAGGCTGATGTCTCCCTATTGCCTCAAGCCAGGCTAACAAGCCCTCGCGGTCACGTTGAAACCAATGCGCCACGATCAGGAGGACCTCTGACGAAGTGCCGCTCACACTCCTGTCTTGAGCATTCTTAAGAAAAACAGGCAGCGCTTCTGCTGTCGCCGTGAGGCAGGGATGATCCTTCAGTGGAATCGCTTGACTTCTTGTTAGAACACGCTTTCCCAACAGCGTGATTTCCTCTGAAATCTGGTTAGGAGTAAACTCTGAGGGCAAAGGATGCAAGCATGCATCCAATCCAGAAGACAATGCGCATGGAGAAGAGCCTATCGCATTCCCTGTTCGCTGAAAGAGGAATGCACCATCTCCAATTCTTCACCCCGCATTCACGTTGGTTTCACACAACGAGTCGAGGCTGCTACATGCATCCAGAATACAAGATCGCCACCTTGTTCTTCGTCTCCATGTTTCACCTAGTGCTTCCCTTGTTCATTGGGGGAGTCGTTGCGCTCTTCTCGAGGAGAACACGCCATGTGAAGTGGACACTTCCGACGCTCGCGGGTACAGGCCAAGCCTGGTTGATCG
The DNA here is from genome assembly GCA_009936795.1 of Verrucomicrobiaceae bacterium. GTDB lineage: Bacteria > Verrucomicrobiota > Verrucomicrobiia > Verrucomicrobiales > DEV007 > JAACDM01. The sequence continues at coordinate 8,328 of JAACDM010000071.1, read as the reverse complement.
GAGTTAGTGTCGCTTGGCCAAATCTTGGCAGTTGGCAAGTGCTCGTGCTGTTCAGCCTCGCGGTGTGGGTTGTGCTAGATTGGAGCTCTAAGAAGTCGCAGAGAGAATCTCTCATCCGCTCTTACGGAGATACCTGGCTGGTCGCCGTGCTGAAATCGACCGCCATTCTGGTTGGGTGCTCCCTGGTAGCCATCGTGACCGCACCGCAACATTTGTAATAGGAAGCTACGCTAGGCCATCCGTGCGGTGCCCATTTAGATTTCTTCGGATCGGAGCCATGGCGCCAGTTTGGAGGACTCCGGTAGTTCATGACGCTCTTTGGGTCGAGAACCCTCATATGTTCCCTCATCATGCTGCTTATCACCTGATTTGAGACCAACGTAATCTTCGGCCATTCCTGATCCTTCTACTCCCCGTAATCGGCCTCAGCATTCACGTATTGGCGCTCACGGTTTCCGACTTGGACTCGTCGACGACCGCCAGCATGCTCTCTCTTATGAACCTCGCTCTCCTCCTCACCCCTATGTCCGCGCATCCCCTAACCTTGGCCGCTCAGGTCGGGGCGTCCGACATCGTAGGGACGTTTCCCAGCACAGATCTGGATACGCTGAAGCAGCAGTGTGCGCTAGCGGAAGAACACGGGCTGAACATCAGCGTGATCGAGCGTCCCCTCCCGCATGACCTCCTGGTCCACGGTCGACCAGGAAAGGAAACGCAGCTGAAGGGCTTCAAGGCGCTTATTCGGAACATGAGCACCTGCGGGATTCGGACCCTTTGCTACAACTGGATGCCGGACGATGACTGGCAACGAACCTCCTTTGTAGCGCCCGAGCGTGGAGGCGCGTTAGTCACCGAGTTCGTGCTCTCACAGGTCGACCAAACGCCGTCGGGAGAGACCACCTCGGCGGCGGCGCTCTGGCAGCATCTCGAGTTCTTTCTCAAAGAGATCGCTCCGTTTGCTGAAGATCATGGCGTGACCCTCGCCTTGCATCCGGATGATCCACCGCTGCCGAACCTGCGTGGTCAGGATCGCATCATCGTCAACTACGAGGCCTTTGAACGCGTACTCAACCTTTGTGATAGTTCAGCAAATCAACTTTGCTTCTGTCAGGGCTCCTTCGCTTCAGGATGTGAGGACATCCCGGCGGGCATCCGTCGCTTTGCCGGAAAGATCGCCTTCGCCCATTTCCGCGATGTCCAAGGCAAAGCGACTCAGTTTCGTGAGTCCTTCCATGACACGGGAAAGACGGACATGGCGGCCTCCATCCGCGCTTACCGGGAAACGGGCTTTGACGGACCGATCCGCCCCGATCACGTGCCGACGCTCGCAGGGGAGACGAATGAGAATCCCGGCTACGAAATGTTAGGACGCCTGCATGCCATTGGCTATATGAAAGGCCTTATCGACGGTACCGCGTAGTTTCACTTCTGATTGTCGACCAGGCGGTAGCAGCCTCTGGATCAGAGTGCTACAAACGACCTGAATTTACTCGACCAATCTTGCCCGGAGCCGAAAGAAATGCCGATCGTGGACCATCAAGGGGGTCACGCTTCGGAACGTCAAGGTCTCCTGGCCGTTGCCGAGGTCGAGCGTGATGGGATCTTGAGTGAAGACTTGGCTAGAGCCATCACCGTTGAAGTACCATTGGCCCAAGGCATCGGATAGCTCAAGCATCCAAATGACGCCGCTGTTGCCGCGTGGTCTTGTCAGGACGAGGCCGTCCTGTGACTCACTAGATTCGATGTCGGGAACGTCTCCTCCAATTTTGGGATCGACGCCAGCACCGAATTCGATAACGTTTAGATAGCCATCATAGTCTGGGTCTGCTTGAGGACCTGACACTGCCAGATCGAGCAATTCAGTTGGAGTGAAGTTTGCTACCTGCCAGATTTCGAAGGCGGGTGGTTCTCCCTCCCCAGGGGTGCCGCCGAAGGTGCTGCTGCCCGTCCAACTAGCCGAAAGGGAATGGTCAGGAGTGCTTTTTGGGTCGATCAGTTTCAGGGAATAGCCGAGGCCGTCGGGTGCGATGGGCCAGGGAAAGGTGTCAGCGTAAGTGAAGTCATGAATGGCAGATCCTGCTCCGAAGGATAATTTGAGCTGTTCGCCGCCGTTGCTGAGTTTGTCAGGTCCATAAGCGCCAGCAACGGGCAGTCCGGTTCCGTAGCGCAGCTCGAACGCTGCTAGATTCCGGACGAGGAGGACGAACTCGCCTGGCGACAGGGAGGTGATAGTTCCATTCACGAAATCAAAATTCACACCTTTGGTGAACCGTAGTTCTGTCAGATCAAGCGTGCTGGACGTACTGATATTTTGAAGCTCAAGGAACTCGAAATCACTGTCACTATAACCCAAACCTATCTCGGAGGCGCTTGCAGATACTGGATGATACATGAGTTCCGTGATCATGAGATGGTTTATCCAAACCGTCAGATCAGGGGCCCCGGCGACAAATTGAATGGCGTCTGACCAGTGACTCCACCGACCGCTGGTGTCCCGGTGTCGTGCGCGCACTCGGTAGGTGCAGCCCTCACGAATCTCGGCTGGAGGCACGGTGAACACATTGGCGAATGGCGTGATCTCTGCACTCTCCCACACGGCTTCGATCTCGTATTTCCGAGGAGTAGTCAGATCGTAACCTGGCGTCGAGGGATTCGCGATCTCGGCCACACGCCATTTAATCGCACCGAAGGTCCCAGTCCCCTGCGGATCGACAAAAGCGCTGGTGCTGAAGGTCAGGTCATTCGTGGCGAAGCTTGAGCCAGCATGGGCAATGGTCGGTTTTAATGGAATGCTAGCATCACTAGCTTCCTGAGCGAGAAACTCATAGCCGTAGCCATTCTGGATGCCATTTCCGGGAGCCCACGTGACTCCGGTATAGGTATCGGTGGTGTAGTCCCGAATATATTCGACCGAGCCTTCGTGATCTTGCGAAATCAAGGTCCGCGTCCATTGCCCTCCGAATCTCGAATCTTGGAAGGGTGACACGAAGAAGTTTCCTTTGTGATTCCCCTGACCCCAGGCATTGCCAATGGTTCCACGGGTACGAGGGTGGAAGTTCCACATGTATTGATCAATGTCAGACCAGGTCATTTCTTGGCCAGGCGGATTCACAATGTCGGCGTATTCATCGATAAGCTGACCAATCTGCCCGCCCTCATCGCTGGCATCCGAGCAGATGAGATCGAGTAGCTCCCGACAGCGATTCTTGAACTCAATATCGATCACGGGGATGTTCAAACACGCCTCCTGTTGAATCACGCCAGGCCAGTGTGTTTCTGCAATGAACATCATGTCTAGATCCCACGGCATCACTTGCCATTGCCCATTCGGATGGTGATAGAAATAGTGATTGTAACCGTCCCTTACATCCACATTCCCCAAGATTCGATTGCAACCACGGAAAGTGTAGTAGTCCTGCAGATTCATGTTCGACCGCCAATAAGCTTCCGTCTGCGTGCTACCAGAATTCCCTGCAAACGTACTCCAATCGGATGAATTCGTTGGCTGCATGGCGCCTTGATGCTTCTTGTCACCACCACCACCTTCAATCTTGTAGACGTTTCCGTCCGGAAGATCTCGATCGTCTAGAAACGACCCGTCCGGTTGTTCAATGGCCGTATAGAGGCCCCAGAGATCTCCAGCATACTGATCAGACGGCGCTTCTGCAGCGTCATCAACCACGCGGAAATGGACATGATGGAGATTTGGACTGGCCATGCCCGCGAGAGCAAAGAGCCGATAGGAGATCGCTTCATCAATCCCAGCCATGCCACGATGGACGGGGGCCCAAGGGCTCGCACACGAATCGAAGTTCAAGTCATCCCACGGCGACTCGTACTTCTTTCCCCACTGATCGCGGGCTTCAAAGTCTCGGGTGCGATTGAAGCGAAATCGCCATTTGTTCTTGCCGCTTTGATAGGTGGAGGCCTCGCCCCGGTTCTCGAAGGTGATATGGTCATAAACCTTACCCTCATAAACCATCGTTCCAAACATGTGCACCCCATCAGAGCTACCGTTGTACTGACTATTCGTCACGTCTGTTTCATTGGCGATGAGTTGATACACCGGCATCGACTCCATCAAGGAAGCTGGGAACGTCTTCGTCGGCGTGACGCCAGGACGATCAGCGCCAGTCCACGCAGGGACACCATCATAGACATAATAAGCGAAGTTCGGGCTCTCATCATCCGCGTACGGAACGGAGGAGGCATTCCCCAGGCTATCTTCAATGTGAAGCCGATACCGAACGAGCCGCCGATGATTGTGCAAGCTCGTAGGCATGGTCAGACTGTAAACAAAGTCGCCAGCAATGGCATCACCACTAGTGCCGTCATCGAGCATGGCCACCGTCGTCCAGCTCGTCTCGTAAACCGCGTCCGTGCGGCGGATATAGGTGCCAGGGTTGACGAGTTGGTAGCTCAGCGTGACGGGACCCATTCCGTCGGGGTCCGGGATTTTTGCCGTGATGACCACGTTCTCGGTTGCCGTGGGTTGCTTTGGAAGATGCTCCACTTGCCGAATCTGTGGAGGTACGGATGCAGAGAAGACTGAATTCACGGCACCCGGTGTTGGTGTGTTAGGTGCGATCACCGTTCCTCCAGCCCGCCAGGAACCTCCCAAGTCGTTGTCCAGTTCCGGATGAACCAGCTCCATCGAACTGCCTGCTCCGTCTGAGCCGGTCGGCCAAGGAAAGCCCACACCGTAATCCACGTAGTCCATTCTCAATCCCGAAGCATCTTCGAGCTCGAGGTCTTCTCCTCGTCCACTCAGTCCACCGGAATATGGCCCTAAAGCAGAGATGCCAAACAGTGTCTGAATCCTTGCCAGATCCTCCGCGATGACAAGGTAGCCTCGCGCCGGAATCAGCGTGTCCGCAGGAAAAGTAAAGTCGATGGCTCGATTCAAACGCCAACCAGAGATGTCGATCGGCACATCCCCAGAATTGTGGATCTCGACAAATTCCTCGGCAGAGGTGTTATCAATGGGATTGTAGTGGAGTTCATTGATAACCACATTCCCAGGGTCAATAGCTCCCGTCGTGAAACTCTCGGTAGCTGAAGCCCAGGCCGTTCCTGCAACATTGCTAGCAAAAGCGCGGAAGTAATAGATGGTGTTCGGGGTAAGCCCAGTCAGGTAACCCGTTTGGGCACCGGCAAAAGTCCCCATGACCGTCGATGATGTCCAAGCGCTCGAATCAGTCCCGCCATCCGCCGTGCCATAGTAGAGAGTCACTTCAGGTAGATCGCCTCCAGCATCGGTGACATCCGCCCCTGGATTCGCCACCGTGCCACCGATTTCCGCTGGCACAACGTTAGCAACGGTAGGCGGCTCAGGATCTGCCAATAGAGTGCTGGTCAATCTCACATGATCGAAATGCGAACGGTGACTTGTAGCATCATCGCCAAGAAAGACGACGACGTATCCGATCGGCGAAGTCGCTCCAGTTTCGTAGGTAAGTGTAAAGTCTGTGAACGTGAGGTTTGGGGTCCCGCCAAAGTCGACGGCGCGCGAGGCCTCAGCCAGTAAGGGATCATTGACCAGCGCATCGTTTGTATTCGCATACGGAAGCGAATTTGTAGGTCCGGGTACTTGAACAGAATGGGTCAGCCCGATGATGGCGAGCGCACCAGCAGGTTCAGATCGGTCTCCGACACCTACCGTGAGTTCGTACCTTGTCTTCGGGGCCCATTGAACTCCTGTGTTTTGAAACACATAGTAGTTATTCTGCATACCCAAATGCTGGTTTCCCTCAGCGGAGAACGTCGGGATGTATTCAATGAACGTGGCGCCATTGTTGTTGCCCGCTTGCCCGAGCCAGTCAGGCCCATTTCCTACCAGGTCAGGATCAGCAAGGGTATTTATCCAACTTCCCGAATTCAGTATTGGCCGCTCGAAACTTGCATTGTTGATCGGAACAGGTGCGGCCCGAGCAACAAGAAGGAGAGCGAGCCAAGCAAGAAGAAGAAGAAGGGTAGGCAGACTCAATCGGAATCTCATGGGGGCCGCTAACATACAACCTTTCCCTGCTCCTGGCGACCGATGATCTTACCGACAACGGGGCATATTCCTACTTGCGTCCCGGGCAAACAGCCCACAATTTCAAGGTGTCACCCAAGCGATGCGCGAGTAGCTCAGTGGTAGAGCAACTGGTTTACACCCAGTTGGTCGGCGGTTCGACCCCGTCCTCGCGCACCACCTCCAACCAAGGAGGCTAGCGTGCTCACGGGTTTAGTCTACGGCTCGACACCAAGGTTTGGGGGCGCCATTCCCTCGCTATCGGAGCGCCCCTCCAGAAACGGAAACCCGTCCCACGGCTTGCGAGGACTCATTCATTCTACGTCCCTAACGATCTTTGACATCAGACCAGTCCTGCTTGGCGGGTCTGCGGATTCCTTCGACCACGTTTGCTTCGAGACCTTCACTCTGCATCCACTCGGCAGCAGCCGTGGGATCCGTGCGCATCCATGAACGCCCAGCGTTGATAAGGGCACCTTGACGAATCTTGGGATCAGCAATCGTTTCCGCCCACGTCACCGCCGAGGATGGATCCGAGTTGGACAGTGTCTGGGCGAAGCCACCAACCGCACGGTCACGCTGTTCTGAGGGTCCCATGGACGCGAGGTATTCACTGGCCTCGCGCGGGTCGCCACGTTTCACCCATTCAGTTAGGGCAGCGGACATGCCGTAGGCTTTGGCATCACCGTCAGGTAAAGTCTCTAACCATGCCACCGTTGCAGCTGGATCGCGCTCGGCCCATTCATCGCTCACCTCATGGATGACCTTGGTGCCAGCGTCGGTGTCCGAAAGGGCGGTTGCCCACTCCGCAGCAGCCTGGGGATCTTCGGCCACAAAGTCCGTCGCCACGCGGTACAAGGCTGCCGTTTTCACATTACCATCGGGCAATTGATCAGCCCAACCTACGGAAGCCTTGACATCGCGCTGGTCCAACACACGTTCTGTTAGCATCTCCATGTATCTCCAAGAGCCACGATCCTTGGCGTCGGCACGCGAAACGACATACTCGGTGGCCCGGTCAATATTGCCATCTGCTAGTCCAGAAACAAGGTTCCACCGAAGACCACCTGCCAACTTTCCATCCTCAATTGCATCTACATAGGCAATGGCGTCATCGGGATCGGAACTGCCCCAGCCCCGGACTACTTGGCTGCGATAGCCATAGTTTTCCTCGTCGCTCATCTCGTCTTTCATCTCATTGGCAAACGCCATAGCCGCTGGTCCATCGAGTGCTGCCCAGGCATACACTAGCGATCCCATTTGATCGGGCTTGGCACCTGCCAAATGCATGGCCCCTAGAATCTCAGCGGCATTCTCGGAGCTAAGATTTTCTAGCAACTGCGCCATGGCACGCGTCCGCTCCACGGGATTCGACGAGGTCGCCGATTTGGCCAACATTTGAAAATCCTTGCCTGAGGCTCCTTGGCTCGATCCTTCAGCAAGTTCTCCTTTCCCCCTGGGATCCCGCTGCCCCTTGCCTTCAGGTCCAAGAATCGAAGGGCCAGATGACTGGCCCCCATAAATCGATCGATCGGCCCCTGAGCCTGTGGCCGGGTCTGCCGGGCGTTGGGTTCCAACATAATAGGCGCCTGCTGCAATGCAGACCCAAATGAGGTGTAGAGCTATGGACGCTTTCATAAGGGCAATGAGTCGTTGTTTGTTTGAGTATCGGTTCAGGAATGACGTTTCTCCACTGCGAATTGTCTCAGGCACGGCTGATTGTGACAATTTTCTCTGAGAGATTCTTCTTTGTTCTGCCAAACGATGCCGCAGGGCATCGGCAAAGCGGCTTCCCTCACGATCTGCATCCTCCGACAACGCAATCATCTCAGAGGTCTCTAACTGTTCGCTCAGTTCCGTCGCCAAGGACGGGTCTTTTTCTATCAATTGCGTCAGTTCGATCGAGTCGTCTACAGGCAACGGCCCTTCAGCCAAACGGCTCATCAGTTCTTCAAAACGATGGATGGTATTCATACGTGTGTGCTCGTTTAAGTAATTTGTTGTTCAATGCACGTGCGGATCTGGCGTCGAGTTCGCACAAGCATTTGTCGGACATTGGCCGCCGATTTCTGAAGCCGCTTGGAAAGTTCGTTGGTGGTGAGACCATCATGATAGTGCCCCCGAATCAGAGCACGTTTGTCCGGTCTAAGTTTCGCCAAGCAACCCTGCACCACTTCAACGCTGACCGGTGGACCCGGTTCGGGATGATCTATGTACGAAGTCAACATTGTCTGAGCAAGATCGCTGCTCAAGAGGCGTTCGCGCCGGTTTCGTTTGCGAATTTCATTGCGAACGAGGTTTGCCGCAATGCC
>JAACDM010000529.1 GCA_009936795.1 Verrucomicrobiaceae bacterium | reverse complement strand
TTTTTGGCCAGATCAGATTCTTAAAGATGCGGTCGCTTGTCTTGCGGTATTGATGGTGGTGCTTGTCTTCGTGTTTTGGCAACACGGGGCTCATCTCAGCGCGCCGGCCAACCCAGCAGAGAACTTCTCATCGGCCCGTCCAGACTGGTACTTTATGTTTCTTTTTCAACTGCTGAAGTATTTCCCCGGGAATGAGACCATTCTGGGAATCGCAGCACCAATCTGGGGGGCGGTGATTGTGCCAGGAGCCTTGTTTGGTATCTTCATGATGCTGCCATTTGTTGGAGCTATGAAGTGGCGCCTTCCGGTCGTCAACTGGCGTTTAGGGGACTTTTGTGCGACCTTCTTTCTAATTCTGTGCATCGTGGGATTTGTCGCGCTGACTTACATTGCGTTCGATCACGATTACAATGATCCAGACTATGCGCCGGGATTTGCGGCTTCCGTAGAACAAGCGAACCGCGATGCTGCGCGTGTAAAAGCTTTGGTCAAGGCGAACGGAGGCATTCCACCAGAGGGTGCCCTATCGTTGTTGCAGAATGACCCTCTCACCCAGGGGCCACGCCTGTTTGCGTCGAATTGTGCGTCGTGCCACGCCTATGGCGGCGAGGATGGTCTCGGAGTCGCCGTGAAAGAGACATCTGCCGCTGATCTCAAGGGCTTTGCTAGCCGTGAGTGGCTAACTGAGTTTATGTCCCCCGATCATATAGAGACGGACAAGTATTGGGGAAACACGGCCTTCGTGAATCCCGAAGAAGGGGATAAGAAGAGTAAGATGGTCGACTTTCTATTTGATGAGGTGGCAGAGTACGGCGATGAAGAGAAGACGATGTTAGAAGAACTGATTGTCGGCCTGTCAGCGGAAGCAAAGTTGCCAGCTCAAGTCGAGTTGGATGCCGCAGCCAGTGAAACGATTACTCAGCTGCCGGAGTTGCTAGAGGAACTGACGTGTTTGGATTGCCATCATTTCCAGGGAGAGGGGCGACGCCCAGATCTTACTGGCTATGGTTCTGTCGAGTGGATGACCGCCTTCATTCAAGACCCTTCACACAAACGCTTTTATGGTGATCGAAATGACCGCATGCCGAGTTACGGAGCGGTGAATGATAAGCCTGCGAAGTTGTCAGATCGCGAGATAGGACTCATTGTCGAGTGGATGCGCACTCCACAACGCGAGACGCCCTAAACCCACTAACATCTTCTCTGTGCAGATTTACTGTCCGAATTGCGCTCTTCAAATCACGATCGATGAGGGGTTGATGGGGAGCAAGGGCCAGTGCCCGAGGTGTGGCTATAAGTTTGTCATCGATCATCAACACCGGCATCCGCCAGATGCAGATGATCTGGGAACGGCACCAACGATCAAGATCGAGCGGGAGGATGGCTTCGATTTCGATCTAGGTACTCCTCGGATTCGATGGGTCGATTCGAACAGTTTCGTTGTAGCAATGGTGGGTCTGCTCCTGCTCGGCATTGGCATTGGGGCCACGGCATGGACGGCCAGCTTCGAGTCGCAGCCAGGTTGGGCGATATTCCCTGCATCGTTTCATCGTTTCCTCGCCAACGGAGCTCTCGCTTTGGTCTGCACAGCTTTCCTCATGGAAGCCCTCAGTCGAGTCAGCCGCTTTGCCTATCTTCAGGAATCGATGCCTTTCATCCTTTCCATGGGGGCACTCTCAGTCTTTGGATCGACTCTATCTGGAGCGTTCACCATGACGGGCTTCAATCCACTCGTCTGGATGTCTGTGGTGGCCGCCATTCTTGTCACCGGGGCTCTCGGCCTTAGTTTTCACGTAGCAGAATTAGACGATAGGGATCGGTCTAATCTGCTCATCACCATCGCCTTGTCCGTAGGGGCTCTTATCGTGGTCGCCTATCTAGCGGGATCGATTCCTTCGTGAATTCGACAACATCGAAGCAGGGTGGGGTTGCCTAGCGGGCAACTCGCTCGTAACTACCATATAGTGAATGATTTCTTTCTCAGTCGTCTCCTACTCATCGCTGTCAGCTGGGTCCTTGTGGCCTGCGGCGACGACCCGGCCGCGCTTGTTCCCGAGTCCAAGATGATCGCTGCTCCTCGCGGTTCCTATGTGGTTGGGGCATCTTCGGCACAACGATTTCCAAAGTATGGATCCAGTAATCGGAGGATCCGCTTCGTGCCTGGGTCGTCCTGGGCACGGCTGGCCGGGAGTGAATTTCGCTCACTCAACTTCGCCTTTGGTCCCGACAACATTGGGGAGTGCTACCTTTCAGAGATCAGTGGTTTTCTCGATGGGGGCCTCAGCAACATCAATCGTTGGCGAGGGCAGATGGGGCTCTCTGAGCTCACCGTCGAAGAACTTGCCAAGCTCCCTCGCCGGCCGTTCGCTGGAGGTGAAGCCGCCTTTGTAAAGCTCGATGGCACGTTCTCTGGTGGCATGGGTGTAGAGAAAGCCATGGCGAACTACCGGATGCTGGCCATGGTCCTCATGCTCGATTGCGAAGCCTATTCTGTAAAGATGGTGGGCCCAGCGTTTCTCTTGGATCGCGAAGAGAGCGAGTTTCTAGCATTTTGTGACACTTTGGAAATCTTGCCTGATCCCGATGCGGAGCCTTACATGCAAGCTACCGTGGGACCTTTCGAATTCCTTCGACCGTGCGATTGGGAATATTATGTGCCAGAAAGCGAAGAAGCAATCAGGCTGCCGATTGGATTTGTGATAGGTCCGAACCAGGAGGCAAAGTGTGAGATGGGTATCGCTGTCGATGGAGACAAGGCGAGCCCCCTATTAGTCGTCAATCAGTGGAGAGAGGAGGATGGTCTACCTCCCTACTCGGAGGATCAGTTCGCTGCGCTGCCCGAGCAGGTTCTCATGGGTAGTCGCGGGCGATGGATCGAGTATGAAGCTGATGGAATGACATTATTTGGCGTTGTTAGTCAGTTGGCTTCGGGTGGCCATGCTCCGATGACAGTCATTGCGTCTTTGAGGGGGCCAACCGCTACCGTTACTTCAGAGAAGGTTCTCTTCCGTGCCTTTGCGGAAACTATACGGCTCCGTCCCGCTCAACCCAACGGCAACGCTCCGCACTAGCTCATTTCATGACTCAAACAACCATAGCCTCACCCCTTGCGATGATAGGCAAAAAGGTCTTCCGATTCTGCTCCTCTGTTGGGCTAGCGGTCATCGTGCTTTGTTTACTGCTCTTGATAACATGGCTAGGAACGGAAGCTCAGCCCTCGATGGGGCTGTTTCAAGCGCAAGAGAAATACTTCAATTCGCTCATCGTCTTCCACAAATTCGATTTGTTTTCCGTCACTCTTCCGATCCCTGGCGCCAAGCTCCTGCTCGGGGTCTTTGCTATCAACTTAATTTGTGGTGGTCTTATCATGCTCCGCAAGAGCAAACGTACCGTGGGTGTCATGATTGCCCATTTTTCCATGCTGTTTCTTCTCGCTGGAGGTTTGCTGCAGCACCAGTACGCGGAGGATGGTTACATGCAGCTCTATGAGGGCGAAGAAAGTAATGAGTTTGTCAGTTATCACAATTGGGTCATCCGCGTCCATGAAGTCATCGACGGTCAGCCCGACTTCTCGAAAGAAGCGCTCGTCCTTCCTCCCGATTTGGTCGCTTCGGTTGGTGAGCAAGAGCGTACGGTAGATCTCCCAGGGGTGCCGTTTGACCTGCGGCTTTACAATCACTCGGAGAACGCTACAGTCATGCCCGAAGCGTTTTGGCGGGAAGGAGAGTTTCCCGTCGTCGAAGGGACTTTTGTCAGATCTCTTCCCCAAGACACCAAGAACGAAGCCAATGTTGCTGCTACCTACGTCGATGTTCTTGATGCCTCTGGCCAGGCCAAACAGTCGGGCATTCTTTGGGGCCAAGAGATGCAACCGTTGACCATTCAGGTCGGTGAGCGGTCCTGGGTGATCAAGCTCGATCGTCAGAGATGGCCGATTCCATTTACCGTGAAGTTAGACAAGTTTACGGCAGAGTTTTTCGACAACGGCACGGCGAAAACTTACGAGAGCGAAGTAACCAAGATCGATGGTGATTCTAAAGAGGAGCGTCTCATTGAAATGAACGAGCCCTTACGAGATCACGGGTTCATCGTCTTTCAGTCGGGTTATGGACCGCAGGATGAACGTGGGCGGGTCATCAAGGGCGAAACGCCCTACTCCGTGTTTGCCGTGTGGAAGAATCCCACCAGCAAGTTCTTTATCGTGCCTGTCGAACATTGGCCGGCGGTGACGGTTTCGCTCGCGGCTCTTGGGATGGCCATCCATTTTTTACTGAAACTTACTAGACATCTTGACCGCAGTTCGCGCGCGGAACCGGTCAAACCTGCTGAAGCATGAAACTCACCCTAGCATTTCTCATCGCACTGCTTGCGATTACGACAAACCTACACGGAGAGGCGGATTACTGGCCCGAAGAGTTTGTCCGGGGCTTCTCAGAGCTTCCTGTAAAAGACGATGGCCGGGTAAAGCCCATGGATACCTTTGCCAGGGTGACGCTCATCTCGATTCACGGGCGCTCAAAGCACACCTTGAACAAAGAAGAGCGCATTAAGATCAGTGCAGACGAGTGGTTGCTCGACGTTTTCTTTCGTCCGGAAGTGGCTCAGGACTACCCCACCTTTCAGGTCAACAATGCGGAGGTCTTGACGGCTCTAGGGATTGCTCCGCATCTCAAGGAAAATGGTCGCATCATCAAACGTGACTACTACGCCTACAATGAGATCGTCACCGGGCGGCAAAAATTGGCTGAGCTGAGTGAGAAGTATAGCAAGGTAAAAGACAGCTCACGCACTGTGGTTCAGCAGCAGATCGTGGATCTGGCGGCGAGCATGAGTCGCTTCGAAGGACTCAATCTGCTTTTCAAGTTTGCTCAACATCCGCTGCCGTTGGATCCCGAGGATGTGCTTGCAGAGGACGTGCCAGAGGGAAAGACCGCTCCGCTCAGTGTCCTCTTTGACAACCTCCCCAAGATCCAGGAAGCCGGTCGTGGAACCGCACCACTGCAACGCTCCAGCGAGTTGTTAGGGGCCTTCATTCAATCCTCAACCATGGTTGCTTTGCTCCCACCACTTGATGGAAACGGTTCCTGGACCAACCCGGGCGAACTCATGCAGGCCTTCATCGAGCCATCAACTGATGTCGAAACGAGACCGAAGCTTCTCGAGCAGTTCAAGCTTCTTGAAAACTTAGCGATACAGTCGACCAACGACGAAACCCGGCAGGCGGCTCTGAATCTTTATCAGAGGCACGCCGTCGGCCGAGCCGACGCACTAGGAGAGTATGATGCCATTGCCTCTGAAGTGAAGTTCTACAAATGGAAGAATCTTCTTCTCGGACCATGGCTTTACGTTGTTGGCTTCCTAATCCTTGCGGGTAGTTGGCTCAGCCCACACAGCCGCGTTGGGGGCGCTCTTCGCAAGGGGGCATTCGCTTGGTTGTGGGTTCCAACTCTACTTCTAGTCGTGGGTATTACCTGGCGCTGCATTCTTCGTAGTCGACCTCCGGTGACCAGTCTTTACGAGACGATTCTCTTCGTTACCGCAGTGGGTGTCATCATTCTTCTGATCGCAGAAGGGTTCAAAAAGAATGGTCTAGCACTAGCTCTTGTCCCCTTCATGGGCGCAGCCGGTCTCTTTTTGGCGATGCGTTTTGAGCTTGCTGATGGTCAAGATACTATCAAACCGCTTGTGGCTGTGCTCGATACCAATTACTGGCTGGCGACTCACGTTACCACCGTGACCATGGGCTATGCGGCAGGCCTTGCTGCGGCTGCACTATCTATTCTGTACGTTCTCAGTCGACTGACAGATCCGATGAAGACACGCCTGAATCGGCGCTACTATAGAGAACTCACGGGCATGACCTATGGAGTCATTTGCTTCGGGCTGCTCTTCTCATTGGTTGGAACGATCCTCGGTGGCATATGGGCGAATGAAAGCTGGGGACGGTTCTGGGGATGGGACCCAAAGGAGAATGGAGCTCTCATGATCGTTCTGATGAATCTTATCCTTCTCCACGGGCGGATAGGGGGCTATCTCAAAGAACTCCGACTGCATCTGGCAACGCTCTTCGGGGGAATCGTCGTTTGCTATTCCTGGTGGGGAGTGAACCTGCTCGAGACTGGATTGCACTCCTACGGCTTCGTTAGTGGCGTTCAGACAGCGCTCGACCGGGCCTACTTCACGTTTTACGCATTCATCGTCTTTGGGGTCTGCATTGGCATCTTCGAATGGGCCGTCAAGCGTACGATATCTCACAATCCGCATCAGCAATCGGGTGGCAAAGAAGTCCTCGCTGTCTGGGCTGTCCTTGCTCTCGTTGGAACTGGCATCATTGGGCATACGGCAGCTCACCTCGCTGGCTAAACTTCTCTCAGATTTCCTTCAGATTCTGGTTGTCATCCAGCTGGACGCCATCTAAACAAACCGCTCGCGAGGAGACAAGGCTCGGTAGCTCAGTTGGTAGAGCGGGGGATTGAAAATCCCTGTGTCGGCGGTTCGATCCCGTCCCGAGCCACCTCTTAAAAGGGGGGGCATACAACAAGCTTTGCAACAAAGTATACACAATGTCGTGACGTGCAGTTTTACTGCCATTAATGGCACATGCCCAAGGCTCCAAGCTTGCCGATTGCGAAGTTGCCGAACGGTCGCTGGTTACTAACAATCCCAGAGAGCTTCACTGGAACGGGCAAGAGGAGACGCCCATCTTTCGACACCAAGAGCGAGGCTGAGACCCACAAAAGAAAGGTCCTCAAAGGTCAGGAAGTGCTTCGCCTGCATTCGAGACTGTGAATCATCCGGATGTTGCCGACGTCGAGCGAGGGAAGGCTCACATGATGCGCCACAAACAAGCGTGGCCCGGCGTGCAGAAGCTGGAGGAATTCTTGGCCCTACACCATGCAGGTGAGACCAAGACTCTTGGAGAAGTGTTCGATGCGCACTGGAAGGAGAAGGGCAGCAAAAGGCGAGATGAGTATGGGAAGGATATCCGAAACTTTACCGAGAAGGTGAGGGGAGTGCTCGGAGACAACATCCCACTTCCAGAGACCAGTTCAATAAAGTGCGTCGCACCTTGCGCCCTATCTGGACCTTTGCCAAGCAACGCGGCTGGGCAGGCGTGAACATCTTCGACCGGATTCCTACGAGGGAGTAGACCAAAGGGACACCGTGGTTTACTCATTGGCAGAAGTCAGAGCCATTTTGGCTCACACCGATGAGCGGAATCTGGCGTTCGTTGTGTTGGGTTTGTTCGCAGGAATCCGCCCCTTCGAGCTGTATCGATTGCCCTGTGCTGACGTCAATCTTGATCAGGGACGGGCAATGATACGCCGCGATGTCAGCAAAACCGAGAAGCCTAGGAAGGTGGAGCTGGAACCCAATGTCGTGGCGATGCTCCTCCCTCTCACTGCCTTACCGATCGCCCCCGAAGCGAACGCTCGGAAGATCACGGAAGCTCCGAGGAAGGCCGCTGGATTGACAGGGAAGGGGAATGACGTCAGTCGCCACACATACGCCAGCATGCATTTGACCCAGTTCAATGATCTGGAACGCTTGCAGGCGAACATGGGTCACGAGACGCCGAAGATGACGCTGACCAACAGCTACGATTGGATATCAGCTGAAGACGCGGTCGAGTTCTGGGGTGTTACCCACCGTATCTAACATTACTCTAAATCAGAAAGAGTGGCTGGAGTAGGAGCAAACCGACTGCCGGAAGGACGTTCTTTTCTGGCCGTCACCGATTGCCCCGACGTCGTTAACGATCTCCTCGGCCCGCTGGCCTTCCTCCTTACGCCAGTGACGATCACGATGGGGGAGCTTTGGGAGGAGTATTGGCACGCCGAGGGGCAGCACAAGCGACCGACTTATTGCCGAGATTTGGTGCTCTACTCGAAGAACTTCTGTGATGCCTACGCTGATCGAGATGTCTCCTCGTTCGATCACCGTAACCTCACCAAGGCGATGACTGCCGTGTGGCCGGATGCCGCAAATTCATCCTGGAACTCGGCAAAGAGGACGCTCAGCCCACTGTTCAGCTACGCGGTGAAGCATGACTATCTGAAGGTGTCTCCCGTTTCGAAGGTCCAGGGAAGGACTCATTCGAAGGCAGAGACGACCGTATATGACGTTCAGCAGGTGCAGCGACTTATCGCTGAGTGCGACGATCGTAGCCGATTGTACTGGAGTCTGGCTGTTTTTGCCGGTGTTAGACCTCTTGAGTTGACCCGGCTGGACCCGAAAGACGTCTCGATCAACGACCACAGGATCGTGATAAAATCCTCAGTCTCAAAAACTAAGACGCCACGAGTGATAGACATGAGCGACAATCTGGCGTCTTTGCTTGAGCCCTTGCTTTGAAAGGTTCCGATACACCCTCACGCTAATGCTAGTAAGATCCTGGAGAAGCCGAAGCGAGCAGCAGGATTGATTGGGCTCGGTAGCAATACCGCTAGTCACTCTTGTGCGTCCTATCACCTAGCCGCACATAACAACATGGAATTACTAATGAAAAATATGGGTCACTTTACTAACATAAAAGCAATAAAACACTATTACCACTTAG
>JAACDM010000528.1 GCA_009936795.1 Verrucomicrobiaceae bacterium | reverse complement strand
TAAGCTGCGCTGATTATTCCGCATCAGGTGCCATTCCTGACCTACTTTTTCACAAACCTCTCACTTTCTGGGCACTAGGATCTAAATGCCCACTAGTCGTGCGTTGGCGTCGCCAAATTGATCGAGGCGGACGTCCATTCGATCCATGAGGGATAAGTAGAGGCTGCAGAGTTTCCGATGGTCATCTGCCTTGTCGCCGTAGTCTAGGATGCGACCCGTTTCCAGGGTGCCGCCGAGTCCGCCGACGGTGAGTAGGGGAACTTTGGTAGAATCGTGTTTGCTGCCGGACCACATGTTTGAGAGCCAGATGAGACAGGAATGATCCAACACGGTGCCGTCGCCTTCAGGCATGGCGTCCAGCCGCTTTGCCAGGTAGGCGAGCTGACTGACATAGTAACGCGTGATCTTTTCGTAATCCTCGGAGGTGTCTTTGTGAGAAGCACTGTGGTGGGCGTCACGCACGCCAAGGAAGGGATAGCACAGGCCTGAGATATCTCGGCAGAGAAGCAGGGTCGCAACGCGTGTTTTGTCAGTCTGAAACGCCAGAGCCACGATATCGCACATCAGGCGCATGTGATCGCGAATATCCTCGGGTAATCCGTTATCCGGACGTTTGAAGTCTGCGGCGGTGGGGCCTTTCTCGCGGAACTTTTGATCCGCCTTGTCGCGAGCGGCGCGGAGCGATTCGATCCGTCGCTCCACTTCGCGAACGCTGGTGAGGTATTCGTCGAGCTTGCCTTTGTCGCTCACACTAACTTTGCGGCTAAGGTCCTTGGTCTGCTCGGAGGCGCGGTCCAGAATGCTGGTGTTTCTGCGATGACCGCGATTTTCAAAAAGGCTGTCAAAGGCGAGTGAAGGATAGATCTCCATGGGGACAGGCGACGTCGCGTTCTGCCACGAAATATGCGAGCCGTAGGCCATGGAAAAGTTGGTTTCGTGATAGCCGGTGACAGGTTGTTCGCAGCCGAGCACGAGGCTGGATTGAACCGTCTCTTTTCCTAGGGTGTTTGCTAGTGCCTGGTCCATGCTCATGGCACCGCGCAACTCAGCGCCTCTTTGAAGGGCGGCACCGGAAAGCAAATTGCCGGTCTGACCGGGATGGATGCCCACACCGGTCGCGTTCTTGTTGAACAGCCCGGAGATGTAATTCATCTGGTGCTTGAACGGCTCCATCGGCTGCAAGCTCTTGCCCAGCTCCATTCCGGATTCGCCCTCCTTCGCCCAATAGTGGTTCGGGTTCACGCCATTGGCCATGAAGAGAGCGGCCATGCGTTTTGGATAAGGCGTCGGTTCATCACGATTGACTGTCGGCGCTCCCCAGACCTGAGCGGACTCCAGCCATGGCAGAGCCATCGCCACGCCAGTGCCACGCAGGAAGGCGCGGCGCGACTCTTGAAATGGATTGCGTTGGCTGTTTGCTAGTGATGTGTCGGCGTTCATGGCGATGTTTGAGTGGTTTCTTGACGACCACGGTGGTTTCGGAATTGAGGGCTAAGGACAATAGTCTCGATCACGGCGCTAAAACGATACTGATTGGCTCTTAGCTGCTCCTGCATGGTAGCGATCGTTGAGCTGTCAGAGAGCATCAGTTGTCGCCCGAGCGCGTAACTCAGCATCTTACGGCAAAGGTTTTCAATGAACTCATCCTGCCGATGGTGCTTCAGGTAATCTTTTAAACCGGCCAGTCCTTCTCCTTCAACACCGCCGGGGAAGACGGCGTGCGTCTCGACCGGTCGATCTCCCAGATCTCGCGAGCGCCATTCACCGATCGGGCCATAGCCTTCGAAGGCGAGGCCGATAGCATCGAATTTCTGGTGGCAGGTAGCACAGTTAGGGTCTTCGCGATGACGGACAAGCTGTTCGCGCAATGTCAGATCGCCGACGCCTTCATCCGAAGGCAGCTCCGGGACGTTGGGCGGCGGCGGTGGGATGTGTTCGCCCAGGAGCCGGCGCACCACCCAGTAGCCGCGTTTGACTGGACTTGTCCGTAGGCCGGGAGCGTTTTGAGTTTGGAAGACCGCCATGGACAACAGACCGCCTCGTTGGACGGACTCGGCGGCATTCGTGCGCGACCATTGTCCAGGTGTGAGGTCTGGCTCTGAAATTTCGTAGTGACGTGCTAGTGTGGCGTCAACCAAGGCGTAGTCGGCAAATAGGAAATCGAGAATCGAGCGATCCTTCCGGGCGACATGCATGAAGAAGTGAATTGGTTCCTCGAACATGGATTGCCGCAGCTCGGCGTTGAAGCTTGGAAAGCGTTCTCGGTTCACGCCGTTGTGATTCTCAAAGTGTCGGAATTCGAGCCAGTTGCCGCCGAACTCCAACGCTAAGCCGCGGACGCGTTCGTCCTTGATCATGCGTCGCGCTTGAACGACGAGGCCATCCATGGTTTGAAGTTCTCCTCGCGCGGCGGCCTCGAGCAATTCCTGGTCCGGCATGCTTGACCAAAGGAAGTAGCTCAGGCGACTGGCGAGGGCGTAGTCGGACAGCGGATGTACGCCAGTCTCGGCGGCGGGCAGGTCGACTCGATACCAGAAGTGCGGTGCCATCAAGACACTGACGACCATATCGCGAATGGCGTCTTCATGACTAACGGTCTCTTCGGTTCGCAGTGTTTCGTAGAAAGCCATCAAGTCGTGGCGCTCGGCTTCCGTGAGAGGCCGACGGTAGGCGCGTTCTGCGAATGAAAGAATTGATTTCAGATGGCGTGGCTCGGCGTCTCGGCGGGCTTTCTCCAAGCGACGTATGGCGTCGTTGATGATGGGGAAGTGCTCGCGAATGGCCTCGGCCATCTGGTCGTCAGCGTCGAGCTTGAGAGCCCTGGCCAAATAAACCTCGGCCAAACGTTTGATCTTGGCTTCGGAAACCACGTCAGGATCCTCCGGACGCGCGAAATCAAATTCCTCAGAGCGCATGAAGGAGGAGTCAGTTCGCTCGAACCAAACCAGACTCTTGTGCTGTCGAATGGCGGCCTGGGCGACGACGTCCAGGTCGAGCCACAGAGAGTCCAACTCGCGCTGTTCGCGGTCGGTCAGAATCAGTTCACACAACGGGACGTCATCGCGAAAGTAACCGAGCTGACTATGCAAGCCGGCACTCAGCAAGCGCCCCTTTTCGGTCGCCTTTGCCTTCTCCTTTTCATCAATGTAGTCGCGCCCTCGTTCCGAAATGTAGAAGGCGTTCGGAAACACTGAGCAGAACTTTTTGAAGGCCTCCGTCTTCTGCTTGCGCTCGGCGGGGCCAAGGCCTTCCACATTCAGAGCGTCGTGATTCAGCGATCGGCGATGACTAGCATGTTGACGATTGCGCCAGTAGACGAACGCCTGGGCACCCGGGTGGACGGCTCCTCTTGCCCAAGAGTTTTCCATTTGGAACTGTGGGAACGTGGGTGAGAGCGGCGCGCGCAGTTCGCGGACCCGGTCGCGCAGTTGCTCACAGCGACGAAGGGCTTCATTCGAATCGATCTCACGCGCGCCAGGAAGAGCGTTCCATGCGTTTCGAACCTCGGCCACAGGCCCTTGATGAAACTCTGATCCGTTCAAGAAATCCCAAACGATCTGAAGATACTTGGC
>JAACDM010000527.1 GCA_009936795.1 Verrucomicrobiaceae bacterium | reverse complement strand
AGGAGGGCCACTTCAGAGACAGTGAACATGCGACCTGATCCGCGTGGTTCCAAGGTCTTCTTCTGCCAACTAGAACTCTGGACGCTACTTCCAGTTCCCCCAGTGAGATTGCGGTCGATGAGGTTAATCCCAGAGATCTGGCCGAAACCACTGTTTGAGCCTGGTTGAAAGTCAGCATAGGGCTCGGCAAGGTTGCCGTCGTGGATGTTCACCTGGCGCATGTAGTCAAACATCTGCAGCGCGATCGCGAAGTGATCTAACTTGTATTCGTTCTTGTCCTTGTAATAGGAGGGCTTGAATGGAGATCTCTTCTTGGCTCCATACTTTGTAGCCAGAGACTTCCCGTAGCTGGGAACCGCTTTGTAAACCTGAGCCATGAGATACATGTAAAGGTCCACGTTGGAGCGGTTGGCTCTACTGTAGAACTCAGCGTGACGTGAGGTTGCATCGCGACGTTGGAAGAAGAATTTGATGAGCTTGTTCTTTGGTCCCAAGCTCGTGCAGAACTCGATGGTATCATCGAGTGCGGTGCGGTTGCGGCGACTGTCATTCTCGTGGAAGGCCCAGAGGCTGATGCGTGGACGGCCGTGGACATTCAATTCAGGACCCTGGCTACGAACCGTCATGAAGCCCTTGGCACGCTCGAAACGCTCCAGCCCATCCGGGAGGAGATCGACGAACTTGTTATCTTCGCGTTTGATGTTGAAGACGATGTCATCCACCGACGCGTACAGACGGTCGGCGTCATACTGGAGAGCTGTCGTGCCCTGCTTCTTTCCATCTTCGGTACCACCGTCCCACTCCACCTTAGGAGTGATCTCTAGGATAGCTTGGAGCTCGCCTTTCGAGAGCTTATCCCGTGAGCCTTCACCATCGACATACTTGCCAGGGAAGAACAAGGAACTCAGACAAGTCGTCGCTGGGTGACCCGGATACCGCTGCACTTCGCGAATGACTGGCTGAAAGACTGACCACTGCTTGCCCAGATCCGTGTTCGCTCTCGGCTTGTCCCAGGGTACAGCTTCAGCAGCCGTATTCACGTTGATCTTACAAGTCTCGTCGTCCGTCCAAAAGCCGATGCGCGCCGTGATAGGATTGCGGGTATCGGGCTGAGCTGTGGGGTCTGCGCTAACGAATTTGCCGGAAGGATCCAGGCTACCCATGGTGCCGTCTTTCAGCACGTAGAGCCACTCTACTGGCATGGGAAGGCGCTCCTCTTCTTGCACTCCAGGGAAGGTCTCGAAATCAAAGCCTGCGACCTTGTCCAGACTCTTGGCGCGCGGGTCGAGGATAGGGAAGAAGCGGTTCGTCTCTTGGCCCTTGGTATTGTAGGCAATGGAAGGCGCATTCAGGTCGACGAAACGATCTGGTGACTGCTCCCAATCTCTGATGCTCTCGAGCTCAAGAGAGATGTCGCGTTCGTCTTCGACCTTCATGTTTGTCGAAGAATAGAGCTTAAAGCCTTCTTGAGTTCCGCCGCCCTTAGGCTCGAACGTGCGGATCATGCCCGGCTGAGATGCCCACAAAGCGAGGGCACCACCACCGAAGAGGCCTCCACCAACCTTCTTATCTGTTCGGGTGGCCTCGCGGATTTGACCGATGACCATACTCGTCACCATCTCGGAAAGCTGTCGGGTGCGGACGGTGTCTGAGTAGCTCTTGGCAGAGCGGAGTTCGTTACCAGCGAGGCTGATAATGGCAATGCTCAGAACAGTGAGCACGGAGAGGATCGACATCACGGTGACAAGCGCGACACCGCGCTCCTTCTTCGTAGATGGTCGACCCTTTTTGAATGGGTGGATGGTCAGTTTCATAGGGCGAGTTGTCTGGTTTCTCAGCTAGGAGTTGATGCTACGGTGGGCGGCAACATAACAAGAAACGGCTAGAATCAATGTAGTGTCAAGCCCAATACATACAAAGACAATACAAGTTCGATCGTGAGAGAAAGGCTCAAATTCGCGTCATGGCGAGATTAAATTTGGTGTAACTTGATTAGGGCTAAAGGATTGCGATGATTTTGGAGTTCTTTCGGCTGGCGATTGAGAGTTGGAATTGTTGAAACAAAGTTGCTCAGTGAACGGAGTTTTGTATGTTCATTGTAAATTCATTTCGCTTTCGTATTTACAAAGACGAGCCTTTGCATAGTCTACGAGAGGCGTTCACTCTCCCACGTCCTCTGAAGCCCCATGAAACTGACCCAACTTAAAACTCGATACTCTTCTGCTTTCACCCTGATTGAGGTGACCATCGCTTTGGGCATTTGTGCCACGGTCATGATGGCTCTTCTGGGATTACTCCCCATGAGCCTAGATCAGATGCGTGACTCCCGGAACATGACGGCAGTAGCGCGAATCAGTGAGGACATTATCAATGATGTGCAGCTCATGGCTTGGGAGGACATGGAGCTTCTCAACGGGGAGACACGTGACTACGATGATCAGGGGACGCGAATTAGAGCGGTCACTGTGGAACGTAACCAAAGGATTTACACGGCAGAGGTTGAGGTGGAGTTGGAGGGAATCTTCATTCCTGGCGAGTCGGAAACTCGTAACGATTATGCGAAGCGGATCACGATCTATATCGGGCCATCGCGCGGTGAAAGTGTGAATATGAAGATGCTCGCGGAGACGAACCCACGCTATACCAAGGTGTCGACGATCATCGCACGAATGGACGAGCAAGAGACGGACAAAAGCTAAGAGAAACGATTGGATAGCGTTGCTAGATCCTAACACATTACTATGAAACTTCCCTCACCGATTCAACGCCGCCAAGGTGGCTTCACCTTGATCGAGCTTCTCGTATCGATCTCTATTCTGATTGTACTCTTGCTGATGATCTTCTCGATGGTGGATCAGACCCAGCGCACTTGGACGAAGGCGTCTTCTGAGGCAAATCAATTCCGCGAAGCACGTATTGCCTTTGAGTCGATCACGCGACGTGTTCGTCAGGCCACCTTGCACACGTATTGGGACTACGAGACGGATGCCCAAGGTCGCCCTGAGGAGTATGTTAGGCAGTCCGAGTTGCACTTTACTATGGGTGAGACGGCAAAACTAACACAGCGGCCGGGTGCGGTTTTTCCTGGTCAGTGCGTCTTCTTCCAAGCGCCGTTTGGTTATGTGATTAAGGAAGAGTACCGCCAATTCTCAGAGCTGATGAATGCCTGGGGCTTCTTTGTCGAGTTTGGCGATGACCGTGAATCTCTTCCGGCCTTCCTCCGAGGGCGCGTTGCTCCAAAGTTCCGCTATCGCTTGAAGGAGTTTCGTCTCCCTGCGGAGAGTGTGACGATTTATAAGGATGCTGAGGATCGACGCAATAGCGTGTCCTCACAGGATAACAAATGGTTCTCTCAGTATATGGGTGGTGGTGCCCAGTCGCTGTTGTTTAAGCGGACACTCGCGGAGAATATTCTAGCGGTGATCTTCACCCCCATGAAGTCAGCGCCAGCCAAGGGGGCTGCAGCCACTGAAGTCTACTACAAAGAAGGCTTCACCTACAATTCTCGTGAGGGCGTGGGTAAACCAGCTTCTCAGCGTGGTGAAGGTGAGGACAATACTCATCTCCTTCCATCACTTGTTCGCGTGACTATGATCGCGATCGATGAGCCGTCAGCTGAGCGAGAGGATCGTGGGGCGCAGCCTCCTTCATTGATTCCGGCTGGCCTATTTAAGAATCCACGGAACCTTGAGCGTGACTTGCGCTTAGTGGAGGAGCAATTGTTAGATCGCCGGATCAGTAATCGCATCTTCAGCACCACAGTGGCGATGCGCGAGTCCAACTGGTTGCGTCGTGGCGATGATGCCTAGCTTGATTGCTCTCATCTGACTTACGAAAATTTAAAATGAAGTTTACCATGCGTCACACTCACAAGCTCACACGCGGTTTTACTCTGATCGAATTGATCATCGTGATCACGATCATCGGGATCATGATGGCGTTCACGGTTCCAGCCATTACGGGAGCCTTGAAAGCGAACAAGCTTACGCAGTCTTCGGACCTACTGCGTTCGCAGTTGGCCTATGCCCAGCTCCAGGCGCAGAAAGAGAATGCTCCAATTCAGGTACGTTTCTTCCAATACACGGATCCTACGTTGCCTGGCGGTCGCGATAAGTTCCGCGCTTATCAACTTTTCCGCCGCAAGGCTTTCGACAAGAGTGCCGTGAACGCTGGCGGTACGAATCAAAACGTTGAGACGATGGAGCCGATTTCTCCCTTGAGAAAGTTGCCGGCGCCAATTGTCTTTGCTGATAGTGAGCGCGTCTCGACGCTGCTCGGCTTGCAAAAGACACGCGGCGAGGTGCCTTACAAGCGGAACAATCCGCTCGATGCCCAGTTCGTGGCCTTTGACTTTGAGCCTAGCGGATCGACGAATCTGGGTTCGGCCAAGCAGTGGTATGTGACGCTGGTGGACGAGCGCAAAGAGAAAGGGGCTGAGATTCCCGATAACTTTGCGACCGTGCAGATCGATCCCTTTACGGGAGCGGTTCGGTTGATCCGTCCATAAGTAGTGCTGCAGTCGTTCTTGGAGGTGCTGACTTCGTGATTCGATGAATCCGTAGCGCTTTTTTCGACGATATGATTAGGTAGTGGCGACTACTCCACGCTCATTCAGTTGGCGAGTTCGCAGTCTCCGCTGACAACAGTGGTGTGCCGGTTACTATCCTAAGAGGATCTCTGGCACGGAGCAGAAGGTCGACATGCGTCGATTGGCCCCATTCCTTCAGTGATTTTTCATCTCGGATGCTTGCTTGCGGTTGGCTCGCCACTTGCACACTGGCCTCTATCATCCGCACGGTTTGCCTACTGATATCTAGCCATGAACTTTCCAATTCATGCTCAAACGGGCACGCCGAACTTTTAACGAGAAACCGCGCTTCGTTCCAAAGCCCGTTCGAGAATGCGTTCTTTGTGGCATGAGAAGAGCTGAGAGGCGATCGCGGCGGTAGCGAGAGGATTGTTGCGCACTATCGCGTTGAGGAGCCACAGCCCTAAGTGTTTCCGGCTGGCCTGATAGCGTCCTTGATCCTAGGATTAGGAATGCGGCGGGCATTCTTCAAGAGCGTGGTGGGAATCGCGGTGCTTCTCTCGTTGCCTTGGAGTGCCTTAGCGCAAGCGCAGGACGATGAGCAGGCGCTTCAGGCGGGAGCAATGAAGGTTCTCATCGTCTATGATGCTCTCCAACGTATGTATGGGAAACTTTAGGTTTTTTTCCGCTCTAAATTGAATCTCGCTTAGGGGCTCATGGGGTTCGCTCTCGAGCGTTGGCCTGAGGAATTTCAACTTGGGTTGCTGGTATATGGGTATCGTGGCGGGGGCGCCAGGGGGTGATCGCTGTCGCGATATTGAGTTGCCTGTTCCTGTGGCGCCAGGCGCTGCTAGCAAAGTTAGAGGGTTGGTGCGTGGTCTATCGGCCAAAGGGATCACACCTCCCTCTCGGGCCTTGATACAGGCACACCAACATCCTAACACTGGGACGATATCAGGCTATTTGGTATTGCTCAGCGACGGAAGGGAAAAGTGTGGAGGAGATTTGCTAGAGACGGTAAGTCTACTAGCGAGTAAAGGTCGTCAGCTAACTGTCGATGTGTTTAGTCTTGGGCAGATAGAGGAGCAGAACGTGTCGTTTAACGAACTAGCTAGCCTTCTAGACGGCCGCTTGTTTGATGTTCGCGATAAAGTGGATGTGAAGACGGTGATGGCGGTGATTGTTCAGCTCCTTGTGAGCCGAAGCAATCTCTCGGTGACTGCCCATAATCTTTGGGTAAATGACGGCTTCACGGAAACGCCCCTGTCCTGGGAATTTCATGGTGTTGAGGGAGCGCCTTTCTGGGGGGGAACTTTCACCAAGCCTGCACGTAGGCTGAGTGTGACGCCGGGTCTCTACTGGGTTGTCGCTCAGGTGCCCAAGAAGCGCTATGGTTCTTAGTTTCATATGCCTAAGAAGAAGCTGGTAGCAATGCGCTTGAGTCTCGAGTTGGGCCATATCGACTTGAATCCGCAAGGAATGACGGCTGTGGGCAAATGAAGCTATTGCATCCACTCGGCGATGCCTGGGAAGACTCGTGGCGCGGCAATTGTTAGTGGAGTGAATGTCACCGGTAAGCAAGCGATCTCTCTTCCACATGGGCACTATCGAGTGATCTTCCAGCGAGCTGGTTCAGGGACACCGTATACTCAAGCGTTGCTTGCTGAGTCTGAACGTCAGCATCTGTATGACTTGGTTTTCAAACTGTGACGAAGTCAGGTGAGTTGAAATTTGGGCTCGCTTCACGGTTCACTTGTTGTAAGAACTTTGTCTTAGAAGGTTCCCGCCATGACGAGTGACTACTCGAAATTTGTTCCCGAATTGTTAAAGTCTTACCGAGATCTCGGTGGGCTCAATCAGTGTGATCAGACGAACTTGCCATCGAAGCGAGCGATTGGACAAATCTGTGAGGAATTCCTAACGCTGCTCTTTCCGGGCTTCTTCGATAGTGAGGCTGTTCCCGCTTCTGAGCTTGAAATGCTTACCACAGAGCGTCTGGCGGCGATGAATCGCGAACTTTACAAGCAGATCGCCATGAGTTTTCAGTGCTTGCGTGAAGATTCCGACGACTGTCTCAAGCAGGTTACCAGTGTGGTGACGGACTTTCTTGGGACCCTTCCTGAAATCCGCTCACTGCTGAAAACCGATGTAGAAGCAGCTTATGAGGGTGACCCCGCGGCAACCAGCATAGAAGAGATCATCCTCTCCTATCCATGCATCGAGGCGATTGCGATTCAGAGGTTGGCGCATCAACTGTATCGATTGAAAGTGCCGATCTTGCCTCGAATCATGACGGAATGGGCGCACTCACAGACCGGAATTGACATTCATCCTGGTGCTACGATCGGCCCTTACTTCTTTATCGATCATGGAACTGGAGTGGTCATTGGCGAAACCTGCGTGATTGGCAGTCACGTCAAGATTTATGATGGTGTGACTCTGGGTGCGCGCAGTTTTCCCAAGGACGAGGATGGTCGCATTGTGAAGGGTATCAAACGGCATCCCGATGTTGAGGATCATGTCACCATCTATGCGAATGCGATCATTCTCGGCGGTGAAACCACGATCGGTGCGAACTCGACTATCGGTGCGAATGCCTTCCTGATGAATTCGGTTCAGCCCAATTCGTTGGTTGCGCTCGAGGATCTTGATCACAAGATCGTCGTCAAATCGTCGGAAACCAAGAAGGGGAAGGTTTCGACTAACAAAGTGAAAAATGCGGCAACCTCGGCATCGAAAGAGGTGGTGGTCTTGTTGCCGCGCGGTGTTGATGCCGAGCTGACGGCTTTGTGTCGACAGATGGCTCGCGAATTGGAGCTACCGCAGTTGGCGAAGCGACTGACGGTCTCGTGGAATGGTCGACTGACCTCGACGGCTGGCAATGCCAACCATCACAACGGACAGATCACTTTGAATCCCCGTTTGCGAGAGATCTCTGAAACAGAAGTGAGTCGTACCATGCGTCATGAGTTGGCTCACCTGATTGCCTACACGCGAGCGGGGCGTCGTCGGATTGAACCGCATGGGCCAGAATGGCGACAGGCCTGGGTCGATTTAGGTATTCCAGATGAACCGCGGTGTCACGATCTGCCACTGCCCCGGCGTCGTCAGAAGCCGAAACATGCCTATCAGTGTCCCAACTGTTTAGAGGTTCTCATGCGCATCCGCCCTCTCAAGCGACATTCGGCCTGCTATGCCTGCTGCAGCAGCTACAACCGTGGCCGCTACGGTGCTCGCTTTGCCTACGAAACCATCCCGCTCCAACTGGGGATCCAGTTGGCGCAGGAAGCAGAAATCTGTTAGTTCATCTAGGGCCATGGACGATCAAGAACGTGCGCAGCTGAAAGACCGCATTCTCGATGAGATTGCCGATACGACTGAGCGCATCATGGGCTTGGAGAAGGCCACGGAGGCCGTCTCTCCTGATAAAGCGCTGGGGCGTCTGTCTCGGCTTGAAGCCATGAGCGACAAGAGCGTGAATGACGCTGCTTTGGTCGAAGCGCGTAGTCGGCTTGAACAATTGGAACTAGCACTGACAAAGACGCATCAGCGTGACTTCGGTATCTGCGTCACGTGCCAGAAAGCGATTCCGATCGAGCGTATCATGGCATTGCCTCATGCCAATCAGTGTGTGGCTTGTGCGGCGCGAGGGCGGCGTTAGGCTAAATCTGGAAAGAGCAGAGCAATGGCTTCTTCGTTGGCTTCGCAGATGCCGCGTTCGGTGATCAAGCCGGTTACGAGATGCCTCGGTGTCACGTCAAACGCTGGGTTCGCAGCAGAGCAGCCTTGCGGTGTGAGGGCGATACTTGTGTCCGAGGTCTCATTGCATCGAAGGCCGCTCATGGACGTGACTTCGGATGGGGAGCGTTCTTCGATTGGAATCGCAAAGCCGTCAGAGAGTTCCCAGTCGAAGGTGCTCGAGGGCAGGGCGACGTAGAAGGGCACGTCATTGTCGCTAGCGGACAGTGCTTTTAGATAGGTACCAATCTTGTTGGCGACATCGCCAGAGCGAGTGGTGCGATCCGTGCCTGTGATCACCATGTCTACCTTGCCACGCTGCATGAGATGACCACCTGCATTGTCGACGATGAGAGTGTGAGGCACCCCGTGTTGTGCCAGTTCCCAGGCCGTCAACCGGGTACCCTGATTGCGTGGTCTCGTTTCATCGACCCAGACATGTACGGGTATCCCAGCGTCGTGGGCTGCATAGATAGGTGCCGTGGCAGAGCCATGATCGACAAAAGCCAGCCAGCCAGCGTTGCAGTGGGTTAGGATATTCACTGGGCCATCTTTCTGCTCAGCGTGCTTTTGGATGAGTGGTAGGCCATGTTTTCCGATTTGCGTGCAGGCGGCAGCGTCTTCATCGGCGATGGTGTTGGCAAGCTGAAGGGCGTGGTCGGCCCAAGCATCTGGAGTGCGTGGGCGGAGGGCGGCGAGCTGGCGTTCGATCGCCCAGTGGAGATTGACGGCGGTGGGGCGGGTTTCAAGCAATTGGGTTGCCAAGGTTTCTAGCTGATCTGCTGTGTTGGCCTCTCGGGCTGCAAGCCACATGCCGTAGCCAGCCGTCGCGCCAATGCAGCCGGCGCCGCGCACGTGCATGTCAGTGATGGCGGTGGCCACTTGCTGGACGGTTTCCAAACGTTCGATGGTGCAGTGGAAGGGGAGACATCTCTGATCGATGATCTCTACGTGATCGGTCGACGCCCAGATGGTTCGGAACGGTTTGCCATCGATGTTCATGCCTTGTTTTAAAGCGTGGTTCGGATTGTTGAAAGAAAGATTTGAACGTTGTGGTGGACTCCTTGTCAGAGCGTGGGGTATTCATTTAGTTAGACCAGTTTTCCATATTAGATTCATGACTTTCTATCATCATGGAGCGTTCTGGCTGGCGTGCGTGTTTCTGTCCGGGGATCTTTGTGCTCAGGGCGCGCTGTCAGGCCAGGGCGTTTCACTACCCATTGCTGTTCAGGGTGAAGGTTCTGGGGGGCATGACTTGTTGTCCTCGACTAACCAAGGCAACAACGCGTCGCGGGCCGGTCTGCGGTTCCGCGACGCAACCTACATTGAGCGCGCGTCGCTGGTTTCGGTCCTCGATTTGGAGGAAGGTCACCAGCATCAGGCTGTGTTTAAGGTGAGTTCGCCTCAGGCCGCAACGCTTCGTTTCCAAATGCCGGAGGCGGCTCGTGAGGTGGGGCTTTCTGTCTATGGCGTGAAGGTGAACCCGGAAATGTCCGGTTCGGAATTGAGCGTCGACCTCGTAGAGCAGTCCTTGACGAAGATTCAGGTCAACTACCGGTCTGCGTCGATGGATGCACCGACCGCTCTCGATGACGTGCCTGTGGTAGCATCTACGCGTCAGGTTTTTGGCTCGGATGACTTGGGCGTAAGTGATCAATCGGCCGGCTTTCACTCCAGTCTAACCAGACCTTGGCGGTCGACTGCGCACGTGATGCTGACTATGGATGAGTCCCTGAATTGGGAAATAGTAAGGCAAAGACAATCGAGCGCACAGGAGCTGAGAAACGTGGTGATACCACGGCGGGCTGTCGCCGTGGTGGTCGATCAGCATGCGTTGTTCGAGCAGTGGGAGGTGAATCCGGCGGATGCAGTTCGCAAGTTGCGGGAGCGCCTGGCCGTGAGTGGAGAACCGGATGGTATGACGCTGTTCTTTCAACTTAAGAAAGGAAGGAACCTTGTCCATGATGTTGCCATGGCCTATCAGAACCATCGCATTGCCCTGGCAGAGGAATTACGAAACAAGGCGCTGGGCGTAGCGCAGCGTCAACTGGAAGAGCAAGAGGCGCTGACGGAAGCGTCGCGGCAACGTTTGGTGGAGATGGCGGAGCGTTATGATATCGATGAGAAGCCGGTGATAATGGGAGATTCGCTAGAAGTGATTGATGGTATCATTCACGATTCGTATGCTGAGACTCTAGGTGATCTTGAGAAGTGGGAGCAGACCCTGGAAGTAATCGAGGCGATGGACCGGTTGGAGTCCGCGGGCAGGCCCCGTGCCGCGGTGTCTATCCACGAACTCTCTGGGTCTCGCGTGGCAGAACTTCTGCCTGCCTATCAGAAGCAGGCACTGGTGAAACAGGACCTTGTGGATCAGGGGTTGGGTCCTAACCATCCTACTGTCCGGGAAGCGGAACTGAAGTTGGTAAGAAGGATGGCTGCGTTACGGGAAGAACACCAGCGGCTGCAGATGGTTGTAAAGGGTGAGATCAACAAGCTGAGGCGGGAGTTAATACTGATGCGCGCTCGCACAGATAATGATCAAGCGAAGCTTCTCTCTGGAGATCTGCCGAAGTCCCTAACGGTGCCCTATGGATTCGTGCCGATGTACACGCAAGCACAGGCGGGGTCGTGGCCGGCCTTTGAGCATGTGATCGAGAACCTGGCTGCGAAGACGCGGGCGGCTTGGCTGAAGGTGGGCGGAGGGATCCTGGCGCTGGTCTTGATTGTGAGTTTGTGTAAGAGACACTTTGCTATTTGGCGTTACTCAGGCAGTAGAGCGCGTCCTCAGTGCGGATGAATAGCTTGCCTTGGGCCACCGCAGGTGAAGCCATGCAGAAGGCGTCGAGGTTGTTCTCGTTTAGGATGGTGAATTCGTTGGCGTTGGCATCGAGTACGTAGGTAACGCCGGCTTCACTCAGGCAGAAGACCTTGCCGTTGTAAGCCCAGGGGGAAGACGTGAACGTGGCCCCCTTTGGGAAACGCACGCGACCGAAGATCTCGGCGCCGGTTTTCGCATGATGGCAGGTCATCATGCCTCGATCTAGAAGAGTGAAGTAGCGCTCATTGTAGACAATGGGAGAGGTGTTGTACGGCCCCGCTTTGCGCAGGTACCACTGGACGAACTCGTTTGAGGTCTCTTCGTTGTCTTCATCGAGAGAAATGTCGCCGCTGGCACCAGGCTTAATGGCGAAGACGGGCCGTACTTTGTCAGCGAAGTAGCCAGAGGTGACATAGAGCAGATCGTGGGCGGCAAAGGGTGAAGGAATGATTAGATTAGACATCTTCCCACCACATTCCCAGAGAACCTTCCCTGACAGGTCATACGAGCGGATGCGATTCTTGCCGCTGACGACGATTTCAGTGCGTTGTGCATGTTTCCAAATGAAAGGTGTGGCCCAAGTGCTTTTCTCGTCGCGAGCGGTTCGCCAACGCTCCTTGCCTGTCTTCGTATCGAAGGCAGCAATGTAGGAGGCCTCGTGATTGTCATACACCACGATGACTTGATTTTCATGGACGACGGGGGACCCAGCGGCACCGTAATCATACATGGTCTTCTTCGCTTCAATGTGGTGTTCCCAGAGGACCTTGCCTTCCATGTCGTAACACCACAGGCCAAGATCTCCGAAGAGAACATAAAGTCGCTCTCCATCGGTGGCGGGTGTTTCCGAGGCGTAGGTACTCTTTGGGTGGCGGCCTACGGGAGGAGAGCCGGTGTGAGCTTCATGTTGCCAGAGTTGCTTGCCTGTCTCGATATCAAAGCACGTGGTGAGCCAATGATGGGTGCCTTTGGGTATCTCTTGCCTGCCTCGGCCGTTATACAAACCCGCTTTGGGGGCTTCGTTAGCATCAGCCTCGTCGCAAACGACCGAAGTTAGAAAGACTCGCTTGCCCCATATGATGGGCGAGGACCAGCCAAGACCGGGGGCGTGCACTCTCCAGTGGACGTTCTCCGTCTTGCTCCAGCGATCGGGAAGCCGTGGATCCTCTTGAGCGACACTCATGGCATTGGCTCCACGGAATCGGGGCCAATGCTCCTGAGCCTGCGCCAGGGTGGTGGCGAGGAAAAGTCCTAAAGCAATGTAGGTGGGTTTCATGATATCGTTCTACCAAGGGTTGTCTCGAAGACAATCCTATTTCTGTGCTGTGCGAAAGTCGTAACAGAGTAAGCGAGGACCAGTTTTGGTCCCCGTGAGATCCTTGTAGTGTTGCGAAATGTAGACGAGCCCTCGGTGGATGGCAGGTGTAGACCAGGTCTGAGTCGCTCTGAATAGCTGCGTTCGTTGAAGAATCTCTGGGCCTTTTGGCGTCAACTTGAGCCAAAGGAGGGTGCCACCTTCGCCAAGGCAGAGGAACTGGTCGGCAACATGGAGGAGGCTGCCGCGGAAGGGGCTATTGATCATCTGGCGTTCCCCCACTTTCTCGGTCCAGCGCATGTTATCGCGCCAGAGGTTCTTGCCAGTCTTCCAGTCGTAGCACACAAGCTCCGCGAAGGGTTCTCGTTCTCCGTGGAATCCATACAAGTACCCGTCATGCACGATGGGCATGGTCCAGTGGATACCGAAGTCCGGAGCCTTCCAGGCTTCTTCAAAGTTGTCCTCCTCGGTCACATCGAGCGCGATTCCACCCAGGCGGTAGGTTTCTGTGATGAAAACGCGATTGCCAAGGACGACTGGCGTCGTTGCATTGACCGATTCATACTTTGACGCTCGCCACTCGAACTGTGATAGGATCTTGCCGTCCTCAGGGTCGATAAGAAGGAGCCCCCCCTCCGGCGGTTTACTCATGCCGCCAGCGAAGACGAGCAGGCGTTCCCTTCCATGAAAATTTGCGGCAATGGGCGATGCGTAGCTCGCGCCCCATCGGCTCTTGCTGATCCATTTGGTTTCGCCGGTTAGTTTGTTGAAGGCGACGACGACGGGGCGATCATCAGTGTTGGGCTCACCACCGCCTACATTCGCAATCACCATATTTCCGTGGATCAATGGGCTGGATCCACTGCCAAAGAAATACTGAGGTACTTGATAGTCTTTCTTGAGGTCGCGTTGCCAAATGAGCTTGCCGCTATCGAGTGCCACGCAACTGAGGATGGACGTGACGCCTAGAGTGTAGACGAGGTTTCCATCAATCACTGGGCTCCCTCGAGGGCCATTGCTATACCCAAATCGATCTCGATAAACGATAGGGTAAGTGTAAGTCCAGTGTTCCTTTCCCGTCTCGGCGTCGCGGCATTCCAACCGCTCGTCGTTCTTCCAGCGATGAAAGAGGACAAGCTTGCCTTCAAATAGGGCTGGAGTGGTATAGCCATCTCCTTTCTTGAGTTCCCAGACAAGCTTTGGGCCTTCTGCTGGCCAGGAAGTCGCGATATGAGTCTCGTTGGACTTTGTATCGTCTCGTGGGCCAAGGAATCGTGGCCAGGACTCGGTTGTTGCCCTATCGGCTAATGGAGAGGCTGGTTGATATTTTGTGAGACGGGGTGCTTGATCCTGTGCAAACAAATTGATCGTGACGAGGAGAGAAAGGAGAAGCAGACATTTCACGATGGACATTAGACGGTGCGATGGGCAGAGGCTCAAGTAGTGAACAACATTCGGCAGAGGAATGGGTTGGCCGGTCTAGGATTATCGTCTAGGTCAGAAAGATGATCGATGATGCTCGCTTCAATACGTTTCTGATATTTGGTGCTCCCGGAAGTGGCAAGGGCACTCAAGGCGCCGTTCTAGGGAAACTTCCCCGCTTCTTTCACTGTGCCTGTGGGGATGTGTTTCGCTCGCTCGACACACGTTCAGAGATTGGTCAGGAGTTTCTCAAGTATTCCGGCGAGGGATTGCTCGTTCCCGATGATCTGACTGTTCGTCTGTGGAAATCGAAGATCGATGCTCAAGTGGAGAGCAATCTCTTCAAACCTGATATCGACTTCCTCGTGCTCGATGGAATTCCTCGGAATGTGGAACAGGCCAAGATCATGAAGGACCACGTGCAGGTTCATCAGGTCTTTCACCTCTCCCTCAAGAATCGAGATGAACTCGCGCGGCGGTTGCGAAAGCGTGCGCTGAAAGACAATCGGCTTGATGATACCAATGAGGCCGTCATTGCACAGCGATTGGCTCTCTACGACGAGGATACCAAGCCGATGTTAGAGTATTATGATAATGGGCTTATTTCCCAACTTGATGCCTCTCTCACTCCTGCTGAGGTCATGTTGGAAATTCTCAAGGTCGTTACGGAACTGAAAGTTTTCAAAGAAGCTCCAAAGGTTTAGCAAGGGGCACCAACTATGCGAATTGTCTTTCTCGGAACGGGCGACATCAGTCTGCCCACGCTGCGTTTCTTGATCATGGACTCGCGGCATGACGTTGTCGGTGTCGTTACGCAACCGGACAAGCCTGTGGGGAGAAAGCAGGTCATCACACCGCCGGAGGTGAAGGTGCTCGCCCTTGAAAATGGAATTCCCGTGGAGCAACCGACCCGGGTTCGCAAACCTGAGGCCCTCGATAAGATTCGCGGGTGGGATCCAGAGGTTATTGTGGTCATGGCTTACGGTCAGATCTTACCTAAGGCTTTATTAGACATGCCCAGTGTCGCCTGCCTAAATTTGCACGCCTCCCTATTGCCGCGTCATCGAGGTGCGGCGCCGATTCAAGCGGCGATTCGCGATGGCGATGATCAATCGGGGATGACGGTGATGTATGTGGCTGAGGGGCTCGATACTGGCGATGTTCTGTTGCAGCATCCTTTCGATCTTGCGCCGGATGAGACGGGGCAGAGCTTGCACGACCGCTTGGCTGATGCGGGGCCATCTGCTCTAGCAGAAGCGCTGGATCTTCTCGGTAAAGGATGGGCGCCGCGTATTCCCCAGTCGGAGGCTGCGATGACTCATACGGGAAAACTGGCTCGCGAAGATGGAATCATGGACTGGTCGCAAGACGCCGCGGTTCTAGACCGACTCGTTCGTGCCTTCGATCCCTGGCCTGGTACACTGACTCATCTAGGTGAAGGGAAACAGCGCAAGCGAGTGAAGATCTTCCCGCCAGTGATGGTGGCTCAGTCGGATGAGACTGAAGCTTATTCTCCGGGTAGCCTGGAATGCACAGATTCTCGTTGGCAGGTGCGTTGTGGGACCGGGGCTCTGCTACTGTCGGACATTCAAGTCGAGGGCAAACGTCGAATGTCGGTCTCGCAGTTCTGCCAGGGCCTCCAGGACCAAGAGAGCCTTAAGTTTTCTTAGAGGGTACTCCGAGTTCGGATCTTCAGTGTCTTCGAGACAACGAGGTCGCGATTTCCCTTGATGCCTGGGTTGTCCAGAAGGATTTGGTCGGTCGTTGTTCCAAACCGCTTTGCTAGAGCCTCAAGTGAGTCGTTAGCCCGTATCTCGTGAATAACTAACATGTTCTTTCGAGGTTGGGCGGGAGCAGTGCGGCGAGTGCCGCGTAGCGGGTTGGAAGGCGGCGCTACTAACGGATTAACGGTGCTGACGGCTTGAGGTTTGCGCTGCGTTGGCGTGGGGACATACCACGAGCCATCCGTTGGCACCATGACAAATTCACCTGGGCGAGGTGCATAGTTTGGGTAAGAACTCTTTTTATTGATCCGCAGAAATTCTTCGTGTGAAATACCATACTGTTTGGCAATCGAGGCTGCGGTGTCGCCGGACTGTGCGGTGTAGATACCGAAGCCTTTGGGAGCGAGGTTAGCACGATCTCTTGGTGCAAGACTGCGTTTGATCGGGCTAGGCGGTTTTGCCTTTGGAGCCTCCTTTTTGGCAGGTGGCTTAGCCTTCGGTGGCTTGGGTGCTGGTGGCTCGGTTACCGCTTTCCCGTAGTTTGGGATCCGCAAGCTTTCTCCAATCTTCAGTGCTGATGGATTAATGGATGGATTTGCCTTTTTCAACGAGGATACGCTGACGCCGTGGTGTCTAGCAATGCGGTAAAAAGTTTCGCCGTTTCCCACCTGGTGAGACTTGTGGCTTGTAGGCTTCTTGGTGCTCGCTGGCTTCTTGGTAACAGCCGTCTTCTTGGCGGTTGGAAGTCGAAGTTCCTGGCCGATCTTAATAACGGGGTTCTTTGCTGGGAGATTGTTCAGGCGAGCGAGTTCGGAGAAGCTGACCCGATACTTTCTGGAAATACCCCAGAGAGTTTCGCCATTCGTCACGGTGTGAGAACTTGAGGTAATCTGTGAAACGAGGGTCACTTTGGGGCTGGGACCGATCATCCGGAGCCGGTCAAGCGGCTTGGAACTCTGTTGACTCGCGCCTTCGCTAGGAGCGAGAAGAATTGCGAGAAAGCAGGTTCCGAGACTGACAGATCGTTTAAGCATGGTTAACTATCTGTATACTTTAGATTTTAGCATAACTTTCAATTATTTTTTTAAAAAATTGTATATCCTCGGTAGATTGGACTCTAGATTTTTATGAAGCTGTTGATGCAGAATGGGTTATCCATCTTCGGTGCGGGCCTGTTTCTTATCTGCATGGGGATGATGCTGACTCGGCCGAGCAACTTTGCCTCCTATGTGCCCGAGATTGCGGTGGAATTGGAGGCCAGAGTAGAGGATCCGACCGTGCGCATCGTCCTGGATGCTGGGCATGGGGGGCATGATGGCGGGAGTTCCTATGTGGCGCTGAGGGAGAAGGATCTCGCCTTAAAAGTTGTAAAGCTCGTCCGAGGCCGCTTGGAGGCCGCTCGATTAGAGAATGTGGAAGTCGTCCTGACCCGCGAAGACGACCGCTACTTGACGCTGCATCAGCGGGTGGCTGTGGCGAATCGCTATCCGAAGGCCTTCTTCGTCAGTGTTCATTTCAATGCGAGCAAGCATCGCTCTGCATCTGGAACGGAAACGTATCATGCGAATCCGAAGCCGAACATCATCGAGAATCAGCTTCGACGTCAGCTCCAGCTAGATCCCGATGTGCCGATCCTCGACACTCGTGGCGAGCGCTTTGCGAGATCGGTCCAAGACGTGCTTGTTCGCAGGTTAGGCACCCGTGATCGTGGCGTCCGTAACAACCGGAAATTTGTCCTCCCTCGCGAGGTGATTGGGCCGTCTATCCTGGTGGAATGTGTGTTCCTCTCGAACCAATCTGAAGGACTCAAGCTCCATAGTGCTCGTTATATTGAGGATATTGCTAGTAGTCTTTCAGAAGGAATTCTAAATTATGTCAAGGAATCCGGTAATGATCCCTATGATGGAATCACGCCACTATCGGGTGGTGATGAGTTGTTGCCTGCGGGTTAGCGAACCTCAGTATTTGCTAACTGATCGCCAAAGCGTTGGCCGTTGAATCGCGTGACCACTAGAAAGAGTTCGCCGGCGACCGCAGCGAAGCAGATGATCGATAGGATGAAGTAGATAAATCCGCCCGAGATGACAAAGGCAATACTTGGCAGTGCTAGGGTGATATTTCGTGAGGCTGAAGTCGATAGGTCCATGCTTCCTCCGGAAAGTGACACGGGTTGGATCTTAAGCACGTGCTTGCCGAACGATCTGCCTTTCATGAAAGGCAGATCGAGACCGTCCTTGGCCAAAATGTAGAGTGCTCCTGCCAGAGCGCCGATTCGTTGATGAATGATGCCGAAAGCGGCCACGATGACCAGGCAGATGACGCCATCGATGAGTGCTGCCGTGAAGCGTTTGCCCAGCAGCGTCTTGCGGGCGTCTTCGTTGATAGGAGGTGGTGGTGACGAGTCAGACATTTTTGAAAACTAGTAGCCGATCTCCCAATTTACACTCACAAGCCGTGGCGCAATGTGGGCTTGTTCACGTTGGTAAAGGTCGTAGATCACTGCGGTGACGTGGTGCTGTCCTGGCGCGGCGACATCGCTCGGCCAGGAGGCGGTTGCGCGAATGAACTTGCCTTCGTTGGCGAACGTTTCTTTCTCGGCGGGATACTCATCGATGAGTATCCCGTCTAGATTCGTGAGGCGGAAGAGAATACGTCCAACCTCAGCAGCCTGTTTGGGTGGCAGGGCGATGATGCCTTTCACGCGCGGTTTGGTGGGTTGACCCCAAGCAGTGTCCACGCGGATGGGGAACATGACAGGACCACAGATGGCCCAGTGCGCTGCCTTTAGTTTGTCGACCAACTGAATCTTGGCTAAACTGGCAGGTTGTTGCACGCTGAGCGGGCTGCCAAAGACGAAGCTGCGGAAGAGCCGCTCAGCGCCATCGCTGTAGCAGAGTTCACTATCCAAGGCGATGACGGCACCTTGCTTGGCCGCGAAGCCAGGGAAATTTGCCCAGGGAAGTTTGAACTCGACTTCCATGCCATTGCTAGTGCGCCTGGAGCCCACCTCAACACCTACTTTCTCGATCGCTTTGAGGAATCCTGGGCGTAAGCAGAATCGAGGGCTGATTTGCGTGTTCTTGAGCCCAGCCCAGTAGCAATGAACGGCACCAGCGTTCGCAGTTGTCGGCCAGGCCTGGCTACGGAAGGTGTCGTCTTGGCGGGCATCGAAGTACCATTCCACGCCGTCGCCTTCCCAGAGCCGATTGTCAGGGGCACCGTTGAACGGTTTGGTATCGAGCGTTCGGAGGGCGGCGTAGAATGCGGTGTCATCCCACATGTAGAAGAATTGGGCAGCGCGCTCGGAAAGATGGGCGTGATGATCCTCCAGAGGGGTGCAGAAGGCGTGCTCGAACTCTGCTAGGTTTCCATCGATAGTCATTTCCGCTGGGGCCCGCGTGGCGACGCCTCGAACGCCTGGCTTCAGGTCTGCTGCGTCGGTCCAGGTAAGCATGGATAGAAGGAGGCAGAGACTGGTCTGAGTTGCGTACATGGCGGAGAGGTTAGGGGAAGGTGTGGATTCCTGTCGATGAAATATCAACGACCTAGAAACTGGGCCTCGTTTGAGAAATCGACGTCAAAGTCTGCCATCAAGCGTTCGTGCACAGGTGTCCTGAGATGATCGGGAAAGAGCTTCACCCCGTGCTTGGCTCCTACGAAGGCACCGAGCAGCGAAGCATAGGAGTCGGCATCGTGACCCCACTCTATACTCAGCTGGAGTGCGGCCAGGGGATCATAATCTGCAAGAGCGAGGCAACTGATGGCAACGACGAAGGGTACTTGGGCTTCCCACTTGATCGTTTGCGCGAAGGTTTTCTCGAGAGATGCAAAGAGTTTGGCGGGCTTCTTTTCGGCTTCGTTAGAGAGTTTCAAGGCCAGGTCTAACCAATGATCAACCTGTCGCGTGGTGTAGCGTATTCTGCTGTAATGATAGGGATCGGTTTTCTGGATGCTTTGGATGATCTCTGGCCAGGTCTTCCCGGCGAGCGCCGTGGACAAACCTGCGACAAGAGCTGCATTGACGTCCTTGCCCCAACTGTTGTCAAAGTAACTCAGCTCATAGCACGCACGGTAGGCGTTCACGGGTTTTCCTGGATACAGGGCCGCCAGCGGCAACGACGTCATT
This sequence comes from Verrucomicrobiaceae bacterium, assembly GCA_009936795.1. Classification (GTDB taxonomy): domain Bacteria; phylum Verrucomicrobiota; class Verrucomicrobiia; order Verrucomicrobiales; family DEV007; genus JAACDM01. The sequence continues at coordinate 11,980 of JAACDM010000527.1, read as the reverse complement.
TGACCGCAGCAGGTGGGTAACCCCTGCCAGAGCCGTTCAGGTGGCCGGGCTATGGTCGGATCGCGTACGCCGAGGACCCAGGCACTGGCATAGCGCCATTCTTCTAGCCAATCTTGGTTGAGTCCTGCGAGCTCGGTGGAGAGTGCTTTGCTTGGCCAATCCATGTAGACCTTGGCAAGGGTTGGTTTGTGGGGCGCCCCCTTGGATTGATGAAGTGCCTCCAATAGAATGAGCTTATGCCGGGTGTCGTCCGTGATCGTGCCAGCGGGTGCATTTTCGCCCCACTGTCCGTAGGATTCTGACTTTGGTCTTAGCGGTGCGTACGGGCGTAGTTGCAGTCGTTCAATGGCCGCTCCTGCATCGAAGAGTTCGTCTTTCTGCCAGACCTTTGGCTGTGGTCTGAGCTGTGCGATTGCCTCGGTAGACTGGAATTCAATGGGGCCGCCCAAGGCATCGCCGATGGCTGAGCCGTAGAGCAAGCCGCTGATGCGATCTGTTAGAGTGACGTCCGATTCTGCATGAGCGCTGAGCGGGAGCAACGCGGCGCTCAGTTGTAGGAAGCGGCGTCGTGATGTCGTTCTCATGATTTCAAGACGAGATTGCGCGATAATTCTAACAAATTCTTTTTATCCTTAATCGCTAGTGAAAGATCCAGCTGGGCATAGCCGATGAGGCGTCTCATGATCTCCACGCCGACGAGCTGGTCTTGCAACTGCGCCTCGTAGGATGGTGGCTGTTGATAGGCGGATAGAAACGCGTCGGCCCGTTCGGCCTGTTGAGCAAGGTGCAGGTGGGCAAGGAACACACTGACATCAAATTCGGGGCGGCCGAAGAACGCGAATTCTGGATCGATAACGCGTGGCCCTGCATCGGTCTTGATCAGGCTGCCGGGAAAGAAGTCGCCATGAAGAAGGCATGGGCCATCAGCGAGATAGGCTTCTGGGCCGAGTGCGGCGACGGCTTTGACGTAAGTCGCGTCTGCTAGCAAAGGGGCTGCCGCTTGAGCGAGGCCAGGTTGAATAGAGTCGAGATCGAGGCCGTTGTTGGACTGTAACGGAATCTGGAAGATATGCGCGTGATTGAGTTCACGCATGGCGCGGTTGGCAAATTTGCCAGTCTCAGGAACACGATGCAATACGGTCAGGTAGGAGGCTAAGGCTTCCAGGGTTTCGGCGTCCCACTGCTCGTGGCTGTAAACAGAACGATAGTCACCCATTTCTCTAAGGTCTTCCAAAAGCAGTATGTGATGGGACTCATCGCAGCCGATCCATCGCGGCATCATGGCAGCGGCGGCGGGAGCGCTGCTTACCCGCTTGTAGAACTCAGACTCGCGTAGGACGCGTTCCCAAGGTGCCTCGAACTGCGGGTATTTCTCGACCCAGGGGCGTGCTTGTTTGACAATGAGGGAGCGCGCTGTGGTTTGCACCCGCAAGGTGCAGTTCATGTTTCCCTCACCGGCGATCTCGCAGTGACGAATGCGCTCATTCGATTCTAACAACCCAGCAGTCTCGAGATGCTGTTCCAGGGCCATGGGAGCCATTGGGTCGAGAAAGAAGTGCTCTGGGTGACGGCTGGCGAGGTCTTCGCGAGGCGAACTCATGGCGAGGTGATTGCTTGAATCCGGTAGAAGCGTCGCCTCGTTGAGGTGGTGTCCGTGGCTAACCAAACATTCCCGTCATTGGCTTCCAGGGTGATGGCGGGGTCTTCGCGCCAGGGAGCTTGAAGGTCTTGGGTCCAATGAACCGAATAAATGGTGTCCGGCTGGCCTTGCCAGTGAAGCAGCGCGGTGGTGGTGTTTCGTTCAATGCGGAGGCGAGAAACAGTGGGGGGAGCTAATGGTGTTAGTGTGAGGTCCAGGTAGACAAGGCGGTGATCGGAGGCGCCCCGGACGCTGGCGCTCAGGGGATCACTGCGCTTAGGCCAGAACACTTTGGCGTCTCGGACGGTGAGTCCTGCAATTGATGGCAAGACATAGTCGGCTCTGAGATTCTCACGACTGAAGTCGGCGGTGTCTTCGGCTGGGTTGTCTCGATGTTGGCGATCGGCGGCCTCTGTGCCACCTGGGCCGGTTGGTGTGGGGGTGGCTTGAACACGTGGGTGGTCTAGCAATTGGGCAATGGCTCCATCAGAGCTATCCCCGTCGGACGGATCAGCATTGAGATCGCCCATGATTACAAATCGTACGTTCTCTGCTAGTCCTCCAGCGAGCCCCGAGTCATCAGAGATGTAGGTGCCGAAATCGGGCATGAGATAGTCCTTCCACAAACGGATCTCATCATGGTTGCGGCGACCGTTGCGATCCTCTGCACCATCAAACACAGGCGGCGTGGGGTGAGAAACAAGCAGGTGAAGCAACTCACCGTTGACCTCGATAGGGAGATCCCAGTGGCTCTTTGAGGACAGTCGGAAGACCGCAGACTTTTCTTCGTTGTAATAGGCGGGACGACCTCCCACTCCATTGGGCAGAAGACTGTTCGGCATGTCTTTCCAGAGAAACATTTGAAAGTTTCGCAACAGGGCGTCTTTGATAGGGAACTGCGAGTAGACGACCATGCCGTACTGCCCAGGAAAGGTTCCGAATCCGAAGGCATCACCTGCATAGGAGTTGTTTCCTGGATTCGTCACGGCGCTGCCGCTGTTGTCGAAGTCCTGACCGGACGATACCCCAGTATTCGAGGGCGCCGCGAAGCGATGTTTGTAGATGATAGAGTCTTGATCGCCCTGGCCAACCGAGAGGAAGTTCTCTTGAAAGAGCTTCATGCCCTCACCTTCCTCATCGTGATCGAACTCGTTCAGCAGAAGGATGTCAGGGCGAACCTTCTGAATGATTTCAGCGACGCGCTTGATCTGGCGAGCACCGGAGGTTTCAGGTTGAGAAAGATCGCGCAGAAGATGACCAGCGGACCCCCGATTCAGAGAGGCATTGAAGGTCGCCACCCGAATGTCTTGGCTGCTAGCGGTGCCTAACCACAGGCACAGACCTAACCACAGGCACAGACCCATCCACAGACCGATGCCCGTAGTTAGGCATCGTGATCGATGACGTAGAGGATGCGGTTGCATTGCTCACAGTGGGTAATTTCCTGCTCAGCACGAGCGTGGTGAAAGGTCTGTGTGGTCACCTGCATGTGGCAGCCGCCGCACATCTGGTTTTGATCATCGACTCGCACAATGACAGTACCCTTCTTAACGGCGAGGCGGTCGTAGAGGTCGAGCGTGTCGGGATCGACTTTGGAGGCGAGTTCTTTCCGTTCGGCGATCATCTTATCCAGAGCGTCCTGAGAAACCTGCTGACGTTGTTTCAAGTCTTCTAACTCTTCGTCGACTAACTTCTGAGTGGCGGCGAGTTGAGCCGTTGCGTCATCATGCGCCTTCTTAAGCGTCTCTGCCTTCTCCATGAGCTCTAACTGACGATCTTCGATCTCGGTGATCTGTTTCTCGTACCGTTCGATTTCATGGCCAAGAGCACTGAACTCTTCATTCTTGCGTGTTTCAAACTGCTGCGTTTTCAAGCGCAGGCGTGTTTGTTGGCAGGTCTCGACTTCGAGTTCGAGGGCTTTGATCGCCACCTCATTCTCTTGGGCGGCCGTCTTGGCATCACTCACGGCCGTGTTATCTCCGGAAAGGCGGGTCTTCGCTTTGTCCTCGTCTAGAGGAATTCGATCCATTTCTTTGCGGGCATCGCGGATCTTCTCGTCGCGGTCCTGGATGACCAGGAGTTTCTCTAGTTCGGGTAGCATAGGCGTCTTCTGACTAAGTCCAGGATTCCCGCAAGCGCTTCCCGAATCAAGAACGATCCTCATTCTGGATGAGAAGATCGAAGAGATTGACCCGTTGCTTTGTCGCCGTCATGTTGTGATTCCGACAATGGGCTCACCTCATCTTCTTCTCGTCATTCCCTGTTATCGGGAGAGTCGACGCTTGCCCCCATTTCTCAATGAGCTTTGCCCGAGCTTGGAGAAGCTGCCCTTTAAAGTTTCTATCCTCGTTGCCGATGACGGTTCAGGTCCCGAAGAATTGGCGAAATTGACTGCGATTGTGGAGGAAGAACGGGAGACATACGGAGCGCTGCTCCAGCCAGTTTTAGAGCTGAGTCATGAAGGCAAGGGCGGCACGATTCTTCGGGCGTGGATAGCTGGGCCTCCTTCCACAACCCACTATGCCTTTGCCGATGCAGACGGTGCTGTCTCCCCGGAGGAGATCCGCCGTGTGCTTCTGGACTTTATCACGACCCCGAATCTCGATCCTGACGCTTGTGCGTTTGCGATTCGTAAGACCACGTCGACCACTGCGATCAAGCGCGACCCGATTCGCCGACTGATGGGCCTCGTTTACTATCGGCTAGTGCGGTTCATTCTTGATTCCCAAGTATATGATCCGGCTTGCGGCTTTAAGATACTTTCAAGACGCTTCTGGGAAAAGTGTGGTCCGCAGTTGACGGAGAAAGAATGGGCTTTGGATATTGAGATTGTTGCTAGACTGGATTATTATGGCTTTCCTCTCGTTCAAATTCCGGTGAACTGGGAAGAGAAAGGTGGTAGCAAGATTGGTCGGGCCGACATTTGGCGCACGCTCAAACAGGTGGTCGAGATTAAGCAGCGGTCGAATTTCTGGCACGTGCAGGACACATGAGCGCAGACGTCATCAAGATTACCGGCGCGCGTCAGCACAATCTGCAGGACATTTCACTCGAGATTCCTCGCAACCAGCTCGTTGTCATCACGGGCGTGAGTGGTTCTGGAAAGTCCTCGCTGGCGTTTCATACGTTGTATGCGGAGGGGCAGCGGCGTTACGTGGAGAGCCTTTCGGCTTATGCTAGGCAATTTTTAGAAAAGTTGGAGGAGCCTGATGTTGATTTTATCGAGGGGCTGTCGCCAGCGATCGCGATTGAGCAACGCACGGCCTCAGCGACGCCGCGATCGACAATCGCGACCGTGACCGAGATCTACGATTATCTAAGGATTCTCTACGCGGCCTTGGGTCAGCCGCACGACCCTGAGACCGGTGAGGCGATTCATCAGAAATCAGTACAGAGTCTGGTTGAAGAGCTGTTAGAATTGCCGTCTGGAACCCGCCTCATGGTGCTTGCTCCCGTTGATCTTGATGACGTGACGAAGCTGAGTGAGGTGACAAACCGGCTCCGGAGAGAGGGCTTGGTTCGTGTGCGCCTCAATGGCGAAATTCATGATTTGGAGGGTGAATTTACCAAGCGCCAGTTTCCCGAGATACCCGAAACCGTCGAGGCTGTCGTGGATCGTCTCGTTTTACGTGAGGATAGTGCCAGTCGTCTTACGGATTCCATTGAAACGGCACTAAAATGGAGTCGCCCACGCATCTCATTCCTCGTTGGAACAGGGGCGGAATCGTGGGACTTGCGTGAGGAAACAACTGCCTTTGCGAACCCCGAGACAGGGTTCACCTTGGAGACGCTGACACCACGGCATTTCTCTTTTAATAGCCATCTTGGAGCTTGCGAAACCTGTCAGGGGCTCGGGACATTGGCGGTGGTGGATCCAGATCTCATCATCACGAAGCCAGAGAAGGGGGTGCTTGATGGTGCGTTCAAGAGCTGGTGGGTGGGCCAGAAGAAAGTCCGGGAACTTCACGAGAAGCGAATTCAGGAATTGGCAAAGGTGATGAAGGTGGACCTGTCCAAGGCCTATGAGGACCTTGACGAGGGGTTTCAGACGGTCTTGTTAGAGGGATCGAGTGTGCCTGAATTTGAAGGATTGGCTCCCGAGGCAGCTCGTTTGTTAGAGGAAACGGAGAGCCAGCGGATGCGGCAGGCCCTGACTGCGTTCACCAGTGATCACACTTGCCCCGAGTGCAAAGGTCAGCGTTTGAGACCCGAGATCTTGGGAGTGATGCTAGCAGACGCAGGCGGACGGAAGCATAACATTTCTGCCTTCACCAAACTTTCGATTCAAGAGGCACTTGCGTGGGTGGAGCAACTTCAGGTCACGACCCAACAGGCGAAGTTTATTGGAGAAGTGCGGGCTGAGATCACCAAGCGTCTCCATTTCCTTAATCAGGTGGGGCTTGGCTATCTCACCTTGGACCGTGAAAGTCGGACACTATCGGGGGGCGAGTCGCAGCGGATTCGTTTGGCCACACAGATCGGTGCTGGTCTCACTGGAGTTCTTTATGTGCTCGATGAACCAAGCATTGGGCTTCACCAACGTGACAACGCGCGTTTGTTAGAGACTCTCCAGGAGCTGAAGGGCTTGGGAAACAGTGTGATCGTTGTTGAACACGATGAGGAAACGATTGAAGAAGCGGATCACGTGATCGATATCGGTCCTGCTGCAGGGCCGTTGGGAGGGAAGATTATCGCTCAAGGGACGGTCGACGAGATCAAGAAAGACGAGAATTCCATCACGGGGAAATTCCTCACTGGGCGCTACACGATCAAGCTTCCCAAGGAGAGGCGTTCACCGCGTGGTTGGGTGACGGTGTATGGGGGTGCCGAGCACAACTTGAAGGAGGTGGAAGCGCAGTTTCCAATCGGTTGTCTAACCTGTGTGACGGGCGTGTCCGGATCGGGAAAGTCGACCTTGGTCGATAAGATTCTGCGAAGGGCGCTCTTTCGGCACTTCTATCATTCCAAGGACAAGCCTGGGAAGCATGAGAACCTGTCAGGGCTCGATCAGATCGATAAAGCAATCGTCGTAGACCAAGCACCCATTGGGCGCAGCCCGCGATCGAATCCCGCGACCTACGTCGGTGCTTTCAATGCCATTCGGGATGTCTTTGCGGCGCTCCCGTCCTCCAAGATTCGTGGCTACAGCGCCGGACGCTTCAGTTTCAATCGACCGGGTGGCCGTTGCGAGCATTGTCAGGGGGATGGTCTCATCCGCATTGACATGCATTTTCTCAATGACGTCTACGTGACCTGTGAGACCTGCAATGGCCAGCGCTACAATCGCGAAACGTTGGAAGTGACGTTTAAGGGCAAGAACATTGCGGAAGTTCTCGATCTGTCCGTGTCTCAGGGAACACGTTTCTTTCGTAATGTGCCGAAGGTGCACGACCGACTAGAGGCGCTGGAGAAAGTGGGCCTGGGCTATGCGAAGCTGGGCCAGCCGGGAACGAGTCTTTCCGGTGGTGAGGCGCAGCGGGTGAAGCTTGCAGCAGAACTGGCCAAGAAAGCGACCGGGCGAACCTTGTATCTGTTAGATGAACCGACGACGGGACTGCACTTTAGCGACGTGGATACACTCTTGCGTGTGCTCTATTCACTTCGAGACGCTGGGAACACGTTGGTGGTCATTGAGCACAACTTGGACATGATCAAGTGTGCGGATTGGGTGATTGATCTTGGACCAGAAGGTGGCGAAGGCGGCGGTAGCATCCTTGCGGCTGGACCGCCTGAAGAGATTGCGAATAGCAAGAGTAGCCACACGGGAAATTACTTGAAACGGGTCCTCAACCGTTAGCTGCTGAGCAGGAAGGGGATAGGCGTGCGGCCCGGCAGGTAACCTGGAAGAAAACCCCTTAACTCCCTAGAAATTGGCTTACTGTCGGGCCGCACAGTTCATGAGACTTTGACTCACTATCTCTCTCCTACCAAGCATTGTGCGTGCCAAGATTGAAACGTTCGGCGTATCCGTCTCGACTTAGAGCCTGTAGGTGAGTGAAGAACCGTCTGCCTGCTCGATCGTGAGCCCGCGATGGCCAGGTTTCCCGAATTTCCTGTCGAAATATCTTCAGTGATGGTGCGATCTAACCAGTTGGTGAGATCATCGGTGAGGTGGATTCCTCCAAGGTCGATGACTAAAATACTGCGGGGTGATACTTCAATGATGATCGTTCTGAGGTAGAAAAGTCATTCTATTGTAATGGAGCGAATAAAATGCTATTAAATTAGCATTTAAGATTGCCTTGTGCTCCTAGCTTGGAGTAGATCTTGGGATGTCTTGGTTCCTGCGCCTGGTCTTCACGTGGTTGGTGCTGCTTTCGCGGGTGTCGTGTAGCATCACCGGAAATCCTGCTGAGCCTGACTCGGGCTCCATGGTCTTGCCCGATTCCCCGTAGTGGGTGTTAGACGAAGCCGCCTTTGAAGGGTTTGAGCCCGGAAGCGGCTCGATTCAGATTTCGTTGGCGAGTCAGCGTCTGGCTCTGGTTAATCCTTGGGGAGAGCGGGTTTTGGAGACGGACTACCCGACTGGAAAGTCAGGCAAGGACTCGCCAGCTGGCACCTTCCGTGTGCTCGAGAAACGTGAAGACAAAAGTTCCAACAAATATGGAGGCTATGTCAGTGCGGCTACAGGGGAAGTTGTGACTCCTCGAAGCTGGTTGGTAAAGAAGCCGGCTGGGAGCCGATTCGTTGGCACGCCGATACCCTGCAGGCTGCGCCTGACCTGGGCGGGCGTTGGGATTCATGTGGGCAACTTTGAACGTGGAACCCGAACCAGCATGGAGTGTATTCGAGTTCCGGCAGAGGTCCAGCGGCGGTTGTTTGAGAAGGTTACCCTGGGGATGCGGGGCCGAATATATGGAGCTGATTGAGGACTCGATCCTGCCTGGCGAACCATTTAAAAAAGTGCTTGGCAAACGGGGTCGGCTGCACAACTTTGGTTGCTCCCTGGGCGATGGCATTTCTTGCGCAACCTTGGGAAACGCACCTCAGACACATTTCATGGCCGTAGCAATTAGACTCAGAAGAGAAGGAAACCGCAATCGTCCTTTCTACCGCATTGTCGTGGCAGATAGCCGCTCACGCCGCGATGGCCGATTCATCGAAATGATCGGTACGTACGATCCTCAGTCAAAAGATGCTGTGAACTACAAGCTCGATGTTGGCAAAGCAGATGAGTGGATTTCTAAAGGTGCGCAGGCATCTGACACCGTCCGCAGCCTGATCAAGAAGGCTCGCAAAGCTGGCCCTGTCGTTAAAGAAGCTCCAGCGGCTGAAGAAGCGCCAGCAGCGGTAGATGCTGGTAACGAAGGCTAAGGCTTTCTCATTGATTGGAATCATGGATTCGTCGATGGCCCTTCGCGAGTTCCTAGAATACATCATGGGGCAACTCATTGCGCAGCCTGAAGAAGGGGCGATCGCCCATGAACTGTCTGAGGACGGAACGCATCACAAGTTTCTCGTTACACTTACCAAGGACGATGTAGGCAAGATCGTTGGCAAGAATGGCCACACCGTGTCTGCGATTCGAAATCTCCTAATGGCCGCCGCTGAGCGAGATGGTCAATCAGTGTCTCTTCGAGTTGTGGCGCCGCATGACTTTCAGAGTGAGGATCCTGCGGAAAATGAAGACGCCTAGCTTGCAGAAGCGGCGCGTGTTTCTAAGTCGATGACGATCCTCGTCCTTCAGGCGATTGCCGGATTCGTTCTCTTATACTTTGGTGCAGAATGGCTGGTGAACGGCAGTTCGAAGCTGGCCCTCAAGCTCGGAATTGCCCCCCTCATCATTGGCCTTACCGTGGTGGCCTTTGGCACGAGCAGCCCCGAGTTGTTTGTTTGTCTCGATGCTAATCTCTCAAAAGAGGATCCAAATGAGGGAGGTGGCATTGTGCTCGCTACCATTGTGGGCTCGAATGTCTTTAACATTGCGCTTATTCTTGCCATTGGAGCACTGATCCGACCGATCCAGGTGTCGAGGCAGATTGTAGTTCGTGAAATGCCCATTCTTCTTGTCGCCACCGGTCTATTGCTCTGGTTTTTGCGGGATCAGCAACTGTCCCGGGTAGAAGGCGGCATTCTCTTTGGAGGATTGATAGCCTTTCTCGTTCTGTCCGGGATTACGTCGATCAAGCAAATGAAGGAGAAGCGTGGTGGGACACCAGAGATTCTCGAAGACCTAAATCCTGAGGCTGCCAAAGAGATGCCTGTGTGGAAGGCGCTCGTGTTTATTGTCTTCGGCCTTCTCTTTCTCGCCTATGGATCGGACCTCTTAGTCGATAGTGCTACTGAGATTGCCAAGGCTTTTCACGTATCCGCGGCCATCATCAGCTTCACTCTCATTGCTTTCGGATCAAGCGTTCCAGAACTTGCCACTGTTGTGGCTGCTTCTCTTCGTAAGGAAGGGGACATCATTACGGGTAATGTTATAGGATCGAACATTTTTAACACTTTGGCAGTTCTAGGCATCGTGGCGCTGGTCAAACCGGTCGTTTATGGTCCGGCGCAACTCACCACGATAGAACCTTATTACATGGCTGGTCTGACCTTGCTGCTCTTTCCATTCTTGTTGACGCGGAAGACCATCGCGCGATGGGAAGGCCTTGTTCTCCTCTTGGCATGTGTGGGCTTTGCCTGTATTATCTTTCAGAAGATGCAGGTGCAGCGCGCCGGAGGGCCCCCTGCCGCTGCCCAAGTGGTTCCTATTTCGATTCTCTAACTCAACACGATGGCATACGACAACAAACGACGGTACATCGTCACAGGCGGAGCTGGCATGATTGGCAGCGCGCTCGTTTGGGCACTCAATAACCGTGGGATCGATAATATCCTTATCGTGGACCGGTTGGGCGATGACGAGAAATGGAAGAATCTCGTTCCTCTGCAGTATGCTGACTACATGGATGCCGATGAGTTTCTCGACGCCACCAAGGTGGCCGGGGATACTCTCGGTCAAGTGGGCGCGATCTTTCACATGGGTGCCTGTTCATCTACGACCGAGACGGATTGCAATTATCTGATGCGAAATAACTTTGCTTACACGCGTGATCTTGCGCAGTGGGCGAGTTCCCGGCGCTACCGATTCGTTTATGCCTCGTCCGCAGCCACCTATGGTGATGGGAGTGACGGCATGAACGATGGTTCGGAGAATCTGTACGCTTATCGTCCTCTAAACATGTATGGCTACTCGAAGCATCTATTCGATTGCCACGCTATTCAGAAAGGGATCAGTCGCGGTATCCTAGGTATGAAGTTCTTCAATGTGTTTGGTCCTAATGAGCAACACAAAGGCGACATGCGCAGTGTGGTGAACAAGGGGTTTCACCAGATCATGGAGACCGGGCGGTTGCAGCTATTCAAGAGTTATCATCCGGACTATCCGCATGGAGGACAGAAGCGGGACTTCCTTTATGTGAAGGACGCCGTGGAGATGATGTTGCACCTAGCGGAGATGCCACTTGCCGGTGGTCTCTTCAATATTGGCTCTGGGCAGGCAGCGACTTGGCTCGAACTTGGGCAAGCCATCTTTGCGGCGCTTGGTCGCCCCAGTCAGATTGACTGTGTCGACATGCCAGATCATCTCCGAGGAAAGTATCAGTACTTTACTCAGGCAGACATGAGCCGTTTCCAAGCAACAAATTATCCGGAAACTCTCACACCACTACAAGATTCTGTTCGAGATTACGTCCAGAATTACCTCATGGAGAGCAAGCACCTCGGCGATGAACCGTGGGAAGACGACGGTGTCGCGTAAGCTTAGTTTTGTGTCGTGTCTGCTGGGCGCGTGGCTTCTTCGAGGGCCTGGATAGTTCGCACGAGTGATCGAACATTGAGCGTAACGTATTGTAATGTGTCCAAAGGACTGCTATGAGTTTCCTCGTCGTTCTGTTCTTCGCCATCGTCACCGCCGCCCTGATTGATTTCACCGTCGCATAGTCTGATGATCAACAACAAGATGAACGGCGCAAGATAGAGGGGTATCTCGCTGTTCAGAAGAATGCTGAAGAGGCGCTTGGCCGCGTTAAAAGCTGTCCAGGAGGCCTGAGCAACAACCGATGAGACGTTTGCTCATTTGGTGATGCTTAAAGCGATCATCGAGGATTATCAGTCTGAAGCGGGAAAGTAAAAGCGATTGGTTATGGAACGCAAGAAGCTCTATAGAGTTGTCGATCTTGCTCAGCTTTCCGAGAAAGAGCGTAAGAAGATCATCGTGGTGGCCAAGTAACGCGATAGGCGGAAGAGCGGCCTTGGTTCGTGATCCACTTTAGGAGAGTAGCTGCTCTACAATTTCAGGAAATTGGCTGACCGTTAAGCGCTTGCTAGTCTTGCGCTGTGTCCTCAGAATCT
>JAACDM010000070.1 GCA_009936795.1 Verrucomicrobiaceae bacterium | reverse complement strand
CGTGCAGTATCCTGGCAATCCCTACGATTGTGAAACCTTGCTCGTGGATCCTCGAAATGGGGACATGGTGCTGGTGACCCGTGATCGCGCCAGTTCCAGCGTCACTCCACGGATCAGTGGGGTGTTCAGCTACCCAGCAGCCCAACAGAATCCCTCGACAACGTTCACGCTCATCAAGCATCCGGCGTCAGAGCTTTCGAGCTTCCATAACATCAAAGGCGGGGACGTTTCCAGGGCTGTTAACCAGGCTGGTGACTACCAAGTGCTTCTGAGGCCCTCGCAATACGACACGACGGTGGACGGCATGTTATGGACTCTTACGTCAGGCACGGCACTCGGGGATGTCTTTAGCCAGGCATTCTGCCGGGTGCCTCTCGCGGCGGAAGAACAGGGCGAAGCCGTCTCTTGCAATGCCGCTGGTACTCGCTACTACACGATTAGCGAAGAAGTCGGCAGCGGCTTTTCCCCAGTGCCCGTTTATTTCTATGGTAGTGATGCCAATCTTCCTCCTGTCAACAACGAAGACGTTGACCTCAGCATCACCCTTACAGCGATCGGTGCATACGGTGATCCGTTGACTTACACCATTGTTAGCAGTCCGGCCAAGGGCTCATTGTCAGGGACCGGGGCGACTTGGATCTACACGCAGCACTCCAATTTCAATGGTGATGACTCGTTTACCTTTTTCGCCAATGACGGTAAGGTGAATAGCGCTGTTGCGACGGTCACGATCACCGTGAATCCGATCAACGACGCCCCGGTGGCTGAGGCCGGACTTGATCAAACGGTATTCGTGGATGACGTCGTCTCTTTGGATGGCACGAACAGTTCGGATCCAGAAGCAGATACACTCACGTATGCCTGGACGCAGACCGGTGGCTCTACCGTGATCTTGAGTGACGCCAACGCCGTTCAGTCTACTTTTACGGCTCTGCTAGGATTAGAGGCATTGGAGTTCGAGGTGGAAGTGTCGGATGGCGCGCTCTCATCCACGGATAGGGTTGTCGTGACGGTGAATGAAATCGTCCACGGCGCCTTTGTCTCACAAGAACCGACCGTCACCAACGGCTTGGTCGTTGGTAGTATTGATGCCACCATGTTCAGTGATGGTCAGGTGCAAACACTCACTGAAGCGCGAAGCGGCAGGAAAGGATTCAAAGCTCTTGAAGTGGAATACGTTCTTGAAACGACTGCTCCTAGCAGCTCGATTACTAACCTTGTGCTTCACCTGGACTACGACTGGACAGCCATTGATTCCGGCGATTTTCTCGAAGCCTTCATCCGGAACGTGACCTCAGGTAATTGGGGAGACCTTACGGCAACCTGGCTTGATGATGGGAGCTTTGATGCGGTGTCGCCTGAGGATTACGTTGACGGAAGTCGACATATTCGAGTCCTGTTTCGGGACTCTGCAGATATCCAACGGGAGAAGGCCGACTCGCTCTCCATCGATTTGCTTTGGGCGCAGATTGATATCGGTGTCCCTGACGCGGTGGCGCCGGCAGCGCCCACCGGGCTTTTGGCTGATGCGGGTGAGTTTGTGGTGGATCTGGACTGGAACGACAATTCCGAATCAGACCTCTTGGGCTAGATCGTTTACCGTCATGACGCAGTGGTAGATACTTATGGCGCGTTGCACACGGATCCGGTTTTGAAGAGTGCTCTTCAGGATGCCTCTGTAGAGGCAGGCATGTCGTATTCATACAGCGTTACTGCTATATATTTCTCCGGCAACGAAAGTGATCTCAGCGAAGCCCTCGAAGTCATGACGGTGAACGAGAATCCGTCTTCTCCTGCCGGGGTGACGGCGACGGCAGGGGATGGGCAAGTGCCTGTGGACTGGGATGAGAGTACGGAGCCCGACTTGACAGGATATCATGTGTATCGATCCGAAACCTCTGGAGGCACGTTCAGCCGAATCAACGGTTCGGTGATTGATACCAACGGCGTGATCGATACCGGTCTAACGAACGGAACCACTTACTACTACAAGGTTAGTGCGATTGACCTTCAGGACAACGAAAGTGAACTCAGCGAGGAGGTCAGTGCGAAACCCACACTAACACCAACAATAACGCTCACAGCCAACGGATATAAAGTGAAGGGTAAGCACACCATTGATCTCAGTTGTAGCGGTGCAGCTTTGGTCGACATCTACAGAAATGGAGTTCTCTACGATGCCAACATCAGCGGAGGCAGCTACACCGACGCCACCAATCGAAAAGGAGGTGCCACCTACGTCTACCAAGTGTGCGAAGCTGGCAATCCGGCAAACTGTTCGAATGAAGTCACAGTGACTTTCTAGACGCGGATAAGGTTAGGTGAGGGCGTGCTAGGCTTTGTATTTGGTGGCTTGGGCAGCCTTCACCGTTTAGAGAGACTCTGTTGGCCCCAAGGTGAAGGGGAGTCTGGTGCGCACTCGTTGCTTGCCGGAGAGCGGTGTGAGCCCTATGCTTTTAAGTATGGTCAACTTTGAGTATCTCTACCGTGGACTCTGTGGCATGGCCCATGCACCGCGTGCAAGTTCGATGGCTGGTCATTTGGGAGCGGCTGTCATTGCAGGGTACTTCATTGGAGAGGATCATCCTGGCACGGACTCTAAAGTGTTTGCTGCGATCGAGCGCGATCTCGACCGCATCACCGGTGGAGAGGAGTCGATTTGGTTCGACTCTAAGAAGGCAGGGATCACAGCAGAGGCCTTGTTCGAACCTTTCCCCAAGGAGCAGGGCCAGGCCGAACGTGTCGACTCCCTTGCCGATGCGTTGGCGAGGAACATCGGCAAGACTCGTCAGTCAGGGCACAATGTGATCTTCACTTCCATTGCCATCCGTGCCTTGATGGGCCACGAAGAGTTTGCGACACCAGCGTTGGTCACCGGCATCGAGAAACTCATTGCTAGTTTCAATGGCCAACATCCTGGACGGGGGTACTTCGGGAAAGAGCGGGGGTGGCTCAATGGTGACAAGGTGCTGCCAGAAGATCTGGCAGACGCACCTGCGTATGATTCATTGGAGTCCATGGCTGAACAGGTGATTGGCACCTTGATCACAACGGCCTCACAACACCGGCGGGGCTTCGGCGGATTGTTTCATTTGATCAATCATGCTGCCGCCCTGCTAGAACTCGATGCACATGGCTATTCCGGTCTCGCCCTTCAAGGATTGGCCGCACACCGGCACCATCACAGACTCTACCGTTCGCTGCCTGACCTGGAGGACGAATTGGGTAAGTTGGAGAGCACTTCCGATGATCCCTTCAAGCCGATCTACTGGAAACGGAACGAATCGAAGCAATGGGGAGCGTGGCTCACACATCGCGTCAAGACACTCTACGGTTTCCATACACTTCTGCGGGTCATTGAAGACCAAACGAAGCGTGATAATGCTTTAACGAAATTTGGTTATTTGTTAGCATAGATGAGGATAGCAAACTCTTCTTTGTCGACGATGTGGTTCCAAACATGGGTGCTCATCACGGTATAGGTGCTCTGGCTGATGAGGAACATGCTGAGGGGCCCCCGACGATGATGACGGGGGTAGCAACCCAGGGGCGCTAGCTTGCTTACCCTGTCTCCTGGTTGAGCTGGCTCGTGGCACGCTCGGCAAAAGGGGCGTTGCATGGGATGCCTGTTTCTCGATCTCGCTCCCGAGATGGTTGTGTCACTCTTTTGTCGGATCCATCTCAGTCACGAGTTCGTGTTTGTACATTTCGAGCAGCAGTCGAGTCAGAAGCATAGGTACTCCGTCAAAAATGGGGGGGGATGACAGTGGCCGATGGATTCGTGGCACTTCAAGCCACTGAGCTGGAGGTATGCGTAGTGCAAGGGTTACTTGGAGCATGATTCACTGTTTGCCGAAGTGCTTTCTTGGTGTCCAATGCGTTGGCCCTGGCATTCTGGACGCTTCTTCGTCTGAGTCAGAGCTAGATGGCTAAACACACGATCTTTAATACATGATGCGCTTTCTCCCTCCGTTGCTTGCCATCCTCAGCGGCGGGCTCCTAGCGTTGTGTTATCCTCGATGGAACATTGAGGAAATGGTCTGGCTTTGGGCGTTTCCGCTTATGGTTGCGCTGTGGTGGCTGCCAGTGAAGAAGCGTCGTCGCCGATTTCGGCGTGGCTTTGGGTTGGGCTATCTTGCTGGGATCGTCTTCTTTGGCATCAATTTCTCATGGATCTCGAATGTTACCGTCTTGGGGGCGATCATCTTGCCGTTTTATCTGGGGCTCTATGTTGCGGTGTGGGGCGGCATTGCCGCTACAGCCGGACGGCCACGCGATGGCAAACTGCATGTGCCGGAGGGTGAGGTACCCGGGCGATTTGCGATGGTTGGCGCCTCAGGGCATGCGCTGCGTTGTGCCTTTTTGAACGCGGCTGCGTGGGTAGGTCTGGAGTGGCTGCGTGGTTGGGTCTTCACCGGCTTTGGATGGAATGGCTTGGGCGTGGCTTTCCATGATAATCTCAATCTCATTCAGATTGCGGATATCGTCGGCGTCACGGGGCTTTCGTTTCTACCGATATTTGCTGGGAGTGTCTTGCTCACGACAGTGCGTCGCTTTCAATTGGAGATCCGGCATCAACAGCTCCGTCCGCACTTGGACTTTGGCATCGCCTTGGCGACAGTGGCAGGAACCTTTCTCTACGGTCTAGGGCACACATTGAAACCGCCTTCCGAAGGCAGGGACTTGAAGTGTGTCATGGTCCAACTGGCAGTTCCTCAAGAAGAGAAGTGGGATCCGAGCAAAGCGCTAGGGATTGTGCGGGAGTTCGAACAGTTTACCACGACCTATGTCGAGTCGACGAATCCCGACTTGGTCTTATGGCCGGAATCATCGCTACCAAGTCCGCTCTTCGTAGACCCTGGAAATGCGGTCTTTCTCAATCGGATCCTCTCGAAGGGTGAGTTTGCCTTGATGCTAGGCGTGAACGATGTTGATTTTGAAAGCGAGAACACGTTCAAGGCTTACAATGCGGCTGCTCTCATGGCCGGGAGCTTTGATTCTCCCGAGCTTCAGGTCTATCATAAGAGTCATCTCGTGCCCTTTGGTGAGTTTGTGCCTTTCCGAGATGCGTTGCCATTCCTGGATGCCTGGTTCAAGCACGTGGTCCCGGCAGATTTCGATCGCGGTAGATCGACAGAGCCCCTTCAGTTTCCTGGCAAACCCCTCCAAGTGGTCCCGCTGATCTGTTTTGAGGACACGGTAGGACGTCTGGCGAGGAAATTCATCCGCCCAGAGTCTCAGTTCCTGGTCAATGTGACCAACGACGGTTGGTTTCGCCAGAGTCCGGCGGCCGAGCAGCACGTGGCCAACGCGCGATTCCGGTGTGTGGAACTCCGTCGCCCGATGGCACGGGCCTGCAACACAGGGGTAACCTGTTTGATCGATGATCGAGGACGCGTGACGGCGATCCTAAACGACCCTGAAAGCGGTGTGTTTGTTAAAGGGGCACTCGCAAGCACGTTGAGGGTGCCGTCGGATCCGCCCATGACGTTCTATGCTCGCTTTGGGGATGTTTTCACCTTTATTGTTTCGGCATGCGCCCTTGTTCTCATCCTTCTTTATCGTCGATCATCTTCCTCCTAGCGCTTTGGCTAGGTGGAGTCTGCTTGGGACAGACAAAGCCTAACATCCTGATTGCGATCAGTGATGACCAGTCCTGGTGCCACGCGTCTGCCTATGGTTCCAAGATGGTCAAGACGCCGCATTTCGATGCGATTGCCAAAGCTGGCGTGCTTTTCACCCATGCCTTCGCACCTTCTCCCGGCTGTAGCCCTTCGCGAGCTGCTTTTCTGACGGGGCGTCACACCTGGCAGATTGAGCATGCTGGAACGCACGCGAGTTTCTTTGATCCCAAGTATGTGACCTTTCCGGACCGACTCGCCGAAG
Source organism: Verrucomicrobiaceae bacterium (assembly GCA_009936795.1). GTDB lineage: Bacteria > Verrucomicrobiota > Verrucomicrobiia > Verrucomicrobiales > DEV007 > JAACDM01. The sequence goes on along the minus strand of JAACDM010000070.1, from coordinate 9,605 downwards.
ACGGGTATGCAACAGGGCACGTCGGCAAGGGGTGGGCACCAGGAAATTGGAAAAAGTTAGGACGAAAGGTCAACCCAGCGGGGCCAAAGATGCCTGGTCCCAAGAAAGGCAACTATGCGGTAGGCTTCGAGCATTTCCTGAAAGAAGTGCGCAAGCCGAAGCAGCCGTTCTGTTTCTGGTTTGGTAGTTCGGATCCTCATCGGAGCTTTGAGAAGGGGGCGGGTCTCGGGAAAGGAAAGCGTTTGGAGGATGCGGAGGTTCCGTCGTTCCTCCCGGACACGCCAGAAGTCCGCAGCGATCTGCTGGACTACACCTTTGAGGTCGAGCGCTTTGATGATGACCTGGGGAAGATGATCGCGCTTTTAGAAGACGCGGGCGAGTTGGGCAATACCATTGTCATCGCGACCTCGGACAATGGCATGGCGTCCCCGCGAGCGAAGGCCAATTGCTATGAGTACGGCATCCGTATGCCGTTGGCTATCCAATGGCCCAAAGAGATACCCAAGGGGCGCGTGATCGATGATCTGGTCGGCTTTGTCGATCTTACGGCAACCCTCTATGAGATGACGGGTGTCGCTCCCCCGGAGGCGTTTCCGATTGTTGGCACTAGCCTAGCCACGACACTCCGTTCGGACCGCCAAGGGCTCGTGGAGACTGACAGAATGGCTGTTTACAGTGCGAGGGAACGTCATTCGTCCTCGCGTTACCAAACGTTGGGTTATCCGCAGCGCTGCATCCGGACGGCGGAGTATCTCTACATTTACAACTTCGCCCCTGAGCGCTGGCCTGTAGGCCCATCACGGAAATACGCCAAGGGCACCACCTTGGGGCCGGAACATGGTGGCTACCATGACATCGACGCCTGCCCAACGTTGGATCATCTCATCGCCAAACGTGACGATCCTGAGTTGGGAAAATTTCTCTCACTCGCCGTGGCCCATCGTCCGGCAGAGGAGCTTTATGCGGTGAAGGAAGATCCTGGTTGCCTCGAGAATCTCGCCAACAAACCGAGCCATCGTGCCATGGCCGACGCCCTGCGGGGCCAACTCTCGGCTTATTTGAAGAAGACGGGAGACGCTCGAATACTCGGAAACGGAGACGTCTGGGAAACCTACCCACGCGTGTCGAGTTTGCGCTGGTTTCCGATACCCGATTGGGCGACCAAGAATCCTGACAAGGTGCCTAAGTTAGATTGGCTCGAGGCTCGTCGCCCGTGATTATTTTCTCTTCGACTTCTTGAAGATTTCTTTCAAGGGCACCGCACGGTGTTCCTTTGCTGACAGGTAGCAGGCGTCGACGAGCGCCATGGTCTTGAGGTTGTCCTTGCCGTCTAAGGTTGGCTTGGCGTCATTCTCAAGGGCGATCAAGAGGTCGGCCATGGGGCCGGCGAAGGCGTCAGGGAACCACACTTTCCTCCAGCGGGGTTTGTACCATTTCTCGGAAGCGGTCGTGGTGAAATCGACTGTGCTGGGTGTGGGCTTGGGATACTCGGGCCAACCAATGGTGCCACGTGCCATGCCGTCCATGCCTTCGACCCGCCACTTGATTCCGATGTCTTTTCCTGCGCCTTCTTGAGCTGGGCCTGCCCAGACGTCGTCCAAGCTCGTGGCGCGAAAGCCATTTGCGTATTCCAAGATGTATATGCAGATGCCGTCATCGTGATCGAACTTCTCTGCCGTGCGCGGGTCTGGCCTGACGCTGGCATAAACTCTTTCAGGATCACCAAACCAGTAGCGGAAGGTGTCCAGGTGGTGGATCGACATGATGCGCAAGGTGACCCAACCCTGACGTTCTTGCCAAGGCATCCAGTGGGGAATGGCACGCATGTCGATCGATGCGAGCACGGGCTCGCCTAACCAACCGCGGTCGAGCAGGCTCTTGCAACCGCGTACGGATTGGTCATAGCGCATGTTCTGGTTTACTGCTAGTGTTACTCCGCGCTTTTTACAGGCTTTGACGATCTTGGCGGCTTGCTTGTAATCGATACCGAGCGGTTTCTGGGCGAGGATGCCTCGGATGTGTTTGTGCTCGAGGATCTTCTTGATCACTCCAAACTGCAGATCTGGGGGCACGGCCACGTCGACCACTTCGACCGACTTGTCTTGGAGCAGCGCTTCGTAGGTCTCATAGACGTTCGGGATCTCATACCGTTTCGCCACCGCCTGGGCGTTCTCCAAGGTGCGCGAAGCAATGGCCACCGGATTGAATCCAGCCGCGCGGTAAGCCACTAGGTGGCAGTCTGCCATGATGAAGCCCGAGCCGATGCAGCCGATCCCTACTTTCCGTTTATTAGGGAGAGGAGGGAGGTAATCGAGGTTGGCGGAGATCTTCGGCTTCATGATACCTGTATTTCGCCAAGATCTGGAGATGGAGGCAAGCTCGCCGGAACGGTGAATTTCCGGCCTAATATATCAGGGATACTGTAATATTTAGGTTGATGGGGCCGGGCACTATGATTAAAATAAGAGGTTAAGTATTTCCATAATCGTGGTGCCCCCCAATCGAGAGAATCCCCTAGGAAAGGCGATGAATCCCGGCGAAAGCCGAGCCTTCACGGATCGAGGGCAATGGTCGCCCATGCGTTTGTTGGTCACTGCCTGGGGCCAATTTCCTTCAATTCAGCCTCGACCAACGGTGGGTGAGCCTCTTCGTGAGGATCAGGTCGCCTCTCAAGTGTGCTGCCCAGACTGTCAGGCATCGATGAAATTCGCCACGTTGCGGGACCTTGCATGCCCGAATTGTGGTCCACGCGAGACATCCTCTCCAAGAAAGGCGTTAGCTTGGCAGGCTTCTCGGAAACAAAGTGCGGCGGTGGCTCTGGTCACTTTGGTCTCCGGTTTCGGGGTCATGCTGCTGGCCTTGCTTGCCTGGGGCAGTCGTTCTAAACTCGATGCGGCGTTGATTCCAGTGTCGGCTCCTGAAGCGTGGGTGGACGCCTGGACGAGCTTTCATGACGAACCTTATGAAACCTGGCACACCCTCGCCATTTACGTGCAGCAAGCAGAGACGGCTTTTGCGCCTTTGCCGATCAGCTGGGAACGCGAGGGACGGAATGGCGAGCTTGTTTGGATGTATCAGAACAACGCCTCTGAGGGGTGCCTGGCTCGGCTTTTGAGTGACGATGCGCAGCGATTGAAGAATTTACTCACCAATCGAGGGGCAGCGAAGCTGACGATTAAGGCTAAGAGGCGTGATTATCAGGGTTCTGGATTGATCGAGATTGGTGCGGTCGAGAGGTTGGGGTGGGGAAAGGGTCATCGCGAATTTGAAGCGCCACACCGCTCTCTGACTCCCATGGAGTCCCTTAGTGCCAAGGCTTGGGTAGGGAATGGCGACTCAAGTGCTCTGTTAGGCGCTGCGCAATTGGAGGAGTAGAGTCGGGAGCGCCTTGCTGCCTTTGACTTTCGTATGTCTACTGTGCCCCCCGTAAACGAAGCTTCGATCACTTCAGTGATGCCCATGCGTAGCTCCCTGGGTCTGGCGCTGTATGGTTGGGTTTTGGCTGCGCTCCTTGTCTCTTGGGCAGCTAGTATGACATTTGTATCAGGATGGCCTTGGTTTGAGGAACACTGGCAAATGAGCCTCACCATGGTGCTGGGGTCCTTCGTGGCTGGGTCGACGCCAGCGGGTGGGGCATCGGTCGCCTTCCCGGTATTTACCAAGCTACTTGCAATTGATAGTCATGCGGTCGCGACCTTTGGCTTGATGATACAAGCCGTCGGCATGAGCATGGCGGGCGTCTTTATAGTTGCTCGTGGCATTCCGCTCTATACGACGATTGTTCGGTGGGGGGCCATGGGAGGGAGTGTTGGAGTTCTTCTAGGACTGGTCTTCCTTCGAGTGCCGGCACCCTATCCGAAACTCCTGTTCAGTGCCCTCGTGTTCACCTTTGCCATCGCGTTGTGGCGAGCACGTGGGCAAGAGCGACGTTTGAGTGGTGTGCGGGATCGCGATCGTTGGAGATTTGTCCGAACAGGTGTCGTAGGTGGTTTATTGGCATCTCAGACAGGGTCAGGTGCGGACATGCTTATATTCATGGTGATGATGATTGCCTACCGTCTTGATGGGAAGAGGGCAATTCCCACGTGCGTTTGTATCATGGCGATTGTCTCGATTGTTGGTAGCCTCGGCGTATTCCTGATGCCGCATCGAGAAATTGGAGTGGTGTGGTGCTACTGGGCAGTGTGTGTGCCCGTGGTCGCCATAGGGGCGCCGCTTGGCGCGTACGTGATTTCCAAAGTCCCTCATCACTTCATCATGGTCGTAGTCATGGCACTGATCGCTGTCGAAGTGATTTCGACACTGTTCCTTATACCTATGACGCCGCCACGCTTGGCCTTTGTGCTGATCATCTTGCTGGTTGCGGGAACCGCGCAGTGGAGGCTACATGCGATTCGTGCCTTGGCGTAGACCCTAGGCTGTCTTTCAACGTGTAGGTCCCGCTAATGATTGTCTGGCTCCGATTCAGCACTTGACCGGCAGTTTCTCGCGCTCGTAGCCTCTGGGCACGTTAACAACCTATGAAAACTTTCGCACAACTCCCTGTCTTGCTAGCCGTCCTCGCGCTCGGCTCGCCATCTAATATTTCTGCGCATCCTGGAACAGCCAAGGAGATGGCCAAGGCTTGCGAGATCTTCCTGCAGGACCTGAGTGATGATCAGAAGGCGAAAGCGGTCTTTGATTGGAAGGATACCGAACGTGTGAACTGGCATTTCATTCCGCGCGACCGGAAAGGTCTCGCCTTAAAAGACATGGATGATTCGCAGCGCGCTCTAGCACACGCATTGATTGTCACGGGGCTCAGTCATCAGGGCTACAGCCAAGCGTTGCAGGTCATGAGTTTGGAGAAGGTCCTGTTTCTAAAGGAAGATAACAATCCTACGCGTGACCCGGGCAAGTATTACGTCAGTGTCTTCGGCACGCCAGATCCCACGGGCACGTGGGGGTGGCGTTTGGAGGGTCATCACTTGGCCCTTAACTACACCGTGGTCAAAGGTCAGGAGATCTCCGTCACGCCGTCCTTCTATGCGACAAATCCTGGCAAAGTTCTTGAAGGGCCGCGCAAGGGTGTCCAAGTGCTCGCTGGAGAGGAGAATGTCGCTCGCAGATTGGTCAGGAGCCTAACTGATGAGCAGAAGAGTAAAGTGATTTTCTCAGAGAAGGCTCCAAGAGACATCCTATCATCTGCAGACCGCAATGCGAAGCGTTTGGAGCCCGTTGGGATCAGCTACAGTGGCCTCAATGATGACCAGAAGAAGCAGCTCAAGTCCTTGATTAATGTTTACCTCAAGAAGCAGCGGCCTGCGATTCATAAGCGCGAAACGAAGCGGCTAGAAGAAGCTGGCTGGGACAAAGTAACCTTTGCCTGGGCTGGTGGAACGAAGAAGGGCGAAGGCCATTACTACCGCGTTCAGAGCCCGCATTTCCTCTTGGAATATGAGAACACGCAGAATGATGCGAATCATGTCCATGCTGTCTATCGCGATCTCAACGGTGACTTTGGAGATGATGTGCTCAAAAAGCATTTCGCCGAAGAACACAAGTAATTGGAGCCTTTGTGTTCGAGACAGACGCGATTCACGAAGGGCAGAGCTACAAAGGAGAGACGGGAGCGGTTATTCCGCCGGTCTACCTGACGTCGACGTTTGCCCATGGCAACGGAGGCGGCTTTGACTACACACGTTCGGGCAATCCGAACTTCAACAACTTAGCAGATCAGTTAGGAGCGCTTGAAGGGGCGCAGCACGCCACCGTGTTTGCAAGTGGCGTGTCTGCGATCACTGCCATCGTTTCGTCTCTGAAGATTGGGGATGTGGTCATTGCGGAAGAGAACATCTACGGATGCACCTTTCGTTTGTTTGCCCAAGTCTTCGCCAAGTTCGGAGTGTCGATCGAGTACTACGATCTTACAGATGAGGCGAACGGTCGGCATATTACGGAGAAGAAGCCTGCCCTCGTCTGGATCGAGTCTCCGACCAATCCGCTACTCAAGATCATTGACATTGCGTGGGTTGCCGAGTTGTCGAAAGCCGCCGGAAGTTCGCTTATTGTAGATAACACTTTCGCCTCGAGCTATTTCCAGCAACCATTGGCCCTTGGCGCGGATGTGTCTTTGCTCAGCACGACCAAGTATAGTAATGGGCACTCTGATTGCCTCGGTGGCGTTGTCTGCACGAACTCGCCGGATTGGCAGGACAAGATGGTCTTTGCTCAAAAAGCGCTCGGTCTGCATCCCTCGCCGTTCGATAGCTGGCTGATCTCTCGCGGGGTCAAGACTCAGGCCCTGCGCATGGAGAGGCATCACACCAATGCTTTGGAATTTGCTCAATTCCTCGAGACCACCTGGCCTGAAGCCATCGTCCGTTTTCCCTTCCTGCCCTCGCATCCTCAGCATGAGCTGGCCACGAGACAGATGAGTGGAGGATCTGGAATTGTCACGGCTGACTTCGGTCTCTCGCTCGACGAGACTAAATTGCGGCTCGATCGATTGTGCTACTTCACCCTTGCGGAGAGCTTGGGAGGGATCGAGTCTCTTGTCTGTCACCCCGCCAGCATGACCCACGCGAGCGTGCCAAAGGAGACTAGCGAAGCCGTTGGAATCACGGATTCGCTAGTGCGTTTCTCTCTCGGGGTAGAGCATATCGACGATCTCATTGCCGATCTGAGAGCCGCCTGGTCTGCCTAGCGGGAAAGGCTTGCACCGGGCATTGAACAACCCCACTGGTGTCATCGTCCAAAGCGGTCCATGACAAAGAATTTCAGCTATTTCCTGGCAAAGCGCTATCTGGTTCCCAAGGGGCTGTTCCTGATTTTTATCAACGTGCTCACGATTCTTGGCATTTGCCTCGGGGTGGCAGTGATGATTGTCGTCCTCAGCGTGATGAAAGGGTTCGAGAATGAGTTTCAGCGGACGTTGTTAGGCTTCGACCCTCACCTGATGTTGCTCGACCCTGAGATGACGCAGAGTAGTGCGGACGGAAAGACCTATCACGAGGTTGGTGCTGGGCTGAAAGTGGTGCCTGGTATCGTTTCGCAATCGCCGTTTGTTGCGGGGCATGTCATGATTCAGTTAGGTGATCGCGTACAGAATCCTATCATGAAGGCGATCTTGCCGGATGATCCTCAGTTGGAATCGCTGAGGGAGCAGGGCATGGTCGTTGCAGGTGAGCTAGACCTTGAGCCTCGAGTTGATGAGTCAGGTGAGTTCTATGAGCGGGTGATTGTGAGCAAGTCCCTTGCGGATAGTTTCCACAAGCCCGATGGGACGGTGCTTCAGATCGGAGATGTTATCACCGTGTTGTCACCCATCATGATGGAACGGGCGATGCGAGACATTCGTGAGCACTTGGATAAGCCAAAGGAAGATCGTGGAGATTCCGAATCGTTTCTTGAGAACATGGAAGAGGCGATGGCGCCGACAGAACTAATGGTTGTCGCGGTCGTTGATTCGCCCATGTACCAGCAGTTTATCCTTCCGCCTCTCAATGTGGGCCAGGATCTCTTCGGTCTAGAAGACGAAGTTCATGGGTTGGCTATCTTTACGGAGGACCCTTATTTGGTAGAGGAGACGAAAGCTCGTATCGAAGGCTCGGGGCTCTTGCCTTACGGTTGGTCATCGATGAGTTGGGTAGACCAGAACAAGCCGCGCCTTGAGGCGATTCGTACGGAGCGCAGTCTCATGTCGGTCATCCTATTTATTATTGTTATTGTGGCGACGTTCTGTGTTAGCGTGACTATCATTGTAACCACTGTCCAGAAGCGTCGTGAGATTGGTGTCATGAAAGCGATCGGTGCGCAGACGGGGCAGATTGTTCGCGTCTTCGTCCATCAGGGGCAGGTTGTGGGGCTCTGTGGCGTACTGTCGGGAGTGGCGCTGGGGCTTATCGTGCTTTTCCAGCTTGAGAATATCCGCTCCATTATCGGGAAATTCGGTGCGGATCCTTTTCCGCAACATGTCTACGGGCTCTCCAAGCTTCCGGTAGAGATCATTCCGAGTAGCATTCTTGGAATTGCGATTGGCGCGATCATTGCTTGCACCATAGCTGCGATCCCACCAGCGTGGGCAGTGGCGCGTTTGGACCCGGTAAAGGCCCTACGCGCCGACTGATAGGACAGTTATCCAATGATGCAGATCTACCTCGTGATCGATGAAGAGAAGAAGGGGCCATTCACCTTGTTTCAGGTGGAGGAACAATTGCGTGACGGCACGTGGAGCGATGATCAGCTCGCCTGGTATGATGGCGAGGGCGAGTGGAAAGCGCTACGTGAGTTGCCGCCATTTGAGACTTTCTTTCGTCGGCGTGATGTTGAGTTGGAGGATGAGCGCCGCTTGAAGGTAGCCGAGCGACATGCCGAGGTTCAGCGTGAGCGAGCCGAGACCTTGCCCAGGATTAATGTTCGCCCGTGGACGCGTTTCTGGGCACGCAATTTGGACTGGTGGTTCTTCTTTGTCTTCTGTCTCGTGTTGATGCTGGGCATGAGAGCAATTGGTTGGATAGATACGAGTATGGAAGGGTTCATGACCGTTTTTCCGATGCTCATGCCGGTCATGCACTTGATAGAGGCTTACTGCCTGGACCGCTGGGGGGCGACTCCTGGCAAAGCGCTTGTTGGCATTCGCGTGGTCGATGCGGAGGGCAATACCTTGGATTTTGGTGCGGCGCTACGACGTTACCTGGGAGTCTTTGTCATGGGAATGGGCTGCTACGTAGGACCACTCACATTGATCACGATGCCCGCTGCCTACTATTTGCTCGTGAAGAACCGCCAAAGTTTCTGGGACGTTTCCACCGGTTCATTCGTTCAGCATGAGACGTTTCGCGCTCGGCATATCGCCTGGCCATTTGCGATCGTGTTTGGAATGATGCTCTTGTTCCAGAAGCCATTCGAAGAGGTCGCTGCTTTCAATTCCAAGAGAATGGAGACGCTTCGCGAAGCGATCAATGGTGAGCAAGTAGAGGAATCCTGAGCGTGGTCTTGAGCGGATGTTCTTCGAACTGCTAGTGGGTGATTTACATAGCCTATGGCACTGGGTATCCTCGTGGTCGAATTGCTATGATGAAAAAAGATACCAATGTCTTGGGATAGTCGGGGCGGTGGATTCGAGGGAATGTCTTGCGCGTGCTGTGCATCGTTGCGGGATGGCAGGCCCATGGGATGCCGGTGATCAATGAGATCAACTACTACCCCGCTCCTTCAGATAATGGTCTGCCTGAGCCTACCGACTACCAGTTTGTCGAGCTCTACAATCCATCAGATGAGGAAATCGATCTCAGTGGGTTTGCATTCACGCGGGGCATCGGATTCACGTTTGGTGAAGGGGCAGCCCTTACGCCTGAGGGGTAGTTGGTGAATGCTGCTGATCCGAATCTGCTTCTGGATGTCTTTCTCGAGCTTGAGGCTGAGCAGGTCTTTGGCCCTTGGACCGGAATGCTGAGTAATTCTGGCGAACAGATCCGCCTGGTGAATTTAGCTGGCGAAACAGTGGACAAGGTGAAGTCGGGGGATTGGGCAGATAGACGAGAGGCTTCTAATAATGAGTGAACTTACCGATCATTCCGGACAATCGCAGTTGCGCTCGACTGAAGGAACTTTCTCGCTCCGTT
>JAACDM010000526.1 GCA_009936795.1 Verrucomicrobiaceae bacterium | reverse complement strand
CGTAAACATCACCGTCCATGCGGAACTCGACCGTGATGGGATTCAGGTGGCAAGGGGTCCGAGCCATTTCCGCCCCCCATCGGGCCCTGCCGGGATAGGTTCGTGATCCATACCGTCGTCCGACAACTGAACGAACTTAACGAGCAGCTGTATCTTCTCAATGCCAACCAATGAAAGGGAGTACGTCAGAGCATCGCCACAGGCTTCACCCTCGCTAGACTCACGCAGTTTGTAGGTCACTTCGAGGATGCCAACCGTCATGCGCGACCCCGTAACGAATGCTGATACCATGGCAAGTGTCTGACCGTTCTCCCAAGGCCACCCCAATCGAGGTGAACTCTGAGAGATCAACTGGCTGCGGCATGGGATCAACCAAAGGTCCCGATTCGACTCCGATGAAGCTCCACCAATCGTCCGCCGTCTGGATGATGGCATTGCGAGGCTCTTCGATCTGAAGGTGCGTCTCGATGCGTTCGAAGTCCAGCTTGACGCCAACAGGAGGCTCTTCGTAAGTGGGGAGACGGTAAGTGTGACGCTCGAAATAGGGGAGTTCGGGCTCGGCAAAGAACTGACCCTCCGAGGCCTTCGCATCAAGGATGAAGAGATCGCCGCGTTGCAACACAGGGCCCCAGTCCGACACGGTGTGATAAAGAAATCCAGTGAACGCGACTTCTACATGAGCGGCTGCTGAGGCGTTGCCTTCTTCAGTCTCGATGGCCGCTCTCGCAGCAATCTTGCCGCTGTTCTCGCCGCCTTGGTAGACGAACTCGGCACCGGCATACACTGGGTTGTCGATGCGGATCTCCACCCTAAAGAAATCACCATGCTCGAGATGCGGTAAACCATCGACCCAGTCCATGGGGATCGAACCGGCACCATCTCCAATGCCGCCATCAGGCTTCACCGAAATCGGTAGATCAATGTCTGACTCCGGCAGTAGAATGAAATCAATTGGCGAGTCGGACGTGGGCTAAGAGCTCTCCGTCTTCGTGTTTGCGTATGTCGATATCGACCTCCGTTGGATAGGCGGGACGTTGCTGGCCGAATGCGATGTGGAAATTGACTAACAAAGAAGCAGCCAAGAATCCACTCGTCCTGAGTTCCACTTGATCCGACTCCAAGAGAATCGTGTAACGCCCGTTGTTCTCCGAGGACAAGCCGTTTGTCGAAGGCGTAAAATGATAGGTTACAACAATCCATTCCCGAAATCTGCCACAATCACTATCGTCCGGTCGCAAGAGGCCACCGCCATCGATGCCGAAATCACCATCCTGGTCTACCAAATCGACTTCTTCGGGGAAGAACACGGGATCGTTGAGGCGCTCGGCACGAACAAGGGTTACCAACTCGTTGTAGCCATTCTGGCTCACGACCCAATTGTCCTGGTCATCACGACTGGTGACATCGACCGGGCTAAAATAATACACCTTTAGCTCAGCCGGATCAGCTGAAGCCTACTAAAGATCGTCGACGGCCAGTCGAGTAGACCAACCTCCCCAAATCAGGTCGAAATCCTGTCCAAAGGACGGGGAAAGGGCGCAGGCAACGAGGGCGACGACAGACGCGACAACAGATTTCATAGCAAGATGGGGATTCTCGTGCTGACCCACAACGACATCTTAGATATCCGGCCATGAAACGGGACTGCAGAGAATACCCGTTAGAGAAATTCATGAACAGCCCCGAGCCTTGTAACTTCAGGGATTCTCGGCCTAGATAGGTTCATGATTCGACGGCTCATTCTCACCCTTCTCCTTGCAACCTTCACTCAGGTTCACGCCCAAGAGCAGCCACCAAACGTTATTCTCATTCTCGTCGACGACCTGGGATGGATGGATCATGGTTGTCAGGGCTCCGACTATTACAAGACTCCCAACATTGATCGACTGGCAAAAGAAGGCGTGCGATTCACAAACGGCTACGCGGCCTGCGCGGTATGTTCACCGACACGAGCAGCTGTATTGACCGGGCGCTACCCGCATCGCGTTGGCGTCACGGATTGGATTCGCTCGCGATTTCAACGCGGTGGTCTAGGCACCCCCGACAAGAACCCCACGACTTATGTGGGTGGCAAGAATCGGAAGTTTCTCTGTCCTCCCAACCCCTATTGGATGGAGCACGAAGAGAGGACCATTGCCGAAGCATTAGGCGAAGCTAAGGGCTATCGGTCTGCCTACATAGGCAAATGGCATTTGGGTGATCCCGATTGGTATCCGACGAAACAAGGCTTCACCGAGAATCGCGGGGGTTGCGATTATGGACAACCGCCTTCCTATTTCGATCCTTACACTAAGCCCAAAGGCAAACACGAAAGCCTGCGCGAAGGTATCTATAAGCTGCCGGGTCGCAAGCCTGGCGAATTTCTCACTCACCGTGAAGCTGACGAAACCCTTTCATTGATACGCCAATGGAAGGACGAGCCTTTCTTTATCCAACTTGGCAACTACGCCGTGCACACACCCATTCAAGCCATCCCGGAAGTGGCGGCTAAGTACCAGAAAGAAGGGAAGACTCCTATTCAAGCCAAGTATGCTGCCCTCGTTGAATCAGTGGACGACGCCGTGGGCGGGATCCTGAATCTGTTAGAAGAACTCGAGCTTGACGAGAAGACCTTGGTCATCTTCACCAGCGACAACGGTGGTCTCGATCGCGACGGCTCGCCGACAGACAACGCACCACTAAGGAGCGGGAAGGGCTACGCTTATGAAGGCGGCATCCGCGTACCCTTTCTCGTGCGCTGGCCCAAGGTGATCCCTGCGAACCAAGTGTCGGACACGCCTGTGTGCTCCATTGATCTGTTTCCAACCATCCTCGAAGCGACGGGAACGAAGCTACCCAGCGACCGGCGCCTCGATGGGCTTTCTCTCCTAGGCCACCTAAAAAACGGGAAGGCTGTGGATCGCGACACCTTGGTCTGGCACTTCCCTCACTATCGCCACCACCCGGGCCCCTACTCCATTCTTCGCCAGGGCAATTGGAAGTACCTTAAGTTCTGGGACGGTCCGCAGGAGTTGTATGATCTCAAGAATGATCCGAGCGAGGCCAAGAACGTAGCAGAATCTCAGAAGGAGAGAGTGGTAACCATGGACGCCTTGCTTCTAAAGCAACTCAAGACGCAAGACGCCAAATTGCCCCGCCTTAATCCGGACCATTCATAGAGCAACTTTTCAAAGTTGCCAGGGTGGCGATTTTTTTAGTCACCCTACATTATTGTCAGGATAATCGATCACACGCGTCTCGTCCGATCCATCCGCTATTCTCCAGCGCCTGACGAGCGACATCTTCATCGACCCCCGTGATGTCACCCACGATACGAGTGGCCCGCTTGCGGAGCTTGGCGTTCGATGGGTTGAGATCGATCATGTGATTACTAAGCACTTTGCCTGAATTAGTCATGGCTAGTGTCGTGATCATATTCAGGATCAACTTGGTCGCGGTGCCCGCCTTGAGGCGGGTCGAACCGGTAAGAATCTCCGGCCCGGTATCTGGAGCGATGACCTGGTCCGGCAAGGGATGATCTTTGTAGCCAGGGTTGCAACACAGAAGGACGGCAGCCGCACCTCGATCTTTCGCTTCTTGAAGGCAGCCCCAAACGAACGGGGCATACGCACTCGCAGAAATGCCAATCACCATATCGCGAGCCCCCACATGCCGCATCTCTACGGCGCGCGCCCCCGCGCTATGATCGTCTTCCGCCCCCTCCGCCGCTGACCAGAGTGCCGAGCGACCGCCGGCGATGATTCCCTGGACCTGGTCATACGAAACGCTGAAGGTCGGCGGACACTCACTGGCATCTAGCACTCCCAAACGCCCGCTCGTTCCGGCACCAACGTAAATAAGACGCCCCCCAGCTGCAAAGGCCCGAACCACGCGATGAATAGTCCACGCGATGGCTTTGGATTCCTCCGCGATAGCGTCAGCAATGGTGGCATCAGCCGCCAGCATCAGGTCAATCCCTTCGTTGATCGATAGATCCGATAGCGCGGTAGAATCGGGGTGCCGTTTCTCTGTCGGGGCCGCAGCCACCGGTCGCCAGGCTTCCGCCAACGGTATTTCAGTAGTCGGGGGCGCGGGTTCTGCAAATGCATCGGTGCTGGATGCTCTAGCTAAGGCAATCGCTCCCCAAACGCTTGGCTCTGCTAGGGGCGTGACGACAGCGTTGGGGCAAAGAAATCGAAGTTGTTCAGCGACTTGATTTTGAAAATCAGGATTCTTCAGGAGCACAGCCCCGTTGAAGATAAACTGGACGGATTCGCCATCTTTCAAAAGGCGCTTCGCACCGGCCTTCGCATCTTCACAAAGATTAGCTGCTGCTCGCGAAAGCACCTCGCTAGCAATCGGATCGCTACGGAACGTCGCCGCATGAAAGACAGGCACGGCAACGCTAGCCAGCTCGTTCTTGGGCGCGACGAGCGACCAATCGATCAGGTCTTCAGGCTCGTTCATCTGCAAGTAGGTCAGGATGTCTGAACCCAACAGAGGCCAGGCATTCTCCAAATCGTACGTGGCCATGAGGGTGCGCAAGGCATCCTGAGCAATGTCACAGGCACTGGCGCGATCTCCGAGGATATGGCCCCGGCCACCCAGCTTGGCTGCTTCTCCGTCCCGGCGACGCCCGGCCACGCAGGACCCTGTGCCGCTTAGAACGAGCACTTGCACCGCACAGGATTCCTCCCATTCGGCTGCCTCTAGCGCTGTAATCAAATCGTCTGACGTCGCACAGAGGACGCCCGGCCAAACCGTCGCCACCGCATTGCGAAGACGTTGGTGATCTGGGGCCAGCCGGACCCCTGCTAGTCCGATGCCCACGCGCGTTGGCTGCACTGGAAGTTGATCATGGATGGCTTGCAGATGGACAGCCAGCTCACCGAGCTCCATCAATCGTAGATTCGCGGGGCCTACCCGGAACGATGCTAGGATAGCATTATTCTGATCAACAAGTAGAACCGTTGTTCGGGTGCCACCGCCTTCAATTCCGAGGGTGATGTCTGCTCGAGTCGAGTCGGGTTCCATCGTATCGCCAACATGATCGCCGCTCGCAGCGCAAGCAAGCTCTCAAAATCAGGCAGTGGTCGATCCGATAATAAGGAGTAGTTGCCCCCGGCAGCCGGACAACATCATTGATGATGACTTTCCGGTTCGCGTCGATCCTCACGTTGTCACCCGCTTTCAACGTGCCGTAGGGTTTGCAATCCAGTTGAAAGGTGATCGGACGCCCGGGCCTTTTCTCAAGCAGGATGATCACCTCCCCTAGCGTGACCGTCAGCGTCGCGTCCGTTTGATTGCGTTTCGGTTTTCACCCACAGTTCCACTAAAAGTTGAGCCCGATCGACGGTGTCTCGTCTCCTGCACATGAAAATGAATGCCCCACACATGGGCATTGCCCTCACCATTGAGGGTGGAAACAGTGTCAATCTCAGAATTCGCCGCGCGGGCCATCTTGGTAGCTGAGCCTTCGCCTATGAGCGCTGCTCGCAACTCTTTGTCCAGGTGCCACCCATTCGTTTCGCGCGACTGCAAAGCGCTCTCTCCTAGGTTGTCCTTCTTCGAAATATCCGCTCCGCCAACGACAAGTCGGTCCGCGACCGAGGCAACGCTGGTAAAGAATAGGGGCGTGCGTCCTTCGTTATCGACGGCGTTAGGATCAGCTCCGAGCAAGAGCAGCAGATCAACCGTCTGGGTGTTGGCAAAGTGGGCACACCTGTGGAGAGCCGTTCCTCCCGTTAGACCAACCGCGTGATGGACGTCGCGCGCGTTTACTTCGGCTCCCTTTGCAGGCCAGTAGCTTGCCGCAGCGGTATTGTCCCGTTCGCAGGCCTTCCAAAGCCCTTGGTTCAAGGCGCGCTGCGACAATTCGCCATGGTTGACGCTGCAGCGCTCGGAACGGCCTGCCAAAGCCCTTGGGTCGAGGTGCGTTGCGACCCGAGGAAATGACCAAGCGAGTAGACAAACACGGCAGCCACAAGCACCACGCCGATACCGGAAATGAGATACAGTTTATTCTTCATAGTCGTTGATTGTTGAGCCTCGATGCGACTTCACCCACTTCCTGAGCTGGAAGTGATTCGGGGTTACAGGGAAATGGTGAAATTCGTCTTTTCACTAACCATGATTTGGGTTCCAGCTCAGCGCCTCGTTGAGGTAACGCATCTCATCCGCGAGGTCATCGTCATGGGGCAGCGTGTTAAAAATCTCGGTCTCAACCGCATTGCGGAAGTCACCGCGAAGGCGATGAATGGCCACCTTCACAGAGCCTAGCGCATCCGCAGCGTCTGCTTGGGACAGGTTTTCCGTTTCATCGACAAGCCAGGGTTTGAGCGTATCAAACTGTTTGGTCTTTCCTGCTTCTTTGAAACGCAACTGCACGGCGTTAAGGCTTCGCTCCTAACATACCGCCTAGGAGTAACGAGGTCATCACGAACAGCGGCGTGGGAATCGCGGCTCCTACCGCATCCGCTAACCCCATTCCTTCGATACTGATGAGTTCGAGCGCTTCGAGTTCCTCAAAATGAGGCTCGATCTCCTTCTCACCCGGCAAGGCACGTCCATCAGCAACGGTCACCAAAGATGCGTCGAACCACTCGACGACAACCCGCCATCCTCGATCGTGGTTGCGACAAAAGCGAAAATACATCTAGGGCACAACCCTTGAGGGGCGTTTTCAGCAAGATGTCACCCACACTTGGGACAGGTCAGATTGGACCGTAGCGGCATATATTCTGATTCCTGAGCCACATTCAACTCAAGGTTACAGAACATAGAACGCGAATCACCAAGTATTCGTCCACCTGCTTTGATCGTTCTCCCACGAAGGCGAGACTACAGTCTGACGAGCAACTCTCTTTCGCGTAGTCAAAGTTCGGCTCTCAAGCCTCTCAGGCTGTAGGGTTGGCGAGCTGGGTATGCTCCGGCTGCCTTATCCTTGAGTCCCCATTTACCATATAGTAGCTGGGCTATCATCCAAACGGATCTCACATGAACTTACCTCGTCAGCTCTTCGCTCTACTCGTTCTCTGTTCAATCGGCCCGTTGCTCGCGGGCTCGGATAGTGTCGTTGTCTTCAACGAGATTCATTATCATCCTGCCCAGGCAGACGAATCCGAATGGATCGAGTTGCACAACCAGATGTCCGTCGACATCGACCTATCCCGATGGACTCTGACCGGTGGCATTGAGTTTGGCTTTCCGGAAGGCACCATCATTCCGGGACAAGGTTATGTGTTGGTGGCGGCCAATCCGGATCAGGTCGCCGATGCTCTGGGGCCAT
This sequence comes from Verrucomicrobiaceae bacterium, assembly GCA_009936795.1. Lineage (GTDB taxonomy): Bacteria > Verrucomicrobiota > Verrucomicrobiia > Verrucomicrobiales > DEV007 > JAACDM01. Next base: position 10,809 of record JAACDM010000526.1, on the reverse strand, counting down.
TCGAGGGTAAGCTCGACAACAACGGCGAACGACTCCGACTTCTCAGTGCCAGTGGTAGGCTCATGAATGAGGTACGTTACAAGGATCGCGGGGAGTGGCCGATCGCTCCTGATGGCACCGGGGTCACCCTGGCGAAAGTCCTTCCGGATGCGACTCCCGGTGATGTCAGCGCATGGACCTGGAGCCGGGAACTCGGCGGCACTCCTGGAGAGCAGAACTTTCCTGACATTCCCCTACCATCGGCGTTCGTCATTATCAACGAACTGGCCTCGCTCAACGAAGGCGAGTTCTGGGTAGAGCTTCACAATCGCAGCACCACGGACGAAGCTCTTGAGGGGCTCGAGCTTCTCCACGTAACCAGTGGCACCCGTGTTCCACTTGGTAAGCCGACGCTCTCTCCAGGCGAGTTTCTGAGTGTTTCCGGGTTTCCTCAGGAGATCGCCAGTGGAGATCCGATCGCCCTCATCGGCAACGACACGGTGTTAGATGCTATTCGAGTTAAGGAGCGCGGCCGCGGCCGCTTTCCAGATGGAAGCATCGACTGGCGATTCGTTTCAGAACCAACCACAGGTGGACCTAACAAGAGCGAGGTCCACACGGATATCGTGTTCAATGAAATCTTCTACCATCACCGGCCTCAGTATGCCGATGGCGACGTTCCTTACGCGAAAGTCGACGACGAGTGGATCGAACTCTATCATCGTGGCGAGGTCGCCACTGACCTTTCTGGCTGGCAACTCGTTGGCGACATCGAGCATGGTTTCCCAGAAGGAACGCTTTTAGAACCAGGCGGCTTTCTGGTGGTGAGGAATGACGCCAGCGGCTTTTCCGGAAATCTGCCGAACGGCTCTGGACACCTTATTTTAGAGGACGCGGCGGGCAATGTAGCCGACGAGGTGCGCTATCATGACGGCGGTGATTGGCCAACCAAAGCCGATGGCGGCGGCTCAAGCCTCGAATTGCGTGACCCCATGGCCGACAACGCCCACGCCATTGCCTGGGCCGCAAGCGACGAACTCGCGCCCACCTCCTGGCAAGAGATTAGCTATCGGGGGGAGGCTGAACGCAGCCGTGTCGGACCAGACAATCAATGGTCAGAACTGGTTATCGGTCTGTTAGGGCGCGGCGAAATTCTTATTGACGACATCCAGGTGGTCGAAGACCCCGACGGACAAGGCGCGTTCTTAATCAACAACAGTGCCTTCCAACCGAGCCTCTTTGGGGGGACCTCACTTAGACGTTGGCGCTTACGTGGCAATCATCGGCACAGCGAGGTCGTTCCCGATCCCGATGATCCAAACAACCAGGTGCTCCGACTCGTCGCGACTGGTCCTGCAGGGCACATGCACAATCACATTGAAACAACCCTCGCCGGCGGTGTCCGTATTTCTAGCGGGACGACCTACGAGATCCGCTTTCGCGCTCGCGCCCTGAGCGGCACACCTCAACTGCATACAAGGCTGTATTTCAATCGCTTAGCGAAGAAGCATATCCTCACCACACCAGCGGTTGGAGGCACGCCAGGGCAGCCGAATTCCCAACTCGTGAGCAATCTCGGACCGACGCTGAATGACCTAACGCATCACCCGGCTGTTCCTCGTCCGAACGAGACCACGAGAATCGAGATTGCGGCGACCGATCCCGATGGGATTGGCAATGTCACTCTCCATTGGTCGACCGACGGCGCCGACTTTCAAGAGAGTGCCATGAATCTTGAAGGCGATCGTTACTCTACCAGTGTCCCAGCACAGCAAGCTAACGCTATTATTCAGTTCTATGTCGAAGCGACTGACAGTGAAGGGGCCGTTTCTCAGTATCCTCGAGAAGGAGCAGACTCCCGCGCGTTGTTTTCTGTGTTAGACGACGATCAGTTAGGCAACGATCGCCTCCATCACCTGCGCATCATCATGCATCCAGACGATGTCGATTGGCTTCACGAGCCCATCAACCTGATGAGCAATGATCGCGTCCCCGCAACGGTCATTTATCGGGAAGAAGAGATCTTCTACAACGTCGGTGTGCGCCTGAAAGGTAGCGAACGCGGCCGTGTGACGGTGCCCCGGCTCGGTTACAATGTGAAGTTTCCCAAACAACAGCAGTTCCGTGGTGTCCATGAAACGGTTGCGATCGACCGATCGGCAGGTGTTGGGTTTGGTCAGTTTGAGATTCTCTTCAATCAGATGATGACTCACTCCGGAGGTATCCCAGCCGAGTACAACGACCTGGTTCAGGTCATCGCGCCGCGTTCGCAATACACAGGACCAGCCGAACTTCAACTCGCGCGCTATGGTGATCTCTTTCTCGAAACGCAGTTTGAGGACGGCGATGAAGGCAATCTCTACGAATACGAGTTGATCTACTACCCCACGACCGATGATGCGGACGGCTACAAACGTCCCAACCCTGACAGTGTCGTAGGAACGCCGGTTCGAAGCCTCGGCGACGATTCTGAAAGCTACCGGTGGAACTACGAGTTGAAGAACAATCGGCGGCGGGATGACTACGCGCCAATCGTAGCCTACACAAAGCTGTTCTCACTCTCGAACGACGCCTTTCTGGAAGCCCTCCCGGAATTGGTAGATGTGGATCGGTGGCTGCAAGGCATGGGCCTGGCACTGCTGTCAGGTGCTGGCGATCAGTATGGAGCCAATAGCCAGCACAACGGCATGTTTTATCAGATGCCCAATGGAAAGTTCACCTACTTCCCGCACGACCTGGACTTTGCACACAACGCCTCACGTTCCATCACCGAGAACACTGACCTGAGGAAGATCCTACGAAATCCCGCCTACGAACGCATCTACCTCGCCCATGTGAACGACATTCTTCTCACCACCTTTAACGAACGCTACATGACCCGCTGGGCCGAGCATTTCGGAGAGTTGCTTCCCGGTCAAAACTTCGCCTCTCACTTACGCTACGTCATTTCCAGAGCCAATTCAGTCCAATCTCAGGTCCGACGCGACGCTCCATCCACGGCTTTTTCCCTGCAAACGCCTTCTGATCAGCGCGTCGATACAACGACGATCGAGCTCGAAGGGACGGGCAAGCTCGACCTTCACCACTTCCTCCACGTGGAAACCGGCGAGATTTACAGGCCCACCTGGACGAATCTCGACAGTTGGAACCTGTCTTTCCCCCTCACGCCTGGAGAGAACATCATCACTCTTCAGGGCCGCAACGTCCTCGGAAGCGAGGGCGGCCTTTTCAACCCGATCGGTCGCGCGTCGATCAACGTCTTCAGTACAGTTCCCTCGATACTGCCCTTTGAGAAACTAGATCTTCAGCTTGAGAATGGCCAAGCCACGCTCAGTTACAACAGGTTGCAATCGCAGGAAATAGACGCCCTGCTAGAGACCTCAGAGGACCTCCTAGAGTGGCTTATACTTACACCGGCAGAGACAACTACAACAGCTATTGATGACACTCATGAACGCGTCTTGCTTACATTCCCACTAAGCGAGACCGAGACAAGGTTTGTCCGGCTCCGCCAACCTTGACTTTTCCGAATAGGTCGATGTCTGCACAGATCGGCACGGTCACCACGCGATGATTGTGTGAGAATCTATCCCGGCTTATCATCCATTCTTATCATTGTCCTAAACAAATGCCTGCTCTTTCATTTATTTGGTAACGATTTCCCGCCGAAACCTTTGACCCACACCTCTAGGAGGCGATCTCACAACACCACCCTTTCGGTGCTACGCTAGTAACGGAATCTGCTGCGCTTACGGCGCCTACTTCCGATTGGGTCAAGGGTCTCGTGCTCCGTGCAGTGTGTCGGGTCGACGGCCACTATGTGATTCACGTCGAGCACACGTCTAATACGAGAACCTGGAAATCCCTACGATTGGTCGAGGAACACGGCGGATCTGAACTCACCATACAAGTAGTGAAACCTCATCGCAATCCGGCCCAAGTTGAAGTAACCGTAGCAAGGAGCGCTGACGCAAGAGAGGCCCAGACCGCCAGGTTGACCCATGCTCCATCAGAGACTGGGTTGCAGAAACCATCCTTGAAACCAGTGATCTTGCCTTTTAGCAAGAGCGTTCTCCGATAATGGGTTCCCTTCAACGCTTGTTTTTGTTGGTCACTGCGAGTCTGGTTTTCCCTGGTGAGTAGAGGAATGCGGTGGCGATGGAAGTAGCTAGTCACCGCTCGGAGGATTTGTGTTCATTCGCGTTCTGAATTTGAACTGCTCGACGATCTGCCACTCTTGCTACAGAGTGCGGTTCAATGATAGGTGGTTGGCTCATTGGCAAGCTTCTCATGAAGACTTTCGGCGCAGCTGCAGATTCGGTGGGCAAGCCTGCGTTGGGGCAAGCTTTTGGAGAGACGCACGATAAGGACATCATTGTTCCAGATGCTCGGTTTCAGAAAGTCATGCCGTTGAGGCAGATAGCGACGCCCCTTCATGCTATGTTTCAGCAGATCGATGGTCTAGACGTAAGCCATGTGGCAAGAATCGGCCTGTGTCTGAAAGAGTTGCCCATTGGCAAAGAATCCCGTTTCCAGTACCAGGTGAAGGATGCCGGTTCAGTCGTAGAACTTCAGATGACCATGACCAAATCTGGACCTGATGAAATAGGCATCGCTTTCAGGACTTCTAAAGCATCATTTCGACGATCATGAACTGCTTCGCAACAGAGAATACGAACCAGTAGTGTTACATTAGGAGTTCGCGCTCATTCAACCACTGCTGAGCACACACTTCGCCGAGTTGATTGATCCGCCGAAGGTATTCTTGGAGATGTGATTGGGTGGACCACGCTCGCATCTTGTCAGAGATATGGTCCGTCTTCAAGCCTCTCACATCCTCCATGGTGGCGGCTAGGCTCGCCCGATAGTCGCCACCGGAACGGTGTAAAAACGCAGGGACTTCTTCGGCGACGTCCTAGTCTTTGAGAACAAGCTTTTCGAACCTCATCCCAACCAATTTCTCGATGATGGTTCCATTGTCTTGGGTGTAGCGCTTGCCCATGGCGAGAACGGTAGCTTACGCACGATCCGCGTCTTCATGATTTCCTGCGTCACGCTGCTCAGAAGGCATCCGATCCGCGCTCCAGCGCCGGACCGGCGGCTACTTGGCTTGCACATGAGACCGCGGCAACTTAAGCGACTGGCGCAGAGGAAGTTGCCGTGGAGCCCCCAGGTTTCCGATCGCCTAACATGGTAGAGGTGGCTCGGATGGCAGAGTGATCAGGTTTTGTCGTCTCCCAGCAAGCCCGTCACCAGCAATGGACACGCCCAACACTGCCGGTGTTTCCATTGTATTCCCATGATCGGTTAATCGTCTTACTCAAGAGGTCATCTGCCTTATCAGGGAGCTTCGCGAACGAGCCGAATCTCGCACACATCCATGACAGCACCTTTCGACTTCTTGTGGGCGCCAACAGTCAAAGTGTTCATTCCTGCCGATAGCGTGAGTTTACCCAGCGTACGGGTGCGGAAGTTCTGGAAGTGCCCGGTATCCTGAACGGTAAAGGTAAGCTCTTGCCCACTCGAAGACACGTAAGCTGAACTTCCGCCGTGGCCTTTGCCACACCCCTGGTCAATCTCGACATCAAACGTGCCTGCCGTCTCGATTTCAAAGACCCACTCAGCCCGATCATCTTCATTGGCCCAGAATCCCAGGCAGAGCTTCTTCGGGTTGGGTTCATATCGAAGCACCTGGCCAAACACGGTCGCATCGCGACTGTGCAAGACCGCCTTCCCATCGGATTCTGCTAGATCGCTGCTCCCTTCTGGCGCAGGAATGAGCGAGATCGCGCGAAGCTCGGGCTCGGCATCTTTACAAGTGAGACTGACTGGATAGTCAACCGGCTTTGCGAAATAGACCCGTCGGCCAATGTGAGATTCCGCTGTCGATTTCCCTAACAAAGTAAGCGTCGACTCCTTGGGAGGAATAGCCGCAAAGTGGGCTTTCACTTGATACATCCCCCAGCGTTTCATCGGAAGCGTCCAAGCATACTTGGCACTTTCATAAGTCGACATCTCTTTCGGCAACCAAAGAGTGCCGTCCTGGCTTCGTTGCACGTTGTGTTGCAGCCCCTCTTGCAGGCGCACCAGGAAGACATGGCGATCGTCACCCGTGAGCTTCAGCTCAAAGTTGCTGTCGGCAATCCCGTTAGTGGATTTGTGGGAACCATACAGGCGCGCCTTCCCGTCTGACACACTACTTAGGAGTGACGAGTGCCCGAACCAGCTCCCTCCCTCGTTCTGCTTCCAGTATTGCACGAAATCCCCCACCCTTGCCTCACTCGGCTCAACGCGAGTCGCGACTTGCATGAGATCGACCAGCGCATGGGCGAGCCCAGACACCTTTGGATCTTTGCCATCAGCCGCCTGCGCCTGGACCTCCTCTGCAGACCACCCGTGGTGAATGGCAATGGTCTGGCGTTCGACGGCCGTCAGTGGTCTCCCCACTTCTTTCGCGATGACGACTTCCATGAATTGAACGCAATCAATCGTCTTCTTTCTGGCAGCGTGTCCATAGGTCCAGCCCTTGAAGGTGTCGGCAGCCAGAGCCTTCGCCGTTTCCAGCGGCGTGGCCTGCAAGGCGGCGGGAGCGAGGACTGCGATGGCAAAAAGGACCCATTTCATGTTCTCAAACTAGAACCGGGAAGACAACGCGTCGATCTTTCTTGAAATGCTAAAAACCCAGCATTAAGCTCAGCTCATGAAGGCTCCTCGTCTACCCCGGTGGCTGGTGAAATCCGTCATTGTCCTGACAATGCTCATCGTCCTGGCAGGCATCTGCTTGGTCTTGTTTCTCAAACCCTATAAGGACCGTGCCGCCAGCATGGATCTTGCACTGATCTCAGACTCCCCAGGAATTGCCTATAAGCGCCTCCCTCAGCACTTGGTCGATGCTCTCGTCGCTGCCGAGGACAACCGCTTCTTCGATCATGGCGGACTTGATATGAAAGGCATCTGCCGCGCATCGATCGTCAACTTACGCACCAAGAGCAAAGCCCAAGGTGCCTCCACCATCACGCAACAGCTTGCTCGACAATCGTTCGGCCTTCTCGACAAGACCATGGATCGTAAGTTCGTCGAGGCCTTCCTCGCGCTGCGGATAGAGGACAACTTCAATAAGAAGACCATCCTATCCAAATACCTAAGCCTGATCTATTTCGGAGGTGGCTACTACGGCATCGAGAGTGCTGCAGGTGGCTACTTTGACAAAGGTGTCGAGGAGCTCTCCATCTCTGAAGCCGCCACGCTGGCCGGAGTCATCAAAGCCCCGAGTATGCTTGAGCTTCGCAAATACCCTGACCGCGCCCTCAAAGCCCGGAACACGGTCCTCGCTCGGATGGCCGATGAAAACTATCTAACGGAAGACGAAGCCACAGATCTTCAATCCAGCTCGCTCCTGCCCTGAGAAGAATGGTACCATGAAGCTCGCCCACATTGGCTCAATGACGCTTCTGGTCATGGCGTCTTATACGACGACCAAGCCAACGTCAACACGAGCACCAACATTGCCTTCCCATCTTCCCCTGCCAAGGGGCACTTACGTCTCCCGGCCTCATTCCATTCGCCTCGTCAGTCCAGGCAAATCGAAAGATCTGATGCCCAGCAAGTGCCTGATTCTTAGGTCCATCGAGCGCCGGTCGTCTCCCCACCCTTGGAATTTGTGCGTCGCCACTAAGAGAGTCATGTAGAGCAACTTTCCAAAGTTGCTGATAGTCAACGGGTTGCCCTCCAGCATGAACTTTGAGAAGTTGCTCCACTAAAATCCCGGGCTCTCTGTCCTTGAATCAGCTCCTGTTAGATTCAACATGAACGGACGGCATGGACACGCCCGATCATCAATCGCACCAGACATCTTCGCGTTCGGCAGGAAACTCGACCGAAGGCGTCGAACATCTGTTGGCTTTGCGCAAATATGATAGTGCCCTGGCACTGTGCCGTGAACTGCTCCAGCATGATCAAGACTCCTCAGAGCTGCACCAGCTTGCCGGCGTAGCTGCCCTCGCCATGGAGGACTATGACAACGCCAAGCTTCATCTGGAGATTTCCCTCCAGCAAAACCCCGAAGAGGTCGAAACGCTCTTCCATCTCTCGCGCTACTGGTCCGCCAAGAAACGCCCACGCAAAGCGGAATCTACCATCAAACGGGCCATCGCGCTCTTTCCTTATGAACCCGGTTTCTGGTCTCACCTCGCGTGGGTATACTACCAAGAGGGTGCGTATGCTCGAGCTCGAGAGCCTGCGGAGAAAGCACTCACCATGGCGCCTGACGATCCTAACGTCGGCAATGTGCATGCCGCCGTAATGGCCGAGTGTGAGGGAGGTACCAAGCTTGACCTGCACGCTCAGGAAGCACGTTTGTTAGAAATTCTCAGCATCGATCCTGAGTCTCATGCCGTGCAGCACAACACGGGCCTCTTCTATCTCAGTGAAATGGGTGATCATGAGAAGGCAGCCCAACATCTTAGCACTGCTGCTTCATTAGATCCCACCAGCCAAACGACCCGATCACTGCTTGCCCGCGCCTTGCGACGCCTAGATCCCTTTCTCAAATGGCTCTATTTCCCCCACCAGATCACCTTCGCCTTCAAAACGTTTCAACGAAAGGCTGCTCAAAACCAGTGGGGCTATGTGTCGTTAATCGCCATTTCGGGACTGCTCCTTCTTCCCCTAATCATCGGTCTCGCATTCTGGGCCATCGGGGTCTGGCCACTCGCCAAGGCCTATGAATTTCTGACCGTGAGCGAACTCCGCGAACGCATGAAGGTCAATGGCCACCCCGGCCCACTCCACATTCACCAGTGGCCGCGCTGGGTTCGGCTCCTCGCCCTCGGTAGCATCTACGCCCTCTTCTGGTTCTGCCTTCTCGCTTTCTGGGGCTCCACGCCAGTAAAAGTCTTCCTCAGCTTGGCCATCAGTTTCGTCATGATGGAACTCTGCGGTCTCTCGCTCAAACAGCAGTTCACGCAGATCCGCGACGATTGGCGAAATCGCTAGAATCAGCTACCGAGAAGGTCGTACAGGACGTTTGTAATATCGCCAAGGTCATAGCGCAACCGCTAGTCTTTCTTCAACCGAAGCAAGCTGGACTCGGTCCGAACGACAAAGCCATCATCAACCACCGCGAAGGAGGACAGACCATACTCGCCGATCTTGTTCTCGGCAACTTGCTGAAACGTTGTGCCTGGTTTGATCACGGTCGTGACGCCATCGCCATTGTGAAAGAAGAGATGCCCGGAGGCGTAGACAGGGGACGCAGAATACCCCCCTCCTCCATCAATCCGTTGCTGCCAAACTTGCTGCCCGGATGTCGCTTCAAGGCAGCTGACGATTCCCTTGTCGTCGTTCACGTAAACATGGTCGCCCACGATGATCGGCGTGCTTTCTCGAGGGATGCGTTTGCCTATTTCCCACCGGACATGTGACGACGTCACGTCACCTTTTCCCGTGGGATCGATGGCATACAAGCTCGCGGTTCCGAAACCAGAACAAACGTAGACTAAGCCGTGGGCATAAAGGGGTCGGGGCACGACCGAATAGCCTTCCCCATAAAGGCTGCGCCAGATTTCTTTGCCATTGTCAGGATCATAAGCAATCACCGCCCCGGAGGCGGGACTGACAATTTGCCACCGGCCGTCAACCTCAATGGCTAGCGGTGTGCTAAACGAGAACGTTCGGGACACTTTCACATCACGGTCCGTCTTCCAAACCACCTTTCCGTTCGACTTATCCAAGGCGACGATAAAGGGGCTCTTTGTGCCATCGCAGGAGAAGATGAGCTTGTCCTCGAAGACGATCGGTGAGCCTCCATTCCCATGAAGCGGTGGGTAAGCCAACGAGTCTTGTTTCCACAGCAATGAGCCATCTCTAACCTCGAGGCAGGCCGTGCCATGGTGCCCAAAGTGAACATAGAGCCGCCCATCTTCGACCACCGGCGTGGGAGAAGCATGGCTGTTCTTTTTGTGGAAATCACCCGCGTCCGGCTTCCCGACGATCTCTTGATCCCAGACGTTCTTCCCGTCCGCCAAGCCAAGGGCGATCGCTCGCAATGACAATCCCTTCCCAGAGTCAACCGCGGTGGTGACAAACACGCGATCTCCAACCACCACGGGTGAGGACCAACCCTTGCCGAGAACCTTCACCTTCCAAGCCACTGCGTTCTCAGCGCTCCAGCGGAGGGGCACGTCGACGCCTTCTGCGTGGCCTTGTCCACCAGGCCCACGGAAGTGAGGCCAGTCTGTTGCCCAACCAAGGGTGACACCGCAGAACGTTAAAAGTAGAATTCCAAAGTTCTTCATTTCCGAAAATGTGATGGCTTGTCACCGAACGCAAGCCAATCGCCTGAAGGCCCGTTCGTCGCCTTACAGGCCATAGCAGCTTTCAGGCTTTCCGATTCCCTTCGATATCAATTGCCCAATTGCCCAAATGCCCCAAAAACTGACAAACCTCCTGATCGGTGACGTCCTTTGGGATGATAAGTATTCTTGACCGCGTCTATGAGGCCCACGCGTGGACCCGTTCTGGCTTTCTCTTGAACAGGACGCGATCAGGAACAGCTACCCAAGGCGTCGTTGAGGAACGGTCTGCTCAGCGTTCAAAGTGCACCGCTTGTTCGAAGAAGGTCGCCCATGATCCCGCCTTTCTTCTCCAGCTGGCACGCCACCAGTTGCGGAGGGAAAACGGTGCCAACACTTTGGAAGACGTTCGAACCGGCCGACACGGCAGAGGGCGTTCATTTCGAGCAATGGAAGGATTCCTCCAACGCCCAATCAAAGGCACCACGGACCGGATGGAAGGCTAACGATTCGGCCTTAAAACAAAGCGGCCTCGGCG
>JAACDM010000525.1 GCA_009936795.1 Verrucomicrobiaceae bacterium | reverse complement strand
CACTCTCACTCTCACTCTCACTTGCAGTCAATGCGGAACCAACCGGCTCGTTCAGCCTTATGAGGCGCGGTGCAAACTCACCTTCTCCTGACAGCCCAAACGTCGTGTTGCCATCAACATGCTGCACAGCTCCGTTGGGAAATCCTAGGTCCACATGACCTGGACGATAAGATTTTTTTGTAGGCGCGAGGATGCCGTTCAAAGGCAAAGGTCGCACGCAGGCGCCTGCCTTCCTCAAAGGATTCAGTGGCGCCAAGCCTTCCATCTTGCAACGGATTTCCTCGCAGAATGACATTACTATCGCCGATAGTCCCGACAGCGAGAAGACTCTCACTCTCATATTCTACTTGGACTTCGAAGGTCTCAGCGAAGACTCCAACGAGTTGTGGCCCACCAGACTCGGCCTCAGGTAGCGTGACTTGCACCTCCGATTTCCCCACGGGCACGGGAATGAAATTGTTCGTGCCATCAAATGGCGCCTGTCGCAAATAGCGGCGGCCGGAGTGAACCATCACTGACCTCTTCTGTGCTGGCCAGCCGTAACTTGGCCGAGCCAACCGGCAGTTCATCCTCACACATAAGCCATCGTTAGTGACCTCCTGGATACCCATGAATTCGTCCTTGCGTCATCGGTCAAGTTTCCTCGGCGACCATCTCCTCGAAGCGGTCTCTAAATCGAGATTTCTTTGATCGCCACTCGTGTCTTAGATTCGGCAGGGCGCGGCCCCGGTCTCCAGCATTCGCGTGTGTAGACTTGTAAAAATATGGGTTGGCTTCTGGTCTCGTATCAAGGACGATTGGCCCACCATGAACGAAGGCTTTCTCCAAGAACTCCGGCAGAGCCTGGGTCCACAAGTATCTGAACAACTTGCTGCCAATCTCGGCATGGAACAGGGTCAGGCAGATCAGGCATTCGAGAAGGTGGCTCCGCTTATCCTTGGAGGGCTCAAGCGTCAAGCCGAGCAAGGGGGCGAGGATCGCGTGAACCATATCGTTCAAACATACGGCCGAGCGAACGCGCTCAATGACATCGGCGGACATATCCAAAGACGGGTTGAGGATTCGTGCCCCGACGCCACACTAGGTGGATTGTTAGGCAATGCTGGCCCTCAAGCTGCCGGCCTTCTCGATGACAAACTTGGCCTGACCAAAGGCATGGGGATGAAGCTCATTCCCATATTGGCTCCACTCATCCTTGGCGCCCTAAAGAAACGAGCCAACGCCGCACCAGCAGGTGGTGGTGCACGGAGCTCTGGCGGTGGAGGCGGCTTGCTAACAAGTATTTTAGATCGCGATAGCGACGGCAACATTCTTGATGACGTGGCCGGCATGATCTTCAAGACCGGTAGTGATGGACATCGGGGCGGAGGCGGGGGCTTCTTCGCAAAGATCCTGAGTATGATCTTCGGACGACGTTAGAGAGTTGCTACGACGAGACTTCTTCCGCATACGCGTCGACGGAGTCGCATGTGCACACGAGGTTGCGATCGCCATACACGTTGTCGATTCGACCAACCGCGGGCCAGAATTTATTGCCTTTAAGCCAAGGTGCTGGAAAGGCCGCCTGTTCGCGTGAGTAAGAGCGATCCCACGCGTCCGTAGTGAGTATTTCGGCGGTGTGTGGAGCGCCTTTGAGCACGTTGTCTTCGCGGTCGGCTTCGCCGTGGGCCACTGCTCGAATTTCACCATAGATCGAAATTAGCGCGTCACAGAAACGATCAATCTCCGCCTTGGATTCGCTTTCGGTCGGCTCAATCATAAGGGTCCCAGCAACGGGCCACGACATCGTGGGCGCGTGGTAGCCGTAATCAATTAAGCGCTTGGCCACATCCTCCACCTCGATACCCGCCTCTTCCCGACAAGGTCTCAAATCAATGATACACTCGTGCGCCACCAGCCCGGTTTCACCACGGTAAAGCACGGGAAAGAAGTCTTCTAGCCGTCGCGCAATGTAATTGGCATTGAGGATGGCAAGCTTGGTCGCATCGGTGAGGGATTGCGATCCCATCATCGCGATGTACATCCAAGAAATGGTCAGGATGCTAGCGCTGCCATAAGGCGCGGCACAAACCACGCCTTGTTCTTCATCCAGCTCGCGATGCCCGGGCAGAAAGGCGGAGAGGTGTTGCGCCACACCAATCGGTCCGACTCCTGGACCGCCGCCGCCATGCGGAATGCAGAACGTCTTGTGCAAGTTCAAGTGGCAGACATCCGCCCCGATCTTGCCCGGTCGGCACAGGCCTACTTGGGCATTCATGTTCGCCCCATCCATGTAAACTTGCCCCCCTGCGTGGTGCACATCCTCACAGATCTCTTGAATCGCTGTTTCGAAGACCCCATGCGTCGACGGGTAGGTCACCATGAGCGCTGCCAATTGACTGGCATTCTCCTCGATCTTGATCTTCAGGTCCGCGACATCGATATTGCCATCTTCGTCACAGCGCACGGGCACGACCTTAAAGCCCATCATCGCAGCACTCGCAGGGTTCGTCCCGTGCGCTGAGGTGGGAATGAGACAAACCGTGCGATCAGATTCCCCCCGGCTTTCATGGTAGCGCCGTATGGCCAACAGACCAGCGTACTCGCCTTGAGAACCTGCATTCGGCTGGAGCGAAACCGAATCAAAACCCGTGATCTCAGCTAGCCAATCTTCCAATTCAGTAAAGAAGTCCCGGTATCCTTCCCACTGCTCTGGCGGCGCGAAGGGATGCAATTGCATGACCTCGGGCCAACTCAACGCGAGCATCTCCGAAGTCGCATTCAGCTTCATCGTACACGAACCTAACGGAATCATTGATCGATTCAAAGCAAGGTCTCGACACTCCAACCGATGGAGGTAGCGAAGCATTTCCGTCTCGGTGTGGTAGGCGTTGAAGACCTCCTGCTGAAGATACAATGTGGAACGCCGAGCGAAGTTTGGCAAATCAGGTTCGTCGTCATCCACCACACTGGAAAACGTGTTGAGATCACCCCCAAAGACCTCAACCAACTCCGCCAGTTGTTCCACCGTTGTCGTCTCATCCAAAGCGATGCCCACACTCTTCTCGTCCAAGAGACGAAGATTTACCTTTCTCAGTCGCGCCTTTTCTAACACTTCTTGCGCAGTTCCATTTTTAACAGAAACACGCAGGGTATCGAAGAACAGCGGGGAATCGACCACACAATGCGGCAATTCATCCAGGGCCTTGGCCAAGTGCAAGGTCAGCGCATGAATACGCCGCGCGATTGCTTTCAGCCCTTTGGGACCATGATAGACGGCGTAACTTGCGGCCATTACCGCTAACAAGACCTGAGCTGTACAAATATTACTTGTCGCTTTGTCACGACGGATGTGTTGCTCGCGAGTCTGCAAAGCCAAACGGTAAGCACGATTTCCCTGGGCATCATGAGACACTCCCACGAGTCGACCAGGCAGCTTTCGCTTCAGGGCATCCGAACAAGCAATAAACGCAGCGTGCGGCCCACCGAATCCCATCGGCACGCCAAACCGTTGCGCGCTGCCGACAGCGATGTCCGCCCCAAATTCACCGGGAGGTCGCAACAATGTGAGGCTTAACAAATCCGCTGCTACAACTGCCACACCACGCTTCACTTTTACTCGTGCTATGAAGTCACTGTAATCTAAAACTGCGCCATCGGTGCAAGGATACTGCAAGAGTACCCCTAGCAAACCTTCGGTTTCTTCTACCGCAAAAGCGGCATGATCTCCCACCACCAAGCGCACACCAATCGGTTCGGCTCGCGTCTGAATGACATCAATGGTCTGCGGGTGACATTTCTCTGAGACAAAGAACGTTCGTCCGGGCTTTCCGTGCATGGCCATGGCCATGGCTTCTGCAGCCGCAGTGGCCTCATCTAGCAAGGACGCATTCGCCACATCCAAACCAGTGAGTTCGGTGACCAAGGTCTGGAAGTTCAGCAAGGCCTCAAGCCTCCCTTGGGCGATCTCGGCTTGGTAGGGCGTGTAAGCCGTGTACCAGCCTGGGTTCTCCAGAATGTTTCGTTGGATGACCGGCGGCGTCAGGCAGTCATAGTAGCCAGCACCGATGAACGAGCGAAAGATCTCATTTTGCCTCATCCGCTTTCGAAGTGCGAACGCCGCTTCTGACTCGGTCAGCGCGGACGGCAAATTCAGCGCTCGACAATCTCGGATCCCTTCGGGGACGACATCATCGATCAACGCCTCCAGGTCTTCGTATCCAAGGTAATCCACCATAGAATCAATGTCTTCAGAAGAAGATCCCAGGTGGCGGGGAGGAAACGTGTCTAACGGTTTCATAAGAGACAGCTACAAAGCTGCCCCAACATAGCGCGGTCTTGGGAGAATCAACGACCAAGGGAGAGTCCTTGGCCGGACCGGAGCTAGAAGTCAACGGCTTCGGCACCGGCACCCAACAGCCCAATGGCAAAGAAGATCGCGACAGGAATCAACACGCTGCCAAAGGAGATCCAGCACCACAACTTGGCCTTGGCTGATGCCTGCTGCGCACCCGCAATATCTCCACCGAGAAAACGGGGTTCGACTTTCGACGAATAGACGATGGCAACGATGCCAAAGGGCAAGCAGCAAAGTAGCGTGGTGAGAATACTCCATACCAAATGATTGGGAGGCATCTGCCCACGAGCATCACCGCCTGTTGGTGCCGACCATACAGGATCTTGAGCCGCTGGACCGCCACCAAGAGGTGTCGCCCCACCAACAGTGCTGAGCACCTGCCCAACACCGACCCACTTGTCCATGCCAGCAGTCCAACAGAGATCGGTCACACGGACAGTGCCGTCGGCAACCTTCGAGCTGAGAACGTCCTGCTCAAAGATACCTATTTCCTGTCCATCCCGCGCTACATGATAGGAAGCCATGAGGAAACGCTAAGGGCACAGCAGCCCGTTCGTCAACGAGCCAGTCAGTGCGGGGCCAGTAACGTAAAGGGCATGAACGGAACATTCCTGGCAACCCAGTAAATCACGATGGCCCAGACGATCCATGACGAGATCCAACGCGCTACGGGCCACACATGCCAGCCACGTGCTCGCCCCAGCTGTTCCCAGCAAAGCAAGCCAAGCAACGGCACCGCAATACTAAGAATAGGATTGTAAGCCAAGCCGCGCAGAACATTTCCATGGAGAAACTGATGCGTGGCTCTGGTGGTCCCACAACCAGGACAGTGTAGATCCGTGAAACGATAAAACGGACACTTGGGAAAGCGCTGCGATTCAGTAGGATTTATTGAGTAGACCAAGAACAACCCAACAAGCCCTAGTAGGCCAACGAGCCCCCACTGAAGATGTGCCCTACTCACATCGATAGAGTGCCTACGAAGTGTTCACATAAGAAAACTGTAAGGATGATCAGAAGCACGGCCAGAACCGACATGTTCGACCATTACTTGGCCTTGTCAGAAGATTCCAGGAAGCCGTGATAATCCCCTGTCTGATACTTGGCAAACACTTTGGAGGCATGGACGATCGCGACAATTCCAAGAGGCAAACAGCAGAGAAGGGTTGCCAGGATCGCCGACGCCATGTGTGTCGGAGGTTGCAGTAGACTTTGCGGTTCGATTCCGCCAGCCTAGAGACTGGGTGTGGCGGCCGCTGTAGATGTCGCTGCTGGAGGTCTACCTCAAATACTTGGCTCACTGGGAGCCACGTCTCCATGCCCTCAGTCCAGCACAAGTCCAATGCCGCAATAGAACCATCGGCCGGCTTTGCTCGCACCTCCGCTTCCTCAAAAAGACCCGTCTTGTTTCCGCCTCTAACAATCTGATAGGATGGCATGGTGCGAGTTTGAGATTGGGAAGAATCCGTGTCAATGCTCAGATCGCGCAATTCACGTTACGGGAGCAGAAGCGATCTATCCTTTGAGCAAGGCTGACGATTCTTTGTCGAGGTAGAAACGGCATTCTTCATGCTTTTGCAAGATAGAGGCCGGAACCTGTGCATTGACTTTACCTTCCAGGGCACGTTGCACCGCTTCTGCTTTGCGAGCCTCTGGAACGGTACAGATAAGATGTTTGCTAGACATGATTTGCTGCACGGACATAGAAATGGCTTCTTCCGGCACCTCGTCCAATTTCTCAAACCAGCCTTCGTGGATCTGCTGCTCTCGACAACGTTGGTCAAGATCCACGACCAGATACGGAACTTCCGTATCAAAGTCAGCAGGAGGATCATTGAAAGCAATGTGCCCATTCTCGCCGATTCCGATGAAACTGACGTCCAACGTTTCCTTCTGAAGCAGCCGACTCACTCTCACGGCTTCCTTCACCGGATCTTCCTCCGTGCCATCGACATGGTAGAAGGCTCTCAACTCAGATGGGAGACGTTCGACGAAGCGCTCTAACAAGTATCGACTAAAGGAAGCCGGATGTCTGCTAGAAAGTCCAACATACTCATCTAACGGAAAGGCAATCACTTTGCCCCAATCGATTTCTTGGGCCGCCACCAGATTTTTAAGCATTCCTATCTGCGAACTCCCGGCCGCGAGCGCGATAACCGCCCGATCGCGCTCTTCCAGCGCCTCTCGTATCCGCGCAGCCCCATCTTCCGCTGCGCAATGCGCCAGTTCCTCAGGGGTGTCGCAGACCGTAATCTCCATGGAGAAACGTCGAGCCCCCGCGAGCGAGAGCAAGGGGAAATGCCTTGCGTTGAGAATTGGAGGTGTCGATGTTTAAAGCCCCTGGTATTCTAAAGATTCCCCACCTTTCATCCATGATACGACACACAACTCTCCTCATCGCAGTCGCCGTCTTGCTTGTCGCCTGTGGCGATTCCCAGAATGAGTCTGGTAACGGCACTTATGGAACAAACGCTGCAGCGCCCGGCAAGATCACCTCCAATCCCTTGGCTCCGCGCTCGAAAGGTGCCGAAACGATGTTCACCAAACTGGATCCAAAGGAGACTGGGCTCAATTACATCAATCCTATCAAAGACCCTTCGACGCATCCTAGGCGTCGACTCTACGTGTCTTCCATGGTTGTCGGTGGAGTGGCAGTCGGAGACGTCGATGGAGATGAGTTGCCCGATCTGTTCTTTGCCAATGGGCCCGTAGATAATGGTCTCTTCCGGCAAACTGGAAACTTCACTTTCGAGGATATCACGGAGAAAGCCGGCGTCTCCGGCGGAAGTGCCTGGGGCTCTGGGGTGGCCATGGTCGATATCGAGAACGATGGCGACCTCGACATCTATGTCTGCAATCATGGCTCCCCAAACCAGCTGTTCATCAATGACGGTAAGGCCGTGTTCTCTGAACAAGCCAAGGCGTTCGGCTTGGATCTCATCGAAGCTAGCCATACACCTGCATTCTGCGACTACAATTTGGATGGCGATCTCGATCTCTATCTCCTGACCAATAAATACTATCACCCTAACGGAAAGATCGATTCGTCTGCTAGCATCGTTAGACGATCACGTACAGGCCAGATCGAGATCGTACCTGAATACGAACGCTATGTTAAACTCACGGGTATCCGCAAGAATGCACAGGGCCAAACGATGGCTGACTGGATAGACTGGGGGAGGCCAGATTACTTCTATCGAAACAACGGCAATGGCACCTTCACCGACGTGACCAAAGATGTCGGTATCTCAAGCGACGGCTGGGGCCTTTCCGCAACCTGGTGGGATTACAATGACGACGGCTACCCTGACCTCTATGTGGGTAATGACTTCAAGAGCCCCGACTATTTCTACAAGAACAACGGCGACGGCACTTTCACGAACATCATCGAAGAAATGGTGCCGCACACTACGTGGTTCTCTATGGGTGCCGACTTCAGTGATCTCAATGGCGATGGCCTCTTCGACTTCCTCATCGCCGATATGTCAGGGACAAATCACTACAAACAGAAGACCGCCATGGGTGCCATGGGCGATAGTGCGGAGTTCCTTGCGACGGCCGAGCCACGTCAGTACATGCGAAACGTTCTCTATCTTGGCACTGGCCATCAGCGGTTCATGGAAGGAGCTGCGCTCGCGGGCTTCTCTGGCACAGACTGGACGTGGACCGTGAAGCTCTGCGACTTCGACAACGATGGCAAAGACGACGTCTTCTTTACCAACGGCATGTCCAAGAACTATAACGACTCGGACAACCCTATTGCGTTGGACATCCGTCCAGGCGAAACACAATGGGACCGACACATGCGCGCGGGCACTCCCGAACTGCGCGAACAAAACTTGGCCTACCACAATCATGGTGACCTTCATTTTGAAGACGTGAGTGAGGCATGGGGGCTTGATCATACCGGCATGAGCTTCAGCTCGGTCCACACCGACTTGGATCGCGATGGCGACCTCGATCTCGTTGTCGTGAATCTCAATGAGCCGGTCAGCATCTACCGCAATGATAGTCAAGAGGGCAATCGGATGTTAGTCACTCTGCAGGGTGGCAAGAGCAATCCCAAGGGCATCGGAGCTCGCATCTCCGTCATTGCTGGGGGCAAGGAGCAACGTCGCCAGAACACGCCCACGCGCGGCTACATGTCCTATCACGAAACCACACTTCACTTTGGACTCGGCGAGGCCGCGACAGTGGACAAACTCACCATCGACTGGCCAAGCGGCCTCCGCCAGGAACTCACGGGGCTCGCCGCGAATCAGCATCACCACATTGCAGAACCAAACCAAGCTCCACCGTCACGCCCAACGGCCATTCCCTCGCCAGATCCGCTCTTTAAACGAAGCACTGTCGTCGATGGATTCGCCCACATTGAGAACACCTACGACGATTTCCAAGAGCAGCCCTTGCTTCCTAACAAACAGTCACAGTACGGTCCCGGCCTTGCTGTGGGTGACATAGACAACGATGGCCAAGAGGATTTCGTCCTCTCAAGTGCTGCTGGCAAGAATCTTCTCTTTGGAAAGCGCAAAGCAGACGGCACGTTTGCCAAACTCGATCCTTTCACGGCCAAACCATCGTCCAAGAACGCTCACTATGTCGAGGAGTTAGGCCTCCTCCTATTCGAAGCCGACGGCGATGGGGACCTTGATCTTTACGTTGTCAGCGGAAGTTACGAGTGGAAGCTCGGCACCAAGTATGATGTCCTGCTACAGGACAGGCTCTACAAGAACGACGGAACCGGAAACTTCACTCTGGATATGGAAGGCCTGCCAGTTATGAAATCGAGTGGTGGTACCGTGGTCACGGCTGACTGGGATCGAGATGGCGATCTCGACCTCTTTGTCGGCGGCCGCGTCGTGGGGGGAAAATACCCGACGACTCCAGACACTTACCTCCTACGCAACGAGGGTGGACGCTTTATTGACGTAACAGACGTGGCAGCCCTTGGCCTCAAACAAACCGGGATGGTGACGAGCGCTCTGTTCACCGATGTCGACAACGACGGCCAAAGCGATCTGTTAGTCGCCCATGAATGGGGACCAGTGAAATACTATCACAACAGCAGCGGTAAGTTCACAGATCAAACAGAGGCAGCTGGACTTGCCGAACTCACTGGTTGGTGGAACAGCCTCGCCAGCGCTGACTTCGACTTGGACGGTGACCTCGACTACGTCGTCGGAAACTTCGGCCACAACACCAAATACCACGCCTCTGCAGGGTTCCCCACCCTCCTCTACTACGGCGACTTTGAGAAATCTGGTACTCCGCAGATCATTGAGGCCGAGTTCGAAGATGAAACGCTCTACCCCGTGCGTGGCCGCAGCTGTTCGACTAACGCCATGCCCCACCTGGCCAATAAGTTTAGTTCCTACCACGACTGGGGCATGGCCCCCTTGCAGAATATTTACGAAGAGAAATCCCTCACCGATTCGCTTCGTCTGGCAGCGACCACCCTCGACAGTGGCGTCCTCATCAACGATGGCGGCAAGTTCACCTTCCAGCCACTGCCTCACATTGCTCAAATTGCACCCATCTTCGGTGTCGTGACGCAAGAGCTCGATGGCGATGGTATTCCCGATCTCTACGTCGTGCAGAATTTCTATGGGCCTCAAGTCGAAACGGGCCACATGGACGGAGGCGTCAGCCTCCTTCTAAAAGGAAACGGAGATGGCTCCTTCGCGCCGATCAACCCCCGTGACAGTGGTCTCATCGTGCCGAGAGACGCCAAGAGCCTCGTCGTTACGGATCTGAACAACGACGCACGGCCCGACTTCCTCATCGGGAGAAACAACGACACGATGATTGCCTACGAAAACCACACCAACGCTGGGAAGATCCTCAACGTCACCCTCCAAGGCCCCGCCAAGAATCCCACCGCCATCGGAGCGCAGGTCCAAGTTAAGCTCGCCAACGGCAAGACCCAAACCGCTGAAATGTCAGGTGGCTCCGGCTACCTCTCCCAAAGTACCAGCACGCTAGCGTTTGGTCTGGGCAAGGCCAACGCCCCCACATCCATCACCGTCCGTTGGCCTGATGGAACGTCCAAGGACTACACTACGGGCCTCGACCTTCCGAAGGTTACTCTGAAGCCGTAGCGCGATAGCAAAAGCAAAGTAGCTCTGACATCCTGCCAGAGTCGAGTGCCGGGCTAGCGCCGGTCCTTGAGGCATCGGCTTACTAATTCCAGAAAGCCAACGCACAGCCTAACGTGAGCACGCCATAGGCGAGGCCCCCGATACAGGCCGCTTTCCAACGCGACGCTCCATGACTCAGCCAGGAAATCTGATCACGCATGAGGTAAGGCATGCCTACCCAGAACATACCGAAGATGATCCAGACGTAAGCTAGGATTGGGAGAAGAAGTTTCGTCCAAGCCATCGTCTCCGGCACCTTGAACCACGCCGCATCCAACACGACACAAGCCGCCAAGAGCATGAGTGTCCCTAACGCTCTTACCGACAAGAATTCTTCAACAAAGAAGACGACCAAGACATAGGCAATCGGAATGACAAAGAGGATCTTCTGCCGCAACGGACCAAATTCACCCAAGTCCATTGAGGACACGACCCAAAACGTCCAAAGTGCATTAATCGTCATGATCACCACGCCAATGGCGCGGTTCCGTGGGAATTCGCTGAGGATCGAGCGCATGGACTTGCCATTGAGCAGAGCGACGAGGTGCGTGGCGATAAGGCAGATTCCGAGTACAATGCCCGTCGTCTTGAGGTCCGTGTTTTGATAGATCATGGAAAGTGTGGCGTGAGTGAGCTAAACGAATGCTGGCTCGTCCGCCATGATGAGATCGCCATAGAGACTGAAGCCGGTGGTTTCGCGAATGTGAATGTCGACCATCTCGCCCGTGTGCCGCTGAGCATTGCCGTCAAAGATTACTATTTTATTGTTGCTCGCACGACCCGACATTCGTTCTGCATTGGTCTTGCTAGGGCCCTCACAAAGTACCCGCATAGTCTCGCCGACGAAGGTGGCGTTCTTGCGAGCAGAGATCTCGTTCACGACCTTGAGAAGGTCTTGATTGCGCTCCTCTTTCACCTTCTCAGGCAGTTGAATGGACTCATCCATTTCCGCTGCGGGTGTGTTCTTACGCTTGGAGTAGCGGAAGACGAAGGCGTTATCGAACTCGATCTGCTTCACAAGGTCACGCGTGGCGATGTAATCTTCTTCGGTCTCGCCAGGAAATCCAACGATGATGTCCGTCGTGATTCCAAGGTCAGGACGGGCTGCTTTCATACTCTCACAAATCTCAAGGAATTTCGCTGCCTTGTAAGGTCGATGCATCGCTTTGAGGATTCGATCAGAGCCCGACTGCATCGGGAAGTGAATGTGAGAAGCTAACTTTGGAAGGTAGGTAAACGCTTCGACCAGATCTGCCTTGTAACCAATTGGATGCGGCGAGGTGAAACGAATCCGCTCCAAGCCTTCAATGGCATGGACCGCTTCGAGAAGTTGCACAAACGGACTCTTGTTGTCAACTTTCGGAAACTCGTGACGACCGTAAAGATTCACAATCTGACCTAACAACGTCACTTCTTTTACGCCGCGATCAACCAAGCTTTTAACTTCATCGACGACCTCTTGAATGGGGCGACCACGTTCACCACCACGCGTGTAAGGCACGATGCAGAACGTACACTTCATGTTGCACCCCTGCATGATAGAAACGAAAGCGGTCGCCTGTTTCTCGGTCAGGACATGATCACGAATCGTGTTCTGGCTAGCTTCTTCCTCTTCGACATCCACAATCGTCTGGCGAAGGTCGTCCATCCGATGCTCAAGCCGTGGCCTGAGCAAGGCGTCCACATGATCCACCACTTTGTGGTATTTCTGCGTGCCCACCACGAGGTCCGTATGAGGCACATTCTTTAGAAGCTCCGGACCCCGGCTCTGCGCCATGCAGCCCATGAATCCGTAGACCAAGTGAGGAGTCTTCTCCCGATACTTCCCCATGTTCCCCATCTTTCCCAAAGCCTTCTGCTCCGCCTGATCACGCACACTGCAGGTATTGATCAGAATGACGTCTGCCTCCGTTTCCTGCGGGGTCATCGTGTATCCACGCTCCTCGAACATCTGCGCGACCTGCTCCGAGTCGCGGACGTTCATTTGGCAGCCGTAGGTCTTAATAAATACGCGGGGCATGGTTGGAAAAGCCCCTACGTAAGCAGCTTTTCCCGGGGTGACAAGTGGCGTCACAAGAGGACATTCCTTTCCAAATGATCTTGCTTGATGTAGGCTATCTGCCATGGGCGAAGCCGCCGATTATCCGAAAAACTGGTTCCCCATCTCGGAATACGTCAATGGCGAGACCGTTGCCGACAAGCGCCATGAGTATTTCGACGGGAAGGTGTTTGCAACGGCAGGAGCTAGCGAAAACCATGAGATTGTTGCCTTGAACCTTGCTGGTGCAATCAACCAACATATGGATGGGAAAGGCTACCGGGTCTTCAAGGGCGATATGAGGTTAAAGATCGCGCTTCCCAAGCGTGCCCTCAGGTACTATCCAGACATCATGGTAACCTGCGATCCCGAAGATTCGGATCAGAACTACAAAGAGTCTCCCGAGCTGCTCATCGAGGTTACGAGCAACTACAAGGCCGACCACATGGAGAAGCTCTTTGCTTACCAGCAGATCCCTTCCCTAGAACAGAACCCGATTATCGATCAAGATCCTAAGGTGAAAAAGGCGTCGCTATATCAACGCTCTCAAGCGTGGGACCAGGACGATGAAGCTCCTAACGGAGTGATACAACCAAGCTCGATCGACTTCACAATACCGCTGGAGGATCTCTACTCTAGGTCTCCTAGCGTAGCCTGACGATGTTCGAAGATATTGATCGTTTTATCCTCTACTTGGCCACTGAAAAGGGCCTTTCCACGGCCTATCAGCTCTCGACCCGACGCTCGCTTGAGGGCTTTGCTGCATGGGCTAAGAAGCAAGGCGTTTCGTCATGGGCGAACGTCGAGCTGCCCTTGCTCACCCGCCACCTCTCTGAGCGGAAGAAAGACGGCCTTGCCACGGCGAGCATCCGCCTCCTCGTCATTGCCCTAAAAATCTTTTACAGGCATCTGGAAAGCCGTGGCCGGGTTTCAAAAAATCAGGCAGACGCCCTACTTGCTCCCAAAGTCAGCCGCTACCTACCTGAAACACTCAACGAAATTGAAGCCGCTCAACTCATCGAGTCCATTTCCTTGGAAAGGCCACTCGGATTGCGAGATCGCGCGATGTTAGAAATGCTCTACGCCAGTGGCTTGCGCGTGTCTGAGTTAGTCAATGCGCGCCTTGAGCACCTCAATCTCGATGATGGCTTCATTCGCGTTACAGGCAAAGGCAACAAGACTCGCCTTGTCCCCGTCGGCGGTGCTGCGCGTGAAGCCGTCGCTGCCTACCTCGAAAAAGAGCGCCCGAAGATGGTGAAGTCTCACACTAGCAGTGAGGTTTTTCTATCTATTCGCGGGAAAAGTCTCACGACCGTCAGGATATGGCAAATCTGCAAGAAACGTGCTCAAGAAGCGGGCCTTGAAATCAGCGTCTACCCCCACCTCTTGAGGCACTCCTTTGCCACCCACCTCTTGAGCAATGGGGCAGACTTGCGCATTATCCAAGAGCTGCTCGGCCACGCTGACATTGCAACGACGCAAGTCTACACCCACGTGGACAACCAGCGCTTGAAGAGCGTGCACCAGAAATTTCACCCACGAGGGTGAACCACTCGCTGGATAGCGTCTGCCGTTCTGACGGACGGTTTGGCCCGCATACCTTTAAAGGCTTATGTAAATACGTGACTTGCACTACCGATTTGGTATCAAGTGCCAACGAAGGCGTGGGCGGGTGCCACTTCACCGCGTTCGCCAGCAACGACTTCCAACTCACGCACGAAACCAACATGATACCACTTCCAAAAAAAACTCACTGCTGAATTCCTCGGCACCCTTTGGCTTGTTCTCGGCGGCTGTGGCAGTGCCGTCCTGGCCGCTGCCTTCCTTGCAAACCTTGGTGAAGCCGCGACGCCATTCCATATTGGCATCGGACTCCTTAGGGTTTCCGCAGCCTTTGGCCTCACCGTCGTTACCATGGCCTTCTCGATTGGTCACATTTCAGGCTGCCTTCTCAATCCCGCCGTCTCTGTTGGCCTCGCCGTGGGCGGTCGATTTCCAAAGAGCGAGTTGCTACCCTACATCGTTGCCCAGGTCCTGGGCGGTATCGTAGCTGCAGCGATCTTATACGCCATTGCCTCCGGCGCCGCAGGTTTCGATGCCAAAGCAGGCTTTGCTTCCAATGGGTTCGGAGAACTTTCGCCAGGCAACTACTCGTTGGTCGCCGTCCTCATCGCCGAGGTCGTTCTCACCGCGTTCTTCCTCTTTGTCATCATGGGCGCTACCGACGGGCGCGCGCCAGCAGGATTCGCCCCGTTGGCCATCGGTCTCTGCTTAACACTCATTCATTTGATTAGTATTCCGGTCTCGAATACCTAGGTCAATCCCGCCCGAAGCACAGCCACCGCTATCTTCGCAGGCGGCGTCTACATTACGCAGCTCTGGGCTTTCTGGCTCGCGCCGATCCTTGGTGGCGCTTTGGGGGCTCTAGCTTACAGCTTTGTGGCTTCCAATTCCGAGAGTTAATCCTAGCTTTACAACCAATCGGTCACTACCCTTCGATTGGGTAGCGGCCGATTGCGCTACACCTTTGTAGGTCCAGAGAGCTTGACATCACTCTCTAACTTGGAGACACCGCGTGATGGCGAACAAACTTGGCGTGATCACCGATGGAATCAGCAGAGACTTCGAGCGTGCGCTCCAAGTGCTAACAGAGGCTGGATTGAACTACGCAGAACTCCAATACCTCTGGGAGAAAGAAGTTGGTGATCTCAACGACGACGAGATGGCCAAGGCCAAGGCACTCATCGACAAATACGGCGTCGACATTTCCTGCATTTCCCGACACAACTTCGTCGGCATGCTCGTTGGGGATACTGAAGTCGGTGACGAGAACTTCAACAAGCACATGGACGGGCTCAAGCGCTGCATTACCATGGCTCGCGAGGTCAAGGCAGACATGGTTCGCATCATGAGCTTTCGTCGTGACATGATCCTCTTTGGCAAAGGCGGTGCCGAACACTGGGTCGTGGCCAAAGGCGCCTGGGACAAGTTGTTAGAACTCCTCGCACCGCCCGTGAAACTCGCTGAAGAAGAAGGGGTCCATTTAGTCTTGGAGACGGGCAATAACGCGATGGTTCCTTCTGGGTATCTTGGCGGCAAACTCATTCGAGAGATCGCGAGTCCTAATCTGAAGATCCTTTGGGACCCAGCCAACAGTCTCTACGCCAATGAGAAGACGTTTCCCGACGGCTACGACGCCCTCGGCATCGAGAACATCGGCCACATCCACATCAAGGATGCCCTCGTCGACATGCCCAAGGCCACGGTGGAGTTCTGCGAACTCGGCGCTGGCGACATGGCAGGTTGCCTTTCACCACTCGCAGAGAAGCTGAATGCGGATGGCTATAACGGGCACATCTCACTTGAGAGCGTCTATCGTCCCGATGGCGGCAACTTTGAATCTGGCTTCAAAGCATCGGTTGGACTTTTTAAGGAGCTCTACACGTAGGTTAAACGACGCTTGAGTGTTGCCTAGAGTAGCACGGGCATCCTGCTCGTGACTCCGGCTGGAAGCCGGAGTCACATTGTTAGTAACATTTTTCCTATGACAATCTTAAGGATGTGTAAAGTTTGGAGCCCAGGTTTGCTGTTTCAAGGCAGGCCGCTGACCAGACTTGGGATACGTCGTGGGAAGGATCTCTTTCAGCTTCGCTGAGAGTTCTGCCACTACGACTGATTGGTCCTGTTTCTCTGCTAGATTCGTAAGCTCTAGTGGGTCGCTCTCCCGATCATACAGTTCACGACCAGATTTCCCGCCGTCCCACTCTGTGTAGCGCCAACGCGGCGTGCGAATCGAATAGCCATCGAAACTGGCTTTCTTCGCGCGTCGTTGGACATGCGTGAGAGCCCAACCTCGGCCGGGCGCATTCGGCTCCTTCAGCATCGGCGCCAAGCTTTGACCTTGAAGGTTCGTCGGCGCTGTCACCCCACACAATTCCGTGAGGGTGGGATAGAGATCCACTAGGCCCACAGGTGCCTTAGCCACCGTGCCAGCCTGCCCCACTCCCGGAGCTACAATCAACAAAGGCACTCGGGCGCTTTGTTCAAAGAGACTTTGCTTCTGCCAAAGACCATGCTCGCCCATGTGATAGCCGTGATCGCTGGTGAAGACGATAATAGTATCATCAGACAACCCAAGCCGATCTAGAGCCGATACTACCCGACCAACCTGGGCGTCCATGAAACTAATGCTCGCGTAATACGCCTGAATGGCCTGTCGCCGTAGCGGATCCGTTAGCAAATCATGGTCCTTCTTATGACTCTGCAAACCCGCCGTCGGGATGTCTTGCTGATCCTCTTTCCATCCGGTCACGACGGGCATGGCTTCAAGGTCATAGGGCTTAAAGTAAGATTCCGGCGCTACATACGGCGTGTGTGGTCGATAAAAACCCACCGCGAGAAAGAAGGGGCGTTCCCGCTCTTTGGCACACCGCTCTAACACCCATTCTGCATCCTTGGCCAACATGGCATCCGTATGGCGCGGATCTGGATTGGGTGATGCATACCAGCTCAACGTACCGCCGAAGCTTCCGGGCTTGAGGGAGAAGATCTCAGATTCTTCCTCGAGCCGATCACAGCCTGCGGGATTGAGTTCGAGCTCCCAAGAACCCGGATCATCATGCCCATTCGTGCCAACCGACTTTGGAACATTGTAGTGATAGAGTTTGCCAATGCGAGCGGCAAAGTAGCCCTTCATGCGAAAGGCATGCGAGAGGCTTTGTTGCTTCGGAATCGTCTGGCGGAAGATCTGTGAGTTTCTCAAGATGCCCGTGCTGTTTGGATAAAGCCCGGTGAGCATCGAGTTTCTGCTCGGACCACAAAGCGGGTACTGACAGTAGGCATTCTCAAAACGTACCCCACGTTTGGCCAACGCGTCGATATTCGGCGTCTTGATCTGGGAGTCACCATAGCAACCCAACGTCGCATTGAGGTCGTCCGAGATGATAAAGAGCACATTTGGGCCAGCTGACCAGGCGCTGACCGTGAATAGAAGGAGCCCCATCCAGCCAGCAAAGTAATGGTTCATAGCTCATGTACCGCAAGAAACGATCTCAGTTGTCAACACCAATCAAGCTACAGGTCAGACTAACATTCTAATGGCACCTTCTGTCTTGCCAGGTGTTCAGCAAATCTACTAGTTTCAAACAAATCCCATTCGACCATGTCAAAAAGTTCTTTGCTAGGCTTCATCGTCCTAGTCATCTCCTTCATCACACCTGTCAGCCAGGCCGCCGAGATCGCTCCCAATAACGCCGCGCTCTCGGACAACCTCTTACTCTGGCTCCGCACCCCGGATATTAATTACGACGAGACAAGCGGCGTTTGGCAGGACGCCAGTGGCCGAGACAACCATACCACCGCGGTAGGCATGTCAGAAGCAGGTGTCGACTATGCAGCAGGCGTGCTTGGATCGGGGAGCAATGCAGGTATCTTTGCTCAGGAATTCAGCACGGTGAATTTCGATGCGACGATAGACGACATGCTCATCGCCGAGGGAATCAATAGTGGGGAAAGCTTGGCCAACCTGACGATTATCACCGTTTACAGTCGTACCATGGTCGAGGGCACGAACGTCTCCATCATCCGTCCGTTAGGCTTTGGCTCCTGGAAACTAGACAACACGGCAGACAATTTCAATCTCGGGACAGATCCTTCCGTCCGCAAAGACAACGGAAACATTGGCGCAAATAGCTACAGCGTCCCTCATCCGGAGGATAGCACTTTCTTCATTCGTGCGGCGCGGCTTCATGAGACTAGCAGTGTGAGTGAGTGGTTCAATGTGGACGGCACGTTGGCCAGCACCCTCACGGATACGGGTGCTGCTTATGCCACCGGAACAGACAACTTCGTCATTGGGGATATTCGGGTCGATTCCAGCGATACGGTGACGGCAGACTTGTCCATTGCGGAAGTCATCGTCTACAACCGCGCGCTAGAAGAAGAAGAGATCCAAGGCATCTCAGAGTGGCTTCAGACAAATATAGGGGTAAGCGCTAGCGACGAGGGTGGCCTTGCCGAGGTAGGGTTGCTCGGTTTCTGGTCGTTCAATGAAGGCGAAGGAAGCAATGTAGGCGATCTTTCGAACAATGGCAGGACGGCTGTCGTGCGAAACGGCGCCCCCGAGTGGGGAGAGGGACACACGGGAGGCGGCTTGGTCCTCGATGGCGACGACGATCTGACAGTGACTGGCTGGCACGGTATCAGTGGCAATGCGCCGCGGTCGATCGCTTACTGGACGAAGACGGATTGGGATTCCAGTGCGTCCAGCGGCATTGTTGGCTGGGGAGAGGCAACCACTGGAAAGAAGTGGCACACGCGCACCAATGAGAACGCTGGCAATGGAGTGGTGGGTGCCGTTCGCACCGAAATCGAAGGCAGCTTTATTATCGGAACCACGCCGATTAACGATGGCGCGTGGCATCACATCGTGTCCGTGTTTCCCGAAGGCGGCACCCTCATGGGAGATGTGAGGCACTATGTCGACGGAAAGCTCGAAGTCGTGAGCGGCATGGGCAGTGCCACGGTAGAGGTAGACACCGCGAGTGTGGTCAGCGGAACGGAAGTGACCTTTGGATCCCGGCTTCAGGGTGTGAATACCCAGTATTACATAGGTACCATCGATGATGTGGCCATTTGGGACCGCAGCCTAACCGAAGATGAAATTGCGGCTATTGCCAGTGGCCAAGAGCCGCTGAGCGGATCGGCGAAAGATCCTGTCTACCTCGGACCGTCCACGGCGGACTTTGGTCAAGTAACGGGCTTTCCTCCGACCCACGCAAGTTCGTTTGAAATCCGCAACCTCGGAAGAACGAAACCGTTAGAGATCACCGCAGCGACCATTGTTGGAGGGGATGACGATCACTTCACTGTCGACACCTTTCCTGCGAACGTGGCCCCGGGGGCGACCGCTGAAGTTGCCTTCACCTTTGATTCCATGGGCCAGTCAGGTGGATTCCAGAGCACCTTGGAACTGGCGACAAACGACGCTGACAAGCCGACCGTGTCGATTGAGCTCTCTGCCAGTATTGTCAATTTGCAAGGACCTATCGGGCACTACCGCTTGGATGAAGCCTCCGTGGACGACGTCTTGCGCGATGCCAGCGGTCGCGATAATCCTGGCGCTTATGTAGACGGCGCGGGCTCGGTCTCGCTAGGTGCCGCATCATTGTTCGGCGGAGAGGGAACGGCCGCCCAATTCTCGGGAGGTGGTCATGCTAGAATACCAGGATCCACGATCGGTGGGATCGAAGATTTCACCATCACTACGTGGGCTCAGCTCGACAGCACCGCAGGCTTCCAATCGATCATTTCCAAAGGCGACTCCCCCAACTTTGGCTTGATCAACAACGACGGCGCTCTCGCCTGGTTCGTTGATGGGGATCCAGGCCTGACCACAGATGCAATCCTAACTGCCGGGACGACCGTTCATCTCGCAGTATCGTACTCGAAGACGGATGACACCGAAGGGGTTGTCGTTCTTTATGTGGACGGCGTGGAAGTCGCACGCGATGAGGCCTCCGCTGAAGTACTTGATGACGATCTGGGCGACCTTACTCTGGGGATTACCAATGAAAGCCTGCCCATGTCAGGCTCGCTCGACGACGTCCAGGTTTACAATCGACCGCTGAGCGCTGAGGACATTGCCCTGCTCCACGGAAATCCAGGACAATCGTTAGGCGACCTCATTGCCGTCGATAGTGACGGCGACGGCCTGAGTGACGAGGAAGAAGCCACGAGGGGAACAAACGCCTTGTTAGTCGACACCGACGGCGACGGACTCGAAGACGGCGCTGAGATCAACGATCACCTCACCGATCCCGTGAAGGTCGATAGCGATGGTGACCGTTGGCCCGACGGCGTGGAATTGAGTCTCAATCTCGATCCAAATGATCCTGAGAGTTTCGGAGTCATCCCAGCATTACCACCGACTGCACCCGAGTCTTTCAACGAACTCATGACACTTCCCACGTTTAACGGCAATAGAGATACCGAGGATGTCACCTTCCGCGTCTTCATTGATTTCGATCCCAAGCCGGAGGGAGGACGCGAGATCATCTTCGAAAGTGGGGGCGGCACGATTGGCACTTCCGTGGTTTACGAGGAACCTAGCACCGTTGTCATGCGCTCCTCGGGCAGCGGTGGCTTCGCCTTGTCGACCATCAGCTACCCGCTTCCACAAGAGTTACTCGATGGCGGCGAGCAACAAATCATCTTCACTTACGATGTGGAAGACCCCGACGGCTTGTCCACGATCTCGCTATTTGTCGGCGACGCCCTGGTCGGTCGCGTGAGCAAAGAGTTGGGTGCTGATTGGACTGGTTCTGATGGGGCTTCTTTCGGCTCAGCCAGCGGCAGCATCGCCGGTACGGGTAACAATACGACCTTGTCTGGGGTCGGCTTCACCTCGGGTACGATCAATCTGGAAACTGGCCTCCAATTCTTTGCAGACACGCTCTTCGACTTGTTAGGCGATGGTGACAATGATGGTCTCGATGACGCGTGGGAGCTCAGCTTCTTTCCTGACGACCTCACGGAACTGAGTCCCGATACTGACAACGATAACGACGGCCTCAACGATCTCGGCGAGTTCACGAACGGAAGTGACCCAACCAGGACAGACTCTGATGGGGACGGCCTCTCTGATGGCGACGAAGTCAACGGAGCCACCCCCTCCAGTCCAATCTTGGTCGACACGGATGATGATAGGCTGACGGATAGCGAAGAGATTGCTCTTGGCTCCAGCCCCACGAATCGTGACTCTGATAGTGACGGCTTCTCCGATGGCTACGAAGTCTCCCAGAACACGAGCCCAACCGACGCCAACTCCAAGCCAAACGATCCGTTAGGTGAACCCACCCTCATCTACACGGAAGTCGGTGCCTCAGAATCGTTGGACAGCTTCAGCCAGCAAGACGCGTCCTTCCGAGTGGGCGTGGATTTCGATGCCAAGCCCGAAGGTGATCGCGAGATGCTCTATGAATCTGGCGGTGGCACGGTCGGGATCTCGGTGGTCTACGAGGAGGGTAACAAGATCGTACTGAGATCCGCCGGCAATGGTGGATTCACCGTGATCACCCTTGAGCACAGCCTCACAGAAGCCCAGCTCGCTGCCGGAGCACTTGAAGTGGCGTGGGCGTTCGATGTCGATAATGACAATGGCGGCGCTACGGTAACGCTCTTCCTCGAAGGGGAGGAAGTGGCCAGCGAATCCTCGACGGAGATTGGTGGCGATTGGAGTGGTACGAATGAAGCCACCTTCGGTACGGCCAGCACGTCTTTTGCAGCAGCAGGAGACAATGTCGCGTTAAGCGATGCGGTGGACTTTGCATCGGGAACCATCGATCTCACCGCAGGGCTCGCCTTTTACTCAGGCAAACTGCTCACGGGTGGTGAAGTCGTCGAACCCGCTAGTTGTGAGATTACCAACATCGTGCGCGATGCTGCTGGTGTGACGATCACCTGGCCCGCCGCAGAGGGTGCTACCTACGCTGTAGACTACTCCGAAACTCTAGAAAGTGCCTCCTGGTCCGCCATCGCGACCGGCATCGGTGTTGGCACCTATTCCGATACCGACGCCACTCCGACCGTTAAAAGCGTAGGCTTCTATCGGATTGTGCAAGAATGATCGTAGCTCGACATTCCAATGTCGTAGAAGCCTCACAATATGTTCGCGACTTTGAAAAGTCCCGCCACGACTCCGCTAACCATGCTTCTCCGCGCTCTCTGTCTTGCTCTCGCGATCTTCGCTACGGGATGCCAGCGCGAGGACACCGTCGAGTTTCGCTTCCGCTACTCCAACGCTCAGCCCGTCGGAGCCCTGCGGAGCCAGTCCATGCAGTTCTTCAAGACGGCACTGGAGAAGCGGACAGGTGGCCGCATCGCTGTCGATCTCTACTTCGGCGGAGTGTTAGGTAATGAACGCGAGCTGATGGATTTCGTCGCCACAGGAGCGCTGCAAGGCACCCGCGGAGGCTTCTTTGCGGACGCCAATCCGAAGTTCAGCCTCTTGATGATGCCTTTCCTCGTCGATGACTGGGACCAAGCCATGCGCCTCATGGGCAGTGACTTTGTCAGCGAGATCAATAGCGAAGCCGCCAAGCGTGGTTATCACATCCCGGCCACAGGCATCTCGCAGGGGTTCCGTGCCCATACAAATAACCAACGTCCGCTACGTTCACCCGAAGATCTCAAAGGCCTCAAGATGCGGGTGCCCATGCAGGAGGTCTACGTGCAGACCGCGCTCGCCTTTGGTGAGAATCCACAAGAACTCCCATATACGGAAGTGTATCAGGCCCTCCAAACAGGTGTCGTTGATGGCCAGGACAACGCGCCTGCCAATATCTGGGACTTCAAGATTCACGAGGTCTCCAAATTTCTGACAATAACCTATTACGCCACCGGCCCTGATCCCTTCATGGTCAATCTAGAGTGGTATCAGAAGCTTCCCCACGACTTACAGACGACATTCGATGAAGTTGCCCGCGAAACCATGGCTCTCAGCGATCGCACCAATCGCGAGAAGGAACAGGAATACATTGATCAGCTAAGCGCTGCGCTCGAAACCAACGTCGTCGACGGCGACGCCCTCAAACCCTTTCAACAGGCCGTTCAGCCGGTCTACGATTACTTCATTAAGAAGGGCGATTTCAGTGCCGATGACGTCGAACGAGCGCGCCAAGCCGCTAGAGGAGAAGCGCCATGATCCAGCGTCTCGAACACCTCCTCACCCGCTGTCTTGAAGCCCTGCTCATCATTGGCTTCCTCACCATCTTCGCGCTTGTCGTCATTCAAGTCTTCCTGCGTTACGTCCTAAACACCTCCATCACCGGTGCCAACGAAGTGATCATCATTCTCTTCGTTTACACGACGGCCATTGGCGGCGCAATCGCCGCAGGAAGACGCGAACACATCGCCCTGACCTTTGCTATCGATTGGCTGCCGAGCAAAGCGAGACACCTCGTTGATCAGTTAGGCCTCTTCTTGGTTGCCGCTATCAACGCCAT
>JAACDM010000524.1 GCA_009936795.1 Verrucomicrobiaceae bacterium | reverse complement strand
CGAATGCTCTGGCCATTTCTGGCGTCACCGTTTCAGGGCCAGACGCTGACAAGATTACCATTGTCGATTTCCCCGCGACCATTGCTCCAGGCACTACAGAACAAATTAACTACTCATTCGAACCCGGGAGAACCGGTGATTTCCAATTCAATATTGACATTGATAGTGATGATGTCGATGAGACTGACAAGAGCACCACGGTCGCCTTCACTGCTGCGGTGATCGACGCTGCTGGTCCCTCAGCGCATTACACACTGGATGAGGCTGATGGAGCGAGTGAAATGCTCGACATCACAGGTTACGGACGTCACGGGACGTATGATGGCGTGACGTTAGGGCAGGATGCCCTCATTCTAATGGGCACTGCCGGTGGCTTTGGTGGAGGCTCTCATGGAGAAATCCTAGGGGAGCGTTTGCAGATGACAGATTTCACAGTCTCGATGTGGGCCAATCCGTCCGAACTAACTGCCTTTCAAACGCTCTTCAGCCAGGGGACTGGGAGCCCATCGTTCGCCCTGGTCTTCACGCAAACGGAGGTGAGTTGGTTTAATGGCGATGAAGCGACGTTGTCCACAGAGACCAGCCCGATCGCCGCTGGCACACCAGTGCACGTCGCCGCCACCTACGACAGTGCTGGCCCTACCGTCACCCTGTTTGTAGACGGTATTGAAGTGGCGCGCCTAGAAGGAGCGCCGGAACTTGATCTCAACGATCCGGATCAAGAGTCCTTCTACATTGGTGCCTTTTTCGCGGGTGGTCTTCCGTTCTCAGGCACCTTGGATGACGTTCAAATTTACAATCGAGTGCTCAATGCTGGTAGTGTTAAGGCCCTCTTTGATAATCCAGGCGAAGTCAACACAGGTTCAGTTGACGTGCCTCCGGCTGAAGGTGAAGAGATTACTGATGTGTCCAAGACGGCTACTGGCGTTTCACTCTCACTGCCAGATGGAACGACCTACGACATCGAATACTCCACCGATCTCGAGAATTGGTCGAACGTGGCTACCGATGTGACGGGAAGTTATGAGGACACCGACGCTGGCCGAACGGGGAATCCTACAGGCTACTATCGCGGCGTGGTGAAGTGACGAACCCGTCTGCTGGTTAGTTTGAACAAATCACTGAGAGAAGGGCAGAGCAAAAGCTTTGCCCTTCTTTGGTTGCTTGGATAGGCCCATCTGCCAGGCAGGAACAAGGTGGCACTAATTTGAGCTGTAGACTTCAGCAACAGTTCTTGGCTTGATCTTCAAGAAATGGAATTCAATGAACTTCATGTACTGTTCCCAATCGAACAATTCGAGTCCGTGAACACCGGAACGCACATGATAGCCTATGGCACTCTCAACGATGGGCTGATTGAGCTCTGGTTGTTGTAGTGACGGAAAGCTTACCTTCTGTTGATACAGCGCATAGGCGGGAGCCGCATGGTAGGTTCCGATCCACTGTCCGATTTGATCCGCCCATAAGTCGTGATGAGCATTGCTCACATAAAACGGCCGGGGCGCCATGGTCGCCAAGAGACTGTGTTGATCCACTGGCATGTCATGCACCTTCTTTGCATGCTTGTTAGCATTGCGACAAATCCAGGTGGGCAAGTATTTGCACATGTTGTCCAAGGTTTCGCCGTATTCACGTCGCCAAATGGCATCACCTCCGTGGCCTGCGGTGGCCAGTAAGGTCATGCCAAAGCGCGTGTCGGTCGCGGCGGCCCATAGGGCCACTTTCCCACCGATCGAACAGCCAAGGGTCGCCACCTGATCTTTGTGAACCTTTGGGTCGGTTTCCAAATAGTCCATGCCTGCGCGCAAGGCATAGGCCCATATGGCAATCATGCCCCATTCGTTCTCAAGGGTCGATTCCTGTCCGGGCTTTAAGAACAAATCGACAATGCCACCACTGATCTTTCCTTCAGGGTTTCTATTGTCTTTGCCAAAGCTCTCATAATCGACGGTGGCAACGCCGATGCCGCGCATCATGAGTTGATGTAAGGGAATGCCATTGCGCGTTTTCCCATAACGTTGCGAATCATCTAAAACGACGTTCTTTCGTCTGATATCGCTGCCATTGGCGAGCAAGATCACGGGCACTTTCCCCTTGGCCTTGTTGGGCACAAACAGAACCAAGGGCATGGTCAAACTTCCGGCCTCATTCTGCAAAGTGATTTCAACATCTCTTTGCGTGCAGAGCCCATTGAGGAGCAATTTGTTTTCTGATAACAGTTTGAAAGATCGCTTGATCGGGCTCGATGGCTCGGGGACTTCGCCATAAAGTTGCTGCTCGAAGAACGTGAGGATCTCAGGCCTTCTCGTTTCTTCCCATGCCTCTACCGTATTGATCGCTTGTCCATCAAATGAAGTCAGTACATCGGGCAACGTGTATTCAGGCACTTTCGATTCGTCATAATTGGCTTCAAGGAACTTGCCTTCATAGGTCTGTGCCGTTGCCACGCTGAAGGAGGAACAAGCAATGAGAAGCACTGGTAAGATTCGTTTCATTCTAGATTAGAACATCGCAGTTAGTTGGGCTCTGCGTCAAGGTTGGTGAATAAACCTGCGGGTAACCTCTCGGAGATAATCCCGGCGGCGAGACGCCACCGCTACGTAGAGG
>JAACDM010000523.1 GCA_009936795.1 Verrucomicrobiaceae bacterium | reverse complement strand
TTCGACCGGTTTGCCAGTCAAAGAGGGCGTCTCCTTTGGGATTACTGTAGGCCCAGAAGTAGCCTTGCTGGGCTTTGCCGCTTCCGGACTGCAGTTAACCGTATGGGTGTTTCGTCGTAAACCTAGAGAAAATCATAATAAGCTTCGGCGAGCGCTGGGGCATCAATAAACGCATCCCAGCTAAGCGTGTAATCACCAGCCATCAGCATACCCGAGCCTACACCACTTGAGACTCCCACTGTGCCAAACTCTGCAATAGCACCTCCAGGCCCAACTAGAGACCAATTGGCGCCCACATCGACCGCATTCTCAACCTCCCTGTCCAGGAACACATCAAAAGTGTAATTGTAGGCTTCCAAGAGGCTGAACGTCACTTCGCCGGACGAAATCACTTGCCCGCCGCCACTTGATTCAGCTAAGACGCCTCCTGTACCGAAGTAAGATGTTAGAGAAACAAACGTCTTTTGTCCGGCAGCAAAGTCTCCAATACCGAGGTTTTCACTGAAGTCCCCAACCGCATTGTTGGTATCCGAGGAACCTGGAACCGTGACCGCTCTCGAAATCGTGTTAACCGTCACCATTGCATGGGAACTGAGAATGCCGACAGAGAAGATCAACCCGACAAAAGCTGGTAGGTTCCTACTAGCATTAATGAAAATATGTTCATTTAAATCAACGATGGTTACGATTTGACCATGGAGGCGATCTTTTACATCAACACAATAATTAACAGGGTTTATCAAAACTCACATTATGGAATTTATTTAATTATCACAGAACCACCCTTGATCTTAAATTCGTGAACCAAAGGCACTCTCCCCTTTGAGGCTTTACAGCTTCTTCGCGTAGTGGATCTGCCGAGCGACTTCTTCGAAGCCCATACTCGGGTAGAATACTTGACCGACCGGGTTCTGATCGAGCGTTTCGATCTTGGCTACCTCCATGCCACCATCCCGAAAGTAGGTGAAGGCACGCTCCATGAGCTGTTTCCCGATACCCTGTCCCTGACTTTCTGGGATAACGGCCATGTTAGGAATCCATCCGATCTTGCTCTCAGAATCTAGTCGGCACGTGATGTAGCCGACGAGCAGATCACCTTCCTCGTAGACAAAGACACCGATTGCATTTGCCTCTGCGGTATCCGCATCCACATGCCGCAACTTACGCCAGCGCCAGTCCTTGCCACCAAGAACGCCGAAGGCTTCTTCGATATTGCGATCAATAGAGACGCCCTCAAAGCAGATCGCCGTGATCTCCTTGACTCGGGCTAGGTCGGTAGGTCGATAACTTCGGATCATGGCTCGATTGTTAGAATTTCACCTTTTATATCATTCTGGCAGCCGACAACAGACCAGGAAGGAATTTCATTGAGATGCTGACGGGTGCACTAGATTTGAATACAATGACGGAGTTCCGCCTAGCCAATCAAGAGCTATTTAGGATCCGAACTGTCACTTCTAAGGTCGGCTGCTCTGAGTCCGTAATCTAAGGGCTTTTCCTTTGTCTTCAATGCTGCCATCGTCTTACAATGCAGTGGCTCTCCCCACCACGACTTGGATTCATCATCTTCGCGCTGGTTGGTTCGATTTCTTGGGCTGACGTCGGTGAAGAGCCCCCGATCCCTTGCGTTGCCGATACCAAGTTCAGCGTCGATCGCGGACATTTCACCGCGCCATTTCAGCTCGAGATCACTTCGGCAACAGAAGGGGCGACTATCCGATACACCAAAGACGGTAGCGTACCCTCTCTCTTCGGTGGGCAGACTTACGAAGAGCCCATCAAGATTGATCAAACGACGATTATACGTGCGATGGCATCGAAGCAAGGCCTCGAACCGTCGAATCTGGATACCCAAACCTACCTCTTTCTCGACGACGTCATCGACCAGAGCGCTGACCGCCAGGCTCCCGATGGCTGGCCTAAGGACTCGGTCAACGGCCAAGAGCTGCACTATGGCATGAACCCAGCTGTTGTGAACCGGTTAGGCCGCGAGGCGATGACAGAGGCACTCCTGGACATTCCCTCTTTCTCACTCGTTACCGACACTGCGCATCTCTTCAATGCAAAGACTGGCATT
>JAACDM010000522.1 GCA_009936795.1 Verrucomicrobiaceae bacterium | reverse complement strand
GCGTCGATCATTGGTAGGATCGCCATTCTCATTGAACTGCTCTTGGGCATTGGCCTTAGTCCAGAATGAGATGGTAAGTGTGTCGTACTGATGTGCTGGGAGGGGGTCACCTTCTGCGTGAAGGCGCTCTAGCATAGTCTGTTTCGTGGCGTCGAAGCTGAAAGCGTTGCCATTGATGCCCTCGACGACATCGGCGTCAGACAGATTGATGACATCCATGTTCATGCCGCTGACAACGTCAGGTGCTTTACCTCCCTGAATTTCGTCCAGTGGCCAATAGGACACCAGGTCATCAGTGAGAGCAGCGCCTGCCTGCGCGGCTAGAAAGAGCGACGCACATAGGCACGGTACTCTCCAGTGGTGGAGTGAGGTGTTTTTCATAGAATTGGGGTTATTACAGACGGTCCGTTGCTGAACCAAGTGTCACGATTTAGCAAAGCATGCCATTCCTGGTCAACGCAATTCGTCAGGAGCGAACGTGAAGGACTAAAGCAGAGCTTTCGTTGTAAGGGCCTGTTAGGGTTGGTTTTCCAGCGGGGCCCATGACGAGCGAGTTTCCAATGCAGCGGTGGCCCTTCCAGGGGCATGCTTCAATGGGGCCTACATTGCTGCACCCAGCGATCCAAAGGTTGGATTCGCTACAAACAGGGGCATAACTATCGAGCCAAATCTGGCCGTAGGGGTTGGCTAGCTGATCAAACTCAGGCTGCACCGCCCAGGCGCAAGGCGACAGGATGATCTCGGCTCCCATTTGAGCGAGTGCTCTAGAAATGGCTAACTGATCGGCGAAGCCATCTGCACAAATCATCAACCCGAGGCGACCCAGTGGCGTGTCCACAGCGCGGAGACTGGTGCCGCGAGAGTAGCAGTCGTGTGCGATCTCAAGTTCATTGATCTTTCGATGCCGAAGAATGAACTCTCCACTAGGAGAGATGATTACAGCACTATTATAGATCGTCGCCATATCTCGCTCAACGATGCCAGCGACCAGGTGAATCCCATGCTCTATGGCGAGTCGTTGGAGAAGCTGGCAGGTGACTCCGCCAGGAATCGGTTCAGCGGCGGTATGGCAGGAGGGATGGGTCCATCCCAAATTCATGGCTTCCGGCAGAAGCACTAAGTCTGCTCCTTGCCGAGCCAATTCGCGGATGGCTCCTTCGGCTCTGCGTAGATTGGCTTCGCATGCGCCTCCTTCGATAAGAATCTGGCCGAGCCCAAGCGTGAAATTCATTAAGGAGCGGGCACAAGTTGGAGATAATCGATGCCGACCATGTAGCCAGGAGCCGCTTTGGGATCTTTTCCGAGGATATTGAAGATGAGTTTGTGTTTGCCCGCTGATAGGGTGTGTTCGCCCAAGGAAAGCTCGCCAGTGGTGATTACCTGTGTGTCGTAGAGATTGATCTCGTTGCGGATGAAGTTGGCTTCCTCATCGAGGGCAATCCGCACTTTGCCATAATCGACGGCTTTGGTGAGAACAGCTGCCAACCGATACTTGCCCGCCTTTGGCGCTTCAAAACCTAACGCTAAGGTGTCTCCTGGCCGTGCCCCGGTCCACCAAAGGTGGTGATCGCTCGACCATTGATCCGCCTTGAAGCTTTGCATGCCCTGGGAAGCCACATTGCCCGTCTTAGCGAGGATGGCGAGCGCTTCGCCTTCAATGACGACCTCTCCCTCTTGAGCAAGCCGCACTTGCTTGTCGCTTTGTAAGTAAGCAATGAGGTCGCGAGCGTCGCTGTCGCTGATGGCATCGAGAATGCCTTCAGGCATGAGCGATTGTGGTAGGGTTTCTTGTTTGGAGATGTTGGCCTTGGGCAACGTTGTTTCTGTGCCGCCGGGGAGTATGACGGTGAATGCCGTGGCGCTTTCTGGGCGAATGGTGCCCGAGACAACGCTACCATCCTTTCGTGTGAAGATGATGAGTTGGTAATCGAGAGGAACCAGCGCATTTGGGTCGAGGATATTCTCTAACAGATAGTTGAGGTCGCTGCGATTCGCCCCAGTGATGTCGGGTCCGAGGGCCACGCCTTGGCCGAAGAGTTGATGACAGGCGTAGCAGGTTTGATTGTAGACACGACGGCCATTGCTTAGATTGGCTTGCGCGAGTGATTCGGTGGTGAGCTTGCTTTGCCACTGCTTCATGGCGGTGGCCTTGTTTGCACTGACTGGTTTGAACGAGCCCCAGTGTTCCTCCAATGACCTAGCCAGCTTGAGGTCTTTGAACTGAAGGATCTGCCGGGCTCCAGCGACGCTAAGATCCCCGCGGGGGAGTTTGCCTGATGCGATGGCTTGAAGCAAGGCTTGAGCTGACGCCGCGCGACTCGTTAGGGTGGTGATGGCATTAGCCTTCTCAGCGAGTGTAAGCTTTGGGTAAGCTTGAATGATGACCGAAGCAGAATCGTCTTGATGCAGTGTCGATAAGGTTGCGATTGCTGGATTGCGAAGCGGAGACACTGGACCGCGAATGAGTGCGTGAAGAACGGGCACCACTTCGATGTCATTTGCGTCGCGTAACATTGTCAGGGACGCGAGTCGAAGACCCTCGGGTTGTTGATCGTCGGTCAGGAGATTCCGAAACTCTGGGAGCAATCGTTTGTCGCCAAATTTCCCAGCAAGGGTGAGCAATGCCGTCTTCACTTCAGGCTTGGGACTATCTTTGAGCAACTCGTAGACCTTGGGCCAGGACTCGGGCATGGGCACGCTCGCTTCACCTTTTAATTGAGCGGCTAGTGCTGAGACGACCGTCGCGGCCACTGTGGCGTCATCGATGTGTGCAAGCGCAGATTCGTAGCCTCCTGGGATTGCAGAGACGCGACGGATGACGTAATCTCGGAGCTTAGGAATCCTGGTGGCTTTAGCCAGAGCAAAGCCGCGTGCTGGGTTCCGCGCCACAAGGGGTTCGATGCCATACCAAAGAAGCTGAGGAATGACCTGATCACTGGCGTCGGCAGCATGCATCACGAGCTTTTCAGCAATAGGCCAAGCATCTTCCTGTGGCAGTCGCTGAAGGAGGGAGGCGAGGTGACGTCTTACGAAGGGCGACGTTTCGAAATGTGCCCGTTCGATGAGGATGGCTTTCGTATCTGAATCGAGTTGGTCGATCCTTTCCCCCAACAAACGAATCGCCCAGGCCCTGACATGTTCGTCGACTGTCTCGCTCACGACGAGTTCTTGTAAGAGATCACCCGTGGCCTTCATGCCATGCAACGTCCAGAGAGCGCGGAGTTGTACCGGGACCTCCGCATGAGACCGGACAAGCTGTCGCAAGGTGTTGACCGCAGCGGGAGCCGATGTTGTGGAGCTGGCGCGATCTTGCAGAAGGCGTCGTGCTGTTCTGGCAAACCACTCATTCTTGTGCGTCTGGAGATCTGCTAGTTCTAGATCGGTTGCTTTGGTTAGATCGACTTTGGTCGGTTGGTGCTCTCCATAGTGAACGCGAAAGAGGCGACCGTTTGAGCGATCCCATTCGAGGTCACTCTGACGATGGCAGGTGGTATCGTCCTGCCAATCGGTGAAGTAGAGCGCACCGTCGGGGCCGTAATCAAGATGTGTCCCGATGAACCAGTGGTCATTGGCAAAGAGGAAATCGGGTCGACGATTGCCTTCGTAGCCTGCACCTTTGCGATGGACGTGATCCCAGTTGATGCGATGCCCGTGGAGGTTGAACATGAGGAGCGCGTCTCGATAGCGGTCGGGAAAGTTGTCGCCGCGGTAGATGGTGAGTCCGCAATGTGCGTGGCCACCTCCTCTAGCGGAGACTTCGTTGTTCATGATGTCAGCCCGTGGCGTATGCCCCCAGTGCGCATGCTCTGCCACGTTTCCAGAGAAATGACGGTGCTTTGCCGTGGTGCCTAAAAGATCATAGAGGTGCTTTCGTGTGTGCTGGCCACCTTGCCTTTCGTAATAGGCCCCTTGGATCATGTGCCAGAGGTGGGGAATGACGCAGGAGCTGATGAAGGCCTGGCCATACTCATCGAAATCCAGTCCCCATGGATTCGAGGTTCCGTTAGAGAAGATTTCAAACTTGTGGTGAGTGGGGTGGTAGCGCCATACGCCGCAGGTCAAAAGTGGCCGGTCTTCCTTCGGCGTGCCTGGCTTGCCCACATGAGAATAGGTGAAGACGCCATGAAGTCCGTAAAGCCACCCGTCCGGTCCCCAGCTGAAGGAGTTTAAAGTTTCGTGCGTGTCCTCAACACCCCAGCCGTCTAGTAGAACTTTGGGCTCGCTATCCGGAATATCGTCGCCATCTCGATCGGGGATGAACATGAAGTAGGGTGCGGCGCCTACCCACACGCCACCGAAGCCGACTTCCATTCCGCTTATCAAGCTAAGACCTTCAGCGAAGACTTTGTGTGTTTCGTAAGTGCCGTTGCCATCCGCGTCTTCGAAGATGACGATGCGATCCTTCCCGTCCTCATCAGTTCTAGCGGGAAAGGGGTAGTTGTGGGCCTCGGCGACCCAGATTCTTCCACGAGCGTCAAAGCAAAACGTGATGGGTTGAGTGAGTTGAGGTTCGGATGCGAGGAGGCTGGCGGAGAAGCCTTTTGGAAGGGTCATTGCTCCGGCCGCTTTGTCTGGAGGGCTGCCTTCTTCATACGTTTCTTGAGGTTTGATCCCGTCGATAAACGCTTTCATGGGCTGCGCATTCCTCCACGTCTCTTCGTCGACCTGTCCGCGCTTTTGATAGTGAATAAACGTACCCTTCTTGTTTCCTGCAAGGATGTCTAACAAGCCATCGGCATTGAGATCGACGGTCTTCACTTCCGTGCCGACACCTGAATCATCGTCGATCTTGTAAGGGACAAAGTCGACGCCACCCTCTTCATCTCGGACAGTTCTAAACCAATACACGACTGCTGGGTCTGTCCCTCCGGGATCCTTGCCACCGTGTGCCCAGTAGCGTTTTCCTGTGACCAAGTCCTTCACACCATCGCCGTCGATGTCTGCTAGGGCGATGCCGTGCATCTGACTGAACGCCACGCCGTAGTTGTTGTCTAACGGGTCCTGTCCGACGATGAGACGTTGGTTGAGCTTGCCATCGACATTCTCATACCAAGCGAGCCCATAGCCGTGCGCGGCAAGAGACGTGATAATGTCATTGTCGCCGTCCCCGTCGAAATCGTCTGCATACATTTGCGCGCCACCCGGAGTGGCTAGAGCGAATCGGTGGCTCTTCCATTCTGGATCTTCCTTAAGTGACTCAGGTTGTTCCCACCAACGTTCTTTTTCTAGCACATCGAGACGGCCATCCTTATTCACGTCGCCGACTCCGAGACCATGGGAGAATTTGCCGCCCACGGCATTGGGGGGGGAGATGGGATGCCAGACGAAGGGTGCGGTGGGGTTGCTCGGATCAGGTGAAGCGTAACCCAACCGGCCGTTCACCTGGCAAACGATTTCAGGGTTCCCATCGCCAGTGAGGTCGGTGAAATTTGGGGACTCGTTGTCTGTTTGAGCCATTGCTTCGTGCACCGGCCAATGGCCTTTCTTGCCCTGCGGATTTTCATACCATCGCGAATCGTTTCCAGGAAAGCCTAGCACAAGCACGTCTGGCCAGGTGTCGCCATTGAAATCATGACCGAAGCTGAAAAAGTTCTGAGAGTAACCTTTTGGATCAATGG
The DNA here is from genome assembly GCA_009936795.1 of Verrucomicrobiaceae bacterium. GTDB lineage: Bacteria > Verrucomicrobiota > Verrucomicrobiia > Verrucomicrobiales > DEV007 > JAACDM01. Next base: position 1,097 of record JAACDM010000522.1, on the reverse strand, counting down.
GCTTAGCCTCATAGAACTCCAATTTCTGCTCGAATGCTGGGCCTAACCAGATGAACGGGCCGGAAACGATGTCGATGGAGCCATCCTTGTTGAAGTCTCCGTGGCCCGCACCCTCTGAGTAGAACGTGCTATCCAAATGCCGCTTTTCCCACGTGATGATCTCACGATCTTGAGCGTGGGTTGTGGTTCCGAGGAGCGGAAGTAGTAGGATGATGAAAGGGGTTCTCATGAAAGTTACTGGTAGCTAATATAAAGGAACCCCGCAAAGGAGGATTCCTTGCAACAACGAGCAGCGGAAGTTCTACGTCAGCAATAGTGACGACAAGCTGATCCGAGAATGGGCAACGAGCGACCCAGAAGCTGCCAAGGCTTACCTGGATAAGGTTCCGTTAGACCATAAGATGAATCGGCTTTCTCTTCATGCCAATCTCGTCATGGGAATGGCTACTCAGGATCTGGATGGTGTTGCGGCTTATGCTGAGGAGAATCAATTTGATCGTTACTTCAAGAAATAGAACCTTTCTAGAAAAGGTCCTCCAAGAGATCCTTGATACCACGGACTGTCTTCCACTGAGGCTTGCGCTCGCCGCGTGGATCCTTGTGATCCCTGAAGTCGCTATTCGAGTGCTGAGTTTCGGTGCGGAATGTGAGGTCGAAGGGGCCGCGCTGGCGTGAGGTTCCTGTGATGCTGACGGCGGTGGCGCGATCTCCGTGGTACTGAATGATGGCTTTGCTGGTCACGGGGATGCGACTTTGAAGTCGGCTGAGACTCACTTCGGCCACGCCATCACGCATTACAGTCCACGTTCCCGCGAACGAGATGGTGTCGCGACCAGTGAACGTGAGCGCGGCGCTACCGTCGGCGCGGAGCTGAACTCGTGCGCGGTTTACTTGCATTTCGGTGGCGTGAGATTGGTAGCGACCGGCCCCGACTTCGTCTGCACTGAGTGAGCCTTGATGCTGAGGGGGGTCACCGCCGCTTCCTCCGTGGGCTGAAGGGCCTCGATGAATTTCCTCCTCTACTGCATGGCTTGCTGGGTGGTAGGTGAGGTTGAATGGACCACGAGCAGCGTCCGAGTGGCCTTGCATCTCGACGC
>JAACDM010000521.1 GCA_009936795.1 Verrucomicrobiaceae bacterium | reverse complement strand
TTCATGACTTCGATGGCCAATTTACTGCGCCGGTTCACGGATTCAGCTCCGCCCAAGACTACTGGACCAGCTGTAGCGCCAATGCCACGGCGAGGCACATCGCGATTCCCACTCTACTCGTAAATGCAGAGGACGACCCATTCCTCACTCCGGGCTGTCACTTGCTAGAGGAGGCCGAGCACCATCCTTTCTTACATACCGAGAGAACGCAACATGGCGGTCATGTGGCTTTTATTACAGGCGTCAGCACGGCACCATACCACGAGCAGCGGGTCCATAGCTTCTTTGAACTAGCTACGCAATAATCGCCTTAGCGACCTCTCCATGCACATCCGTTAGTCTAAAATCGCGTCCAGCGTGCCTAAACGTGAGCTTTTCGTGGTCCATGCCAAGCAGATGTAGGATGGTCGCGTGCCAATCGTGAGTATGCATCTTGTCAGCCACTGCTTCATAGCCGTGCTCATCAGTCGAGCCGTAACTAAAGCCACCTTTCACGCCGCCACCAGCCATCCACGTGGTATATCCCTTGTTATTGTGGTCACGACCATCGCCACCTTGACTGTGTGGCGTGCGTCCAAATTCGCCCGCCCATACCACTAGTGTGTCTTTAAGAAGATCGCGCCGTTTAAGATCGGTCAAGAGCCCGGCGATAGGCTGATCAATCTCACCGCAGCGAGCGGGAAGGTCGGTCGACAGGTTACGATGATGGTCCCAATTGGAATGGGTTAGCTCAACAAAGCGAACGCCCGCTTCAGACAGCCGCCGAGCCAAGAGGCATTGACGGCCAAAGCTGTCCGTTTCCGTATCGTTGACCCCATAGAGTTCGCGAGTCTCTTCTGATTCATCCTGAATATTCATCAGCTCAGGCAGCTCATCCTGCATGCGGAAGGCGAGTTCATAAGACTCGATCATGCCCTCGATCTCCGGCTGATGCTTGTTGCGTTCGAGCTCCCTTCGATTCAAATCCTGGACAAAGTCGAGCTGCATTCGCTGCAGCTCGCGATCGAGCACTGGATTCGTAATGTTAGGAATGGCCGACACACTACGACGACGAGGTCCTCTCGAAGATCGGCCAAAGCGCGCAGCTTGGTAGACCGCTGGTAGAAAGCTGCTTCCAAAGGCTTGAGCATTGCCAGATGGAGGATTGAGAGCGACAAATCCAGGGAGATCGGCGTTCTCAGTTCCCAGACCATAGAGTGTCCATGCACCTAACGATGGCCTTACAAATTGAAAACTACCCGTGTGCATCTGAATCTGCGCCTGTGGATGATTCGGCACATCGGTGTGCATTCCTTTCAACATGCAAAGCTCATCTGCGTGCTTCGCTAAATTAGGAAACAGCTCTGACATCCAAAGCCCTCCCTTTCCATGCTGAGAGAACGACCAAGGTGAGCCCATGAGCTTGCGATTGCTGAGCCTCCCAGTCTTGCCTTGCTTTCCGTCGTCTTTCGTAAGCGCGGGTTTGTAGTCAAACGTGTCCACGTGCGACGGAGCGCCTCGCATAGATAGAAAGATGACCCGTTTGGCGCGAGCTGGGAAATGAGACGCCTTGGGCGCTAATGGATCAAATCGCGTGCCTGCTTCTGCTTGCGCTTGCTGGTCGGCTAGCGCGGCGAACGCTAGATAGCCGAAGCCACTTGATATCGACTTGAGAGTGTCACGACGTGAGAGTGTGTGAGGAAGATCCATGACGTAGGTGATGAGAACTAGTTGATGTAACGGAATTCGGCGGAAGCGAGTAGGCTCTGACAGAAGCTTTCGAAGGCTAGGCGCCCATGTCCGAATTTCCTGCGGGTCTTGCCTTGATCTGATGCTTGATAGAAGGCCCGCAGGTAAAGTTGCGCGGACCTGATTTCCTGGCGTGACGGCGCTCGCCCATAGGCAATCTGGTAGGCCCGTTCCACACGCTCACGTGGCTCTTGGGATCCCTTGAACACGCGCTGCGCAAAGGCCTTGCTCTGCGCGATGACAAAGGGGTTATTCATCATGTAGAGTGCCTGACCAGGCACGCTGGTCGATTCTCGAGTTCCGGTAACCAAATTCGGATCTGCTGCGTCGAAGAGCGCTAGACTTTCAGGAACAGCGTCACGAATCATGGGCAAATAGACCGATCGATATTCCAAAGAGGCCCCAGCATCTCCCGTCCGTCTTAAGCGCGATCCAAAGCTAGGATCTCCCAGGTTCCCCACCTGCGATGCCAGCGGCCTTTCCCTATCTAGTCTACCACTAGCATTGAGCAATGCATCTCGAAAGGCTTCGGCGTTGAGTCGCTGTGGGGTGTGACGCCAGAGTAGCTCGTTATTTGGGTCAATCGCCTGATATCCTGAATTGAACTCGGAACTCATGCGGTAAGTTTGAGATCGGACAAGTGTCCGTAT
>JAACDM010000520.1 GCA_009936795.1 Verrucomicrobiaceae bacterium | reverse complement strand
CGCTACCAGGGGATAGCGAGATTTCGATTGCGTTCGAAGATCAGCGATTCACATGATTTCCATCCAGCCAATCTGACGGAGAGCCGGTTTTTCCCAATTGCGATGGGCCCTGAAGACTTTGGTGAACAGCCAATGCATTCGCGGCGGCCAGTCGTGATCGGTCTTGATCTGGCTCAAACTGTCTCCTAGCCTTGCGGCTCGATGAGTGAGCTACCGAGATTCTTAGAGACTGTAATGGTCTTGATCACAGTGAAATGAGTTCACCAATCTATGGAGCCATTGAAGCTGGCGGAACGAAGTTCGTCGTTGCACTTGCAACAGGTCCTAACGAAATCCTCGCGCGAACGACACTTCCCACCGCGACTCCGCCGGAAACTTTGGCGGCTGTCGTTGCGTTTCTGAATCAGGCCGAGGACAAGCATGGAAAGCTCTCGTCATTAGGGGTTGCATCCTTTGGCCCAATCGATCTCCATCTTGAGTCGCCCACTTATGGCTACATTACGAGCACTCCTAAAGCGGCATGGACGCAGACGAATATTCTTGGTGTTTTAAAAGAGTCCTTTTCTGTGCCGATGGGGTTTGATACAGATGTAAATGGGGCCGCTCTGGCGGAGTGCCGCTGGGGCGCGGCTCAGTCTGTCGACAGTTGTTTGTATATTACTGTGGGGACAGGAATTGGAGGTGGCTTTGCTTGTGGTAGCCGAACGTTGCAGGGACTAGTTCATCCAGAAATGGGCCACGTGCGAATCCAGCAACTGCCTCAAGATGAATTTCCGGGTGTATGCCCTTTTCATCAGAACGCTTGCGTGGAAGGTCTCGCCTCGGGGCCGGCATTGGAAAAGCGGTGGGGCTGCCCTGGTCACGAACTGCCTCCAGAGCATGAGGCCTGGACCTTGCAGGTTGATTACTTGGCCCAAGCCCTGGTCAACATGATTGTGGTGCTCTCTCCAGAGTGCGTCGTGCTCGGTGGTGGCGTCATGAAACAATCCCACCTCTTCCCACCCCTTCGTATACGAGTCCAGGAGCTGCTAAACGGCTATCTAGAAGCCCCTCAGATTTTGGAAGAAAATCAGGACTACATCGTTCCGCCATTGCTCGGCGATAATGCCGGGTTGCTTGGGGCGCTGACATTGGGCATGGATGCCGGATAGGGTGTGCCATGGACGAAACCTCGACCAGCAAGTTGTCCGTCAAACGTCGATGGATGTTTCGCGTAATGGCGTTGGTTGTCGGCGTAGCTCTGTTGGCACTGCTTGAATTTGTGCTCGTGATAGGTGGTTGGGGAACGCCCAGTCCTAAAGAGGACCCGTTCGCCGGGTTTGGAGAAGTCGTCCCCTTATTCGAGCTCAACGAAGCGGGTGACGCGTATGAGATCCTCTCTCAATCAAGGAAGGATTGGTTCTACCCACAGAGTTTTCCGGCTACGAAAGGTGCGAACACCTATCGCATCTTCGTCCTTGGGGGCTCGACCGTGGCTGGCCGTCCCTACACCGTGGAGACGGCGTTTAGCTCTTGGCTCCAACTCTTCCTGCAATACGCAGATCCCTCCAAGAAGTGGGAAGTAGTCAATTGTGGTGGCGTGTCGTATGCAAGTTATCGACTGGTTCCCATCTTGGAAGAAGTTCTTGAGAACTATACTCCTGATCTTGTCATACTCTACACAGGGCAGAATGAGTTCTTGGAAGATCGGACGTATGCCCACCTGAAGAACCTTCCTTTAGCGGTGACCAAACCTTATGCTTTGGCGTCGCGGTTGCGGCTCTTCAATGTCATCCGCTCGGGTTATTGGAAGATGACAGGTCAAGTGTCCGCTGAATCGATCATGGAGACTCGGGCCATTCTGCCAGCCGAGGTCGATGCACTGCTCGAGCATGAGGGAGGGATGGAGCATTACTACCGTGATGACGATTGGCATTCAGGTGTCATTGATCACTATCGCTTCAACCTTGATCGCATGTGCGCAGCGACAAAGGGCGCTGGGGTGCCGATGATTCTCATGAACCCTGCAGAGAATCTCCGAGGCCAAACTCCGTTCAAGTCTGAGCACCGCGCCGGACTTACTGAAGATGAACGGGACCTGTTTTATCAACATTTAGCAGAGGGACGGCCGAATGAAGCTCTCAAGATTGATGACCTCCATGCCGATGCCCACTATCAATTCGCAAAGAAGCTCGAAGTCGAAGGAGATATGAGTGCAGCGTTAGGTGCCTATGTCCGTGCGAAGGACGAAGACGTCTGTCCGCTTCGGATGCTAGAGTCCATGCACGCTATCGTGAAGGAAGTTGCCAAGCGTCACCAGGTGGATTTGGTGGATGTTCGCAAAGAAATAGAGGTTGTTGCTTTAGGGGGGATTCCCGGGAATTCCGAGTTTCTCGATCATGTGCATCCGACGATTGGGGGACACCAATTCTTTGCCAAGCTCCTCTTTGAGAAGATGGACGGGATGGGTGAGGTCACCATTCCGTCAGAGAAATGGATGACCGAGGTGGGGCCTGCCTTGCATCGCCACACTCAGAGCTTAGGCTCGGAGTACTTTCGTCAGGGTGAAGTGCGTTTGGAGAACCTTCGCCAGTGGGCTAGAGGAAGATCTACGCGTGACCCTCCTGTGGAGTCGAAGCGGAAATAGAGATCACATCCCAAGAATCACTTTAGCGATTCCGAAATAAATGAACAAGCCCGTGACATCGACGACGGTTGTGATAGCGGGTGAAGCAACCACGGCCGGGTCCTGATTTAAGGTGTTTGCCAGTATGGGTAATGCTGCGCCTAATATGGTTGAGGTTGTGATTTGGGCGACCAGGGCCAAGGCTGCGATCGAGGCAAGCTGATAGGCGGAAATGGAGTCTGCCGTCCCAGGCAGGAGAACTATCACAACTGGCGTGAGTAGGGCGATCCAAAGACCTGCGGTGATGCCGATGCAAAGACCCACGCGCAGTTCCTTCCAAACGGCAGCGATGTAGTCAGACGGCTCGAATTCGCCCAGCGACATGGCTCGAATAATTGAAGTTGCTGCTTGGGCTCCCGTATTGCCGCCAGCCGCGACCACCATGGGCAGGTAAAGAGCAAGGAGGAAGCGACCATCAAGGAAGTGCTCAAAGGAAACGAGGACATATCCTGAACTGATCGCGAGCACTGCGAGTCCTAGCACCCAAACAAATCTCCGGCGTAGATGGGATAAAACAGGAGTCTCCAGGTAGCCAAGTTCATCTGGCGTGCCAGCGATACCAGATTGCATCTCCAAATCCTCCGTTGACTCTTCTTGGAGAATCTCCATGGCGTCGTCGTGCGTGATGACGCCTAGCAACTTCTTCTCGTCATCGACGACTGGCAGGACCATCATGTCGTATTTCAACATCATGTTGGCAGCTTCCTCCTGATCGTCTTGGGCATTGACGGCAACGGGTTCCGGCTGCATGACATCGGCAACGTGCGTACTACGAGGGCTGAACGTGAGATCGCGGAGGCGAACTTTTCCAACCACGCGTTGGTCTGTGTCTAACACATAGATTCTGGCTAGAATCTCAGTGTCTTCCCGCTGCTCGTTGAGGCTAGCGATGGCTTCTCTAACCGTCATCGTGGCATTAATCGCCGCAAAGGCCGTTGTCATGCGGCCACCTGCGGAAGTCTCAGGATAGCTTAGAAGTTCCTCAGTCGTTTCCTTGGTTTCCTCGTCCAGGAGATTGATGTAACGATCTCGGTTCTCTTCGGGAACGTCTTGAAGGAAGTCGGCGAGCTCATCATCCCACATTTCCTCGAGCGCTTCACGTTGCTCGGATTGGGGGAAGTGTTGGAGCACCACTTCCGCCAGCGGCGCTGGAAGATGGGGGAGCATGTCCTCGAAATCGTCGCTGGTAAGCCTCTTAAGAAGGGCGCTCTGCGCGTTCTTCTCGAGGTCTTCGAACGCTTCGGCCGCATCCTGATCCGGCATGACCTCAAGCAGCGAGCGCAGCGAATCCGCATCACCGTTAGGGGCGAGGCTCAGGAAACGAGTTTTCAGGCCTTCGGTGGACTCTGGCATAGCAGGGCGACTTCTCGCACCCTACCCAGTGCAGCCCATTGTAAACTTGGACATCAACATATCAGGAACGGCACTTGAGTCCTCTCTGTCCTGTAGTAGGTAGGCAGCCCTATTATGCGCACGAGAGCTTTCCAAGGACTCATTCCCCATGCAGATCACGTCGAAGGCGTGGCCACCGTTCCCTACGATGTCGTCAATACGGAGGAGGCACGCGCCTTGGCGTCTGGTCGTCCCAATGACCTTCTCCATGTGGATCGGGCGGAGATCGATCTGCCAGCTGATACGGATCCTTATAGCGACGTCGTTTACGAAACGGCCAGGAAGCAATTCGTCGCCATGCAGGAGCAGGGGATTCTGCTTCGAGAAGAGAAGCCCTGCATCTATGTTTACGAGCAGATCATGGGCGAACATCGCCAGACGGGTATTACTCTAGCCTGCCACATTGATGACTACGGTGATAACATCATTCGGAAGCACGAGAAGACGCGGCCAGTGAAGGAGGATGACCGCACCAAGCTCGTCGACACGCTATCCGCCCACACCGGCCCCATCTTTCTCACCTACAAAGACCGCGAAGCGATCAATGCTCGCGTCGCTGAAGTTCAGAAGGAAAAACCTCTCTACGACATCACCGATGAGCGTGATGTGCAGCACCGCGTCTGGCGCCTGACCGCCTGCGACGACATCATTGCCGAGTTCGATCAGGTCCCACTCGGCTACGTCGCCGATGGCCATCACAGAAGTGCAAGCGCCTGGCGCGTCGGCTCCGAACGCCGCGAGAAGAATGCTAGCCATTCAGGTGATGAATCCTACAACTGGTTCCTTGGCGTGCTCTTCCCAGCCAGCCAGCTCAAGGTCCTCGGTTACCATCGCGTGATCAAAGACCTCAATGGCCTTTCAAAGGAAGACTTCCTCGACCGCCTGAAAGCAGTCTCCACTTTGGAAGCCAACGGGCAGAAAGACCCAAGTAAGCCCGGTGAAACCTGCGTCTACGTGGATGGGCAATGGTACACCATGACCTGGCCAGCCAATACCTCGGAAAGCCCCATTGAGAAGCTGGACGTTAGTGTGCTAGACCGATTCGTGCTCGATCCCGTGCTTGGGATCAAAGACGTCCGTACTGATAGTCGCATCGACTTTGTCGGAGGCATCCGAGGCACAGGCGAACTAGAAAAGCGGGTCGACTCCGGCGACTTCGCCGTCGCCTTCTCCATGTTCCCGGTCACCGTCGATCAGCTCATGGAAATTGCTGACGCCGACGCAATCATGCCGCCCAAGAGCACCTGGTTTGAGCCCAAGCTGCGTTCTGGCTTATTCGTTTACACCATCGACTAACGCATGGCTCACAGCCAGCAACGCGAGGCCCTCGCTCAAGACATGGACCGGCTGCAAAAGCAGCTCCGCGGTCTATGCGAGGGCCGTCTCAGCCCAGCCGACGAGAAACGTCTGCGTGTGTTAGACCTTGCGTGCGGGGAGTGTCACGAAGCCGAGATGCTTCAGAAGGTCATGCGACAAATGGCCGCTGGCGAAGGACGCGAACATGAACTCTCGGTCGATTTTATCGGCACGGACATTCGCGATCGCGAAATCGAGCGAGCAGCTGAACGTTGCGGCAAAGGCGAGGACGGCGTCGACTACCGCTTCATGGTCAAAGACGGCCAAAAACTCACCCAAGACGCCGACCTAGCAGAGGGGTTCGATGTAGTCTTTGTTAGGCATCAAAACTACTACCTCGGCGGCAAAGAATGGCACGCCATCTTCGAGCGAAGCCTCGAGAAGCTCGCCCCTGAAGGAAAGCTGATAATCACTTCCTACTTCGACCACGAACACGACCTGGCCAAAGACGCCATTCAGAAAGTAGGAGGCGAACTCATCGATGAAATTGCCAATCAAGAAGCCCGCTCCCTAGCTACCAAAGGCAAGTTCGTCGATAAACGACTAGCGATGTTCCGACGGCGCGATTGATTCTGTTCACCTCCACGATCTAACGCCGATGATGAGGAAGCTTGCTAGAGTCGAGCACGCCTGTTTCATTACAGGATTCTCTGCTAAGCCTTAAGCTTGGATCACTGGCCACTGACATCGACGGCGATCTGCATGAATTGCTGCGTCAGACCTTCAAAGGGGAGCGTTACGATTATCAAGCTTTGCAGTTCATTCAAATCGCTACTGCTGGCGACACCATCCGGTGCGGGATCCCATTCCATGAGGTCGCCTGAGACTTCGATTTGTTCGGTATTCATGGGAATGGCCTTGGTACGGGGAAAGGTCACCACGAGACTATCTCCTGACCTAAAGAATTGCAGCAGCGACGGTGCGGACTCTTCTGGATTGGAGCCAGTGAGGTACTCCAATGCATTGTTCAGTTCGTCATTATCGGGATTGTCCTCAGGGTCCCGCTCGGATTCAGGTGTAACGGCAATGTTACTGAGTTAAGTTAAGGTTAGTTCAAGTGATGGGCTTGTAGGGCTGAGCTGGCGGGAGACGGCGGGGTGTTCGTCGCTCG